>CANRDC010000146.1 GCA_947629245.1 uncultured Oscillospiraceae bacterium | reverse complement strand
CTTTCCGATGTGGAGCGTATCTGCACCGAAGTCGCATTTCTGGACAATGGCAGAATCGCCATGCAAGGAACGATTGCAGAATTAAGAAGTATGCGGCCATCGGACGGATTTATTATCGAGACGGAACAAAAAGAAACTATCTGCACATTGATAAAAGCATTTGGCAACCTCAAAGCCGCAGAACGAAATTCACTTACTTTTCATGGAAGCAAAGAGCGTTTCTTTGACATAATGCGATATGTTGCCGAGAACAGAATACCTATACAGAGAATTGAGCGAATCGAACCGACGCTTGAATCGCTGTTTTTGGAGACGACGAAATGAAGACACTGTTTGCGTTTATGAAAAAGGAATATCTGGAAACCGCACGGACAGGCAAGCTCATTATCCTTGTGCTGTTGTTTGCCTTGTTCGGTGTAATGAATCCCGCGATCGCAAAACTGACGCCGTGGATGATGGAAATGTTTACTGACTCCTTGGTAGAAAGCGGATTGACCGTCACAAATGTTCAAGTGGATGCGATGACATCTTGGACGCAATTTTTTAAGAATATTCCGATTGCGCTTATTGCCTTTGTGCTGATTTTTAGCGACAGTTTTACAAAAGAATATAAATCCGGGACATTACTGCTCGCACTCACAAAGGGTCTGGCGAGATATAAGGTCGTACTGGCGAAGACCGCGCTGCTTTTCTCCCTGTGGACGCTGGGCTACGGCCTTTGTTTTGCGATCACCTATGGCTATACCGCATATTTCTGGGACAACGGTATCGCGAAGCATTTATTTACGGCGGCGGCGCTGTGGTGGCTGTTCGGCGTGTGGGTGTGCAGCCTTCTCGTGCTGTTTTCGTCGTTGCTGCAAAATAATACGGGCGTTGCCCTGTGTACGGGCGGGGTCGCGGCGCTTGCGTATCTGCTGCGCTTCATACCAAAGGCGGGGGCTTATTCGCCCGCGCGGTTGATGAGCGCCGCGTCTATGCTGTCCGGCGCGGAGGGAACGGGAGCTTATGGGAAAGCCGTCCTTGCCGCCGCCGTTTCTGTGGTGATATTTATCCTCCTTGGCGTGCTGAATATGAACAAAAGGCAGGTATGACAAGCTTCCCCGGAGCATACGGCAACCCCCGTGACCGGGCGGTCACGGGGGTTATCTTTGCTTGTCCGGCGTCGGGCCGTCAGCACAGCGGCGCGAAGATGCGCAGTACGCCGTCGACGATCCAGTGCCCGAAGCCCTTGTCGATGTTGTCCGGCGTCCGCTCCCGACACTTGGCCTGGGTGGCCAGGAAATCCGCCTTCAGGTCCTGCAGCAGCGAGGCCCGGTAAAACAGGGAGTTGTTCTCAAAGTGCAGGAACAGGCTCCGGTAGTCCAGGTTGACCGTGCCCACCGTGCACAGCGCGTCGTCCACGACGCTGGCCTTGGCGTGGACGAAGCCGGGGGTGTATTCGTAGATCTTCACGCCCGCCTCCAGCAGCACGGGATAGAAGCTCCGGCCCATGCGGTAGACCAGCTTTTTGTCCGGGATGCCGGGCATGATGATACGCACGTCCACGCCCCGGCGGGCGGCCCGGACGAAGGCCCCCAGCAGCGCGTCGCCGGGCATGAGATAGGGGGTATAGAACCAGGCGTAGTTCTTGGCCTGGCTGAGAAGGTCGATAAAAAGCTCGTTCGACACGGCGTAGCTCTCCAGGGGGGAGTCGTAGTAGCTGAGCACCATGCCGTCCTTCGGCGCGTCCGGCGCCGGGGCCTCGGGCGGCGTCAGGAACTCGTCGGGGATGGGGTCGTCGTGGGCGAAGGCGTTCCAGAACGCGGCGAACATGCGCTTATAGATGCCCACGGCCTCGCCGGTGAGCTTGAAGCCGATGTCCTTCCAGTGGCCGAAGCGCTCGATGTGGTTGATGTACTCGTCCGCCAGATTCACGCCGCCGGAGAAGGACACCTTCCCGTCGATGATGAGCATCTTCCGGTGGTCCCGGCAGTTGAGGGTGCCCTTGATGAACAGCAAGGGATTGAAGGGGGCGACGCGGATGCCTTTTTTCGCGAGAGCCCCGGCGTTTTTCCAGGAATAGGTGCCGATGCTGCCCAGGTCGTCGTACAGCACCCGCACGTCCACGCCCTGGGCGGCCTTGCGGGCCATGACCTCCACCATGGAGTCCCACATGCGCCCGTCCTCCAGGATGAAGTACTCCACGAAGATGAATTTCTCCGCCTTCTCCAATTCCTCCAGCATCACCGGGAACATGTCGTCGCCGAGAGGATAATAGACCGCCTCCCGGTTGGGCCGCAGGGGAAAGCCCGTGGCGTTCTGGACCGTGCGGAAGGTCTGCGCCGCCCGGGGCGCCTCGGCGGAGAGCTTTTCATAGAGGGGCGCGGACCCGTCCGGCCAGGCCGGCAGCGCTTTTGCCTCCGCCAGCTTTTTCCGCAGGGGGCGGGTGGTGCGCTTGTCGCCGAAGATGAGGTAGAGGAGCGCGCCGGGCAGGGGGAAGGTCAGCACCAGCAGCAGCCATATGATCTTGTAGGTGCCCTCGTCCTGCTTGGTGATGATGTACAGCACCAGCA
>CANRDC010000145.1 GCA_947629245.1 uncultured Oscillospiraceae bacterium | reverse complement strand
GAGGACGTGGACAGCCTGGAGGCCATCATCGCCGACTGCGAGGCCGCGGGCAAGAACATCTCCTATGAGCTGGAGAACGCCTGGTACAACGCCGGCTTCTTCTTCGGCACTGGCTGCCACAACGAGTGGGCCACCGAGGACAACGAGAACTACACCCTGGACGACGACTTCAACTCCGAAAACGGCCTGATCGCTGCCAAGGGCATCTATAAGGTGGTCTCTTCTCCCAGCTACGTTAACTCCTCCACCGCCGACTTCGCCAGCGGCTCCGCTGTCGTCGTCACTGGCACCTGGAACTATGCCACCATCGCGGAGCAGCTGGGCGACAACTTCGGCGTTGCCGACCTGCCCTCCTTCGAGGTGGACGGCGAGAGCTATCACATCGGCTCCTACAACGGCTGCAAGCTGCTGGGCGTGAAGCCCCAGGACGACGCCGTGAAGGGCGCCGCCCTGAACCAGCTGGCCCAGTACCTGACCAACAAGGATTGCCAGTTGGCCCGGTTCACCGAGTTCGGCTGGGGTCCCTCCAACCTTGAGGCGCAGGCGGATCCCGCCGTGCAGGCTGACCCGACCCTGACCGCTCTGAACGAGCAGAACGTCTACTCTGTCCCCCAGCCCACCATCCCGGGCAACTGGTGGGATATCGCCAAGGTCATCACCACCGACATCAAGGCCAGCGATGGCTCCGACGATGCCCTGCAGGCCGCTCTGCAGAAGTATGAGGACTCCATGGCCGCCGCCGCTGGCGTGACCCTGGTGAAGTGACCTGACGAACCAAAGCCATCCAAATATGTGACTTTGGCCTGATCTGAATTTCTCGGCGATTGGCCGGAGCCGCCTTACCGGCTCCGGTCAATTTTATTTAAGTGGGGTGATTAAATGAAACAATACAGCGACCTGGAATATCTGCGCCTGTCCAAGGGGCAGAGATTCACATATAAGCTGACGTCGTTGCTTGCCGCGATCCCCCGTGGCATCGGCCACCTCTTCGCCAATATCGGCAAGTACATAAAAAATGGCGTTGTGGGCCTGGGAAACGAGCTGAAGGACATCGGCGGGACCTTCGCCCACGGGGATTGGAAAACAAAGACCTCTTATGTGGTGATGGGCTTCGGCAACCTGGCCAGAGGCCAGATCCTGCGGGGGCTCTTGTTCCTGCTTTTTGAGGTCGTATTCATCGTGTACATGATCTTCGGCGGTGCCCACTGGCTGAGCATGCTGCCGAGCCTTGGCAAGGTGGGACCCACCAGCGAGTACAACGCCATCCTGGACACCTATACCACCGTCTATAACGACAACTCCTTCAAGATCCTGCTCTACGGCGTGCTCACCATCTTCTTCATCATCGCCTTTATTTACACCTGGCGGGTGAATGTGAAGCAGAACAAGCTGGCCGAGCAGATCCTGCGCTCCGGCAAGAAGCTCAAGTCCGACAAAGAGGACCTGCGCTCCATGGTGGATGAGCAGTTCTATAAGACGCTGCTGGCGCTGCCCATGACAGGCATCCTGGTGTTCACGGTGCTGCCCATCGTGTTCATGATCCTGGTGGCCTTCACCAACTATGACGGCGCCCACAACGGCTATTCCAACAACCTGTTTTCCTGGGTGGGGTTGGATAACTTCAATACGCTGCTGTCCTGGTCGGGCGGCAACGGCGGCGGCCAGTCCTATTCCGCTACCTTCGGAGAGATCCTTACCTGGACGCTGATCTGGGCATTTTTGGCCACCTTTACCAACTACTTCCTGGGCATGGGCGTGGCCATGATGATCAACAAGAAGGGCATACGTCTTAAGAAGATGTGGCGTACCATCCTGGTCATGACGGTGGCGATCCCCCAGTTCATCTCCCTGCTGTACGTGTCCAAGATGTTCGCCAGAAACGGCCTGATCAACCTGTCGCTGATCGATCTTGGGTGGATCAAACAACCGCTGCCATTCTGGGAGGACCCCACCTGGGCCCGCGTCACGGTCATCTTGATCAACATCTGGATAGGCATACCCTATCTGATGCTGATCACCACCGGCATCCTGATGAACATCCCGGCGGACCTGTACGAATCCGCCCGCATCGACGGCGCCAACGCCTGGCAGCAGTACCGGAAGATCACCCTGCCCTATATGCTGTTCATCACCGGACCCTATCTGCTCACCAGCTTCACCGGCAACATGAACAACTTCAACGTGATCTACCTGCTCACAGGAGGCGCGCCAACGAATCCGGCCGCCTCGGGCGCGGCGGGCTCGGTGGGCTACACGGACCTGCTGATCACGTGGCTGTTCAAGATCACCACCGGTGCCGATTCCCAGTATTATCTGGCTTCTGTGGTCGGCATCATGGTGTTCGTGGTGGTGGCGGTCATCTCCCTGGTGGTCTACAACGTGCTTCCGTCTATCAAGAATGAGGAGGATTACCAGTGATGAATGAAAAACGGCATATGGGTCTGCGGACGCTCAACCGCGTCAGCAATACCGCCATCTACGCTCTCCTTACCATTATCAGTATCATCTGGCTGATCCCCTTCGTATTCATCACCCTCCAGTCCTTCCGGGTGGAATCCACGTACCAGGTGGGCTACGTCATCCCTCATCAATGGGGCTGGCAGAACTACATAAACCTCTGGAACTCCGATTTTAAGCGCTGGTATCTCAACACCTTCATCATCGCCCTCGCCTGCGCGGTGCTGCAGACGATCATTCAGCTGTGCATGAGCTACACCCTGTCCCGTTTCCGCTTTAAGCTGCGCGGGCCTCTGATGCGCTTCATGCTCATCCTGGGCATGTTCCCCGGGATGCTGACCATGATCATCCTGTACCGTGTGCTGAGCGA
>CANRDC010000144.1 GCA_947629245.1 uncultured Oscillospiraceae bacterium | reverse complement strand
ATGACGGTGGGGTCCTTCTCCGCCGCCATGAGGATGTGGGTGCACATGGAGGTGGTGGTGGTCTTGCCGTGGGTGCCCGCGATGCACAGGGCGTTTTTGTACCGCTTCATCAGCGCGCCCCAGGCCTGGGTCCGCTCGAACACGGGGATACCCATCTCCCGCGCCGCGTGGATCTCCGGGTTCTCGTCCCGGACGGCGGCGGTGCGGACGATGAAGTCATAGCCGGTGTTTATGTTCCCGGCGTTGTGGCCGATGTTCACCCGGATGCCCAGGCTCTCCAGATGGACCACCTTGTCGCTGCGCTGCATGTCGCTGCCGGAGATGACGAGCCCCTCTCCGTGGAGGACCTCCGCCAGAGGCGCCATGGATACGCCGCCGATGCCGATGAGATAGCCCCGTTTGCCCGGGACCAGGTATTCGTCAAATGATGCTGTCATGATTCAAACCCCAATATGTTGTATGTGCGGAATGCCTTCATATACACTTTATATATTATATTCGCTCCAGGGAGATTTTACAAGCAATATTTTAAAGCCCGGCATGACTGCCGGGCTTTGAAGCGGCGCCGACCGTTTTACGACCGGCTGCCGGGGTCGGGCGTGTCGGCGGAGGGAGCGGATACCGGCGCGGGGGCGGTCGGGGCATAATAACCGCCGGGAGCCGCCGGGGCCGCCGGTTCGGCCGGAGACGTGGGCGCGGCGGCCGCGGTGGCCGCCTCCTTCGCCGCGATGTGGTTGCGCACGGCGATCAGCGTCACGGTGATCACGTCCAGCACGGCGTTGACGATGAAGGCCACGCCCAGGATCAGCATGGCGCTGAGGAAGTTCCCGTCGCCCACGCCGAGGCGCACGCCGAAATCGTCCACCAGACCGGCGGCGGTCAGGATGCCCAGCGCCAGGCCGAGCAGGCTCGTGAACAGGCCCAGCCACCAGGCGTCGAACCGCATCCGGGCCAGATCCAGCGTGTACTGGAGCTTCAAAACGCCGTCCACCGCCATCAGGATGCCGAGCGCAGTGACGATGAGCCGCAGGGTGATGCTGATGCCGGTGGCGTCGGGCCGGAGGCTGGCGATGATGACATAGACGCCCGCCGCCAGGATCACCAGTCCCGCGGCAAACTCCGTCCGGTAGATGCCGCTGACGGGCTTGCGCAGGAAATAGATGACGGTATAGGCAAAGCCGATGGCGCAGATGAGGCCGCCTATCACATAACCGCTGTAATCCCGGACAAAGTAGGGGAAGGCCAGAAAGGCCACGCTCAGAATCACGCACAGCGTCGCTGTGACGGTCAGGTTGCGGATGGGATTTGTCAGGATGCCGCTCTTTTTTGCGGACTGTCCATTATCGGTCTCGGTCGTTTTTCTGGCCATGACGATCTTCCTTTCCTAATGGGGTCCTCTTTGTTATGTGGGCTCTTCCGTGCACGCACAGAAAATCTGTTCTTATTCTATCATATCCGCCGGGATGTTGTAAAGACAATTGTTGGAAGCGCTGATCTGGCAGGCTCTGCCGGAATTATAAACAAATTGTGAAAGTTCGGCGGCGGCGGTTGCCGGGGGGTCGCTTCTGTGATATGATTTCGGTGGATTTTAATACGATCGTGCAACAGACATGCGTGCGACCATTTGAGATAACGAGGTATCCGCCCTATGTCCAAATTCAGCGTAAGAAAACCCCTGACCATATTCGTGGCCGTGCTGGCGGTCATTATTTTGGGCGTGGTGGCGTTTACCAGAATGACGCCGGATCTGTTCCCAAACATGGACTTCCCCTATGTGATGATCATGACCACCTATCCGGGCCAGAGCCCGGAGATCGTGGAGGAGGAGATCACCCGCCCCCTGGAGCAGTCCATGGCGACGCTGGAGCACATCAAGGAGCTCAGCTCTACCTCTCAGGAGAACTATTCCCTTCTGGTGCTGGAGTTTGAGGAGTCGGTGAATATGGACACCGTCGGCGTGGATATCCAGCAGAACATCAGCGCCCTGCAGGGGAGCTGGGACGAGGCTGTGGGCACGCCCTATGTGCTGAAGATCAACCCGTCGGTGCTGCCCGTCGCCATCGCCGCCGTGTCCAGGGACGACATGGACATCACGGAGCTGTCCGACTTTCTGGACGAGACCGTCGTGCCCAAGCTGGAGGGCGTCACCGGCGTGGCCAGCGTGAGCACCAGCGGGTCCATCTACCGGCAGGTGCATGTGGTCATCAGCCAGGAGAAGATCGACGCGGTCAACGAGCGGATGGCGGCGGCGGTGGACAGCCAGCTGGAGGACGCGAGGGCCGAGCTGGAGGACGCGAAGGCCGAACTGGAGGACGCCAAGGCCGAGCTGGCCAGCGCCCAGGAGGACCTGGACAGCGGCAAAAGCGCCCTGGTGGGCTCGACAGGCTCTGCCCAGACGACCCTCAGCGACAAGCAGATGGAGCTCATCAAGGGCCGGGCGGAGATCCAGCAGCAGCTGGTGGCCCTGCAGGAATCAAAGACCACCCTGGCCAGCGCTGTCGCCCAGCTGGAGCAGGCGCAGACGAGCTATGAGCAGTTGGACAGCGCCGTGGCGGAGCTCACCGGCGGCATCGAGCAGATCGACGAGCTGACCGGGGGGCTGGCGGAGGCGCAAAGCCAGCGGGAAACGCTTGAGGAGCAGATCGCGCTGCTGGAGCAGCAGATCGCCGCCCTGACCGCCGCCCAGACCACCCCCGCGCCCACGGCGGAGCCGACAACAGAACCGACGGAGGCTCCCGCCGAGACGGACCAGCCCGCCGAGACGGACCAGCCCGCCGAGACGGACCAGTCCGCCGAGACGGACCAGCCCGCCGAGACGGACCAGCCCGCCGAGTCGGACCAGCCCGCCGAGACGGACCAGCCTGCCGAGTCGGACCAGCCAG
>CANRDC010000143.1 GCA_947629245.1 uncultured Oscillospiraceae bacterium | reverse complement strand
CGCTTCTATTGTAGCGCATTATTTTATGGAAGGCAAGGTTATTTTTCGGCGCGGCCCGAACATTTTCGGGCCGCGCCGTTACTTTTCGCATATCACGGTGGGGAGAGGAGATGCCAGCGCTTCTTATTCCGGCAGCTCGATCAGAAATTCCAGGGCTTTCTCCTTCACCGAATCGGCCTCCGTCCGGGAGACCAGGTAATACTCTTGCTCATTGACCGCGCACAGATAGTGGACGCTGTCATAGGCCATGAACCGGACCGTCACCTCCGGCCAGAGCTCGTTGTCCTGCCGGAAGGTCATGGAAAACAGCTCCCCCCGGCCCTCTGTGACGTCGGTCCGGCTGTCCGCGGACATCTCGTACACCTGCCGCAGCCAGGCCGCCACACGGGTCGGGTCCAGGCTCCGGTCCCCCAGGGTGTAGATATCCTCCGGCTCCTCGTCCTCCGTGGGGGTGGATACGGAGCGGATGATCTCATAGTCGTCCCCGTCCAGCTCCAGAGCCATGCTCCGCAGCCGGTCCCAGTCCAGCGCGCAGGGAGCCAGAGGCTCCATGGCGCCGAAGTCCGGGTACATGAGCCCGTCCAGCACCGTCCCCGCCACCCGGTAGACCATCTTCGACCCGCCGAGACGCACATATACGTCCGCGCCGTCGTAGGCCCCGAACTGCAGCGTAAAGCTCTCCTGCGCGCCGTCCTCGGACTCATAGCCCACCAGCACCGTGCCCTGGGGCTCGTCCAGGCCGTAGTCGGACAGGTCCTTCACGTTCCAGTCCTCGCAGTCGGTGAGCTGGATGTCCGTGGCAAGGCCGTACAGGGCCGCGGTCTGCTCCGTGTCCAGGGGCATGACCGGCTGCGAGTTTTCGTCCATCAGAAACCAGGGGGAGGCGTCCGTGTACCACACGTCCTCCGCGTCGGTCAGGCACCGCAGCTCATAGACCCCCGCGCCGCTCTCCACCGCCAGACCCGTGACCGCGGCGATATCCTTGGGCGGCGTCTCCAGGGACAGGAGACTGTCTATGCCGGTCTGAAAGGTCTGGGCCAGCATGGTCCCCTCCACATAGACCGTGTCCTCCCCGTTCAGGCGAACGTAGTAGGCCCCGTTGGGACTGGGATTGCCCACGTCGTATGTATTGACCTGGTCCGCCGTGGCGGCGACGATTGTGAAGGCCGGGTCCGCCAGGCCGTACTGGTCAAAGTCCGTCACACCGGTGATGACGGTCTCCGCCTGGGCGGAGGCCGCCGCCTCCGCCAGCGGCGCCACGGCCGTCTGGTCGATAGGGCAGGCGCCGTCGTTGGCGTTGATCCATTTCCCATCCTTCCGGGTCAGACTCACCGCGTCCCCGAAATAATCCCAGGCCAGAGCCGTCAGCTCCTCCGCCGGGCCCGTGGAGATGTCCGTGTGCTCATGGGCGTCCTCCGCGATCTCCGCCTGCTGCCGGTCGGACAGCGTCTCGGCCAGATACCAGGCACCCACCAGTACCAGCAGCGCCACCAACAGCACCGCCAGCCTCGCTCCGCGCTTCATCAGCGCCGCCTCCTTTTGATGAATATCCCGACGCCGGAGGCCAGAAACAGCACCGGCACCGCCACCACCAGGGCCACCTTCAAAACGCCCGCGGCGCTGTCCGTGAAGGACATGTACTCGCCCGTCAGGGTCTTGGGATGGATGGAGATGCTCCGCTCCTGTCGGCTGAGCCAGCCAACGCCGTTCAAAAACAGGTCCTCGTTGGCCCCGGACACCAGGTCGCTGAAGTCCGCCTCCATGAACCGGCTGGAGCCGAACGCCACCAGACGGGCGCCCGTGGTCCCGTCCTCCGACGCCGCCGCCAGGATGAAGGACCCGGTCCGGTCCCCCTCGGCCTTCTCATAGCTGTCCACGCCCTCCACGTCCCGCTTGACGTAGCTGGTGTCCGAGCTGGTGAGAAGGGCCGTCACGACGGCCTCCGACCGGTCCGTGTTCTCCGCCATGGCCTGGCAGTCCGGCATCACCACGGTCAGACCCTCCCCCTCCGTCAGGGGCGCGGTGATCTCATGCCGCCCCACGGCGGGGATGACCAGGTCTATGTAGCCGTAATGATAATACCGGCTGTCGGTCTCCATCACATAGCCGCCGATCAGCTCCAGGCCAAAGTCCTCCAGCAGGGTCTTGAAGTTGGGCATGTCCTCGGCGGAATAGGCCGTGGTCACCAGAAACTGCCCGCCCCGGCCCGCGTAGTCCTCCAGCAGCTCCAGTTCCCGGTTGCTCAGGTCCCGGACCGGCGCCAGGACGGCCAGCACGGCGCAGTCCTCCGGCACGGCCTCCGCCGTCAGAAGATTCAGTTCCTGCGTATGGACGTTCTCCAGCTCTATCGCCGACAGCACGTCCTCCGACACGCCCGCCTCCCCGTGGCCGGTCAGGGTGTACATCACCGGCTGGTCGTCGCTGGTCACCGACAAAATGGCCGCAGTCAGCTTCTCCTCCCCGGTGAACACGTCCAGATACTCCTGCTGGTAGTACTCCAGGTAGTAGGCGTAGGTCTCATAGTCGGAATAGGTCCACACGTCGGAATAAGGGATGTACAGGCTCCGGTCCCCGCAGACCACCACGAGGCTGTTGTCCTCCACGGTCTGGTCCGTGTAGTCCGCGGCGAAGCTGGGGTAGCGCACCGGGTCCACCTTGGTGACGGTCACCCGGTCGTACTCGCCGTACTTGCCCAGCACCTGCCGCATGGTGTTGTTCTCATGGCCCTCTTCCACCAGCCAGTAGACGTCCACGTCCCTGTCCAGGGTGGCCAATATCTGCTCCGTGCCCTGGGTGAGGGAATAGAGCTTGTTGGCCGTCCAGTCCAGCTGGGTGACGGAGGCGGGCAGAGCGGATACCGCCAGATTTGCCACCACCGCCATGGCGATGACCAGAAGCGCGGCGAACACGCTGTACGCCCCCGCCCGCCAGAAGCGGGTCTCAAAAGGCGCTCTCAGCTTATGCAGGAGGTTTTTCATGACGCCCACCTCCTGCGCTCCATGGACTGGACCGTGAGGAACAAAAACACGGCCGTCACCGTGACGTAATAGACCAGGGAGCGTATGTCGAA
>CANRDC010000142.1 GCA_947629245.1 uncultured Oscillospiraceae bacterium | reverse complement strand
TCCCGGCCCGTCCCTGGTCATCGGCTACGCCCCCTGCGAGATGCACTCCATCAAGGGCGGCATGACCAACTGCCAGGTCGAGATGAAGAAGGCCGTGGACTGCGGCTATTGGAACCTGTTCCGGTACAACCCGGCCCTGGCTGCCGAGGGCAAGAACCCCTTCAGCCTGGACTCCAAGGCTCCCACCACCAGCTACCGCGACTTCATCATGAACGAGGCCCGGTATTCCGCTCTGACGATCAACTTCCCCGAACGTGCGGAGAAGCTGTTCACCCTGGCGGAGGAGAAGAGCAAGGAGCGCTATTCCAACCTGCAGGCGCAGGTGGAGCTCTACGCTCAGGAAGCTGGCGCGAAGTAATTCGCGTTTGACCAAGCACACCGCGCCCCCGGCCGTCGGGCCGGGGGCGTTCCTATGAGGATCGTCGCGGAGACAGGAGAGCAGGGAGGAGCGAGTATGATCATGATCGAGCGTCGAAGATTTTTCACGAAAACGCGCGGGGCCCGATGGGCGGGCGTTTGCAAAGCGCTTGTTTCGCTGGCGGTCGTTGTATCGCTGGCGGCCAGCCTTTGCGCACCCGCCTTCGCCGTGGACGCTCCCGGGCCAAAGAAGCGGCTTTGGATCGCGGGAAACCCCATCGACGCCTACGCGATCGTCTGCGGCGCGGATGACTACGGGGCGGCGGAGGAGCTGGCCCGGTACATCGAGGCGGCCACGGGCGCGGCGCTGCCGCTGCTTCCCGATACAGAGGCCGCCGATCACGAGATATGTGTGGGGCAGGTGGACCGGATCGGCGCGCGGAGTGGGTACGGCGACCTGAAAAACGACGGCTTCGTCGTCAAAGTGACCGGCGGCGACCTGTTCATCCGGGGCGACACCGCCCGGGGCACCCTCTACGGCGTGTACGGATTTCTGGAAAAATACGTGGGCTGGCGGTTCATCCACAGGGACACGGACTGGCTGAAACCGGGGGATGCGTCCCTGGAAGAGGGCCTGTTTTGGAAATACGAGCCGCCCTTTGAATACCGGCAGTTGGACTGGCGCTGCACCTTTGACGACGCCTGGCAGGCAAAAAACGGCGAAAACTACCTGGACTTCCCCTGGGCAGGCGGTGACAGCGGTTTCGTCCACACGCTGGGAGAGCTGTCGGAGCTGCACAACGACTTCACAGGCCAGCCCTGCCTCAGCGACGAGGCAGTGCTGGAGACGGTCATAAAGAACGTCTGCCGCCTTCTGGACGAGAATCCCGGCTGCCGGATCGTGTCCGTGTCCCAGAACGATAACCCGAATTACTGCCGCTGTCCCCGCTGCCAGGCCACCGACGCCGAGGAGGGCAGTCCCGCCGGGACCCTGCTCCGCTTCGTCAACGCCGTGGCGGACGATATCAAAGACGACTATCCCGACGTGTCCGTTGAGACGCTGGCCTACACGTATACCCGGAAGGCCCCGAAGCTCACCCGGCCCAGAGACAACGTCATCATCCGCCTGTGCAGCGGCGAGTGCTGCTTCTCCCATCCGCTGTCCGACAGCACCTGCCCGGAGAACGCGGCGTTCCGGCAGGACCTTGCCGAATGGGGCAAGATCTGCGACCGGGTGTATATCTGGGATTACGTCACCAACTTTGCCAACTATGTGGCGCCGTTCCCGAACTTCCGGGTGCTGCGCGAGAATATGCGTTTCTTTGCGGAAAACCACGCGGTGGGGATGTATCCCGAGGGGAACTATACGTCGGAATCCGGCGAATTCGGCGAGCTGCGGGCCTATCTACTGGGGCGGCTCATGTGGGACCCCTACATGACGGAGGAAGAGTACGAGGACTATATGAACGATTTTCTGGAGGGCTATTACGGAGCCGCCGCGCCCTATATCCGTGAATTTATCGACTTCACCCTCGCCGCGTCGGAGGACAGATGCTTCGGCATCTGGCAGGAGGACCCCTTTGATATCATCCCCCGAGAGGTCTATGAGGCCCGTTTTAACGAGATCGAGGGCTGGTGGAACGACGCGGAAACGGCGGCGGGAGAGAACCTGGAGCGGGTACAGCGGTCCCGCCTGCAATGGACGTATATCAAGCTGCTGATGGGCCGGGACGACGAGGACACCCGCACGTTCTTCTCCACTATGCGGGACCTGGGCATCCTCCTGCACGAGTGACGCCGCCGACCGCGCCGTCCGGAAGAAAACCGTTGACAAATCCGGAAAAACATGTATAATAAATTGGCTTGGCTGTCAACGCCAGGCCAATTTCCTTGCTCCCGGGGAGCCGATCGGGGGCCAATAGACCAGAAGGAGGTGCTAGTATGGCGAAAACGAGCGAGAAGTACGAGGTCATGTACATCATCAACCCCAACCTGGAGGAAGAGGAGCGCACGGCCATCGTGGACAAGTTCAAGGCGCTTGTGGAGCAGCACGGCACAGTCGATGAGTTGGAGGTCAAGGATAAGCAGAAGCTTGCTTACCAGATCAACTACATCGGCGAGGGCTATTATGTGCTGATGAAGTTCACGAGCGACCCGGCGTTCCCGGCGGAGCTGGACCGTGTGCTGGGAATCACGGACGGCATCATGCGCAGTCTCATCACCCTGCGGGTGGACTGACGGAGGACCGGAAATGCTCAATCACATTGTCGTCATGGGCCGCCTGACCCGTGACCCGGAGCTGCGCTACACCCAGAGCCAGACGCCGGTGGCGTCGTTCACCGTGGCGGTGGATCGGGATTTCAGTTCCCGGGAGACCGGCGAACGGCAGACCGATTTCATCGACTGCGTGGCCTGGCGCAGCACCGCGGAATTCGTATCCAAGTATTTCCAGAAGGGAAGCATGGCCGCCGTATCCGGGCGGCTGCAGATCCGCGACTGGACCGACCGGGAGGGCGGAAAGCGCCGCTCGGCGGAGATCGTGGCGGACAACGTCTATTTCGGGGAGAGCAAACGCTCCCGGGAGGGCGCGTCCAACCCTGGCGGCCCTGCCCCGAGACCCGCTCCCGCCGGTTACAACGCCGGGTACGGCGACGCGCCTGCCGCCGGCGGCAGCGCCTTTGCCGAGCTGGATGACGGCGACGGCGAATTACCTTTTTGATAGAGGAGGATAGATCATGCCTTTCGATAAAGCTGCTGACAATGCCAATACCGGCAATCGTCCGGTAAAGCCCCGCAAGCGCCGCAAGGTGTGCCAGTTCTGCGTGGACAAGATGACCCATGTGGACTATAAGGACACCGCCCGCCTGCGCAAGTATCTGTCCGAGCGCGGCAAGATCCTGCCCCGCCGGACCACCGGCACCTGCGC
>CANRDC010000141.1 GCA_947629245.1 uncultured Oscillospiraceae bacterium | reverse complement strand
GGAGACTGGCCCGCAGGAGACTGGCCCGCAGGAGACTGGCCCGCAGGAGACTGGCCCGCAGGAGGAGACTACACCCACACCCACCCCCACGGCTACACCCACACCTACGGAAGCGCCTACGGATACCCCCACACCCTCCCCCACCCCCACGCCGGTCAACAGTGTGCCCGGCGAGGTGGAGCGGCAGGACGGCGTACCGGGCATGAAGCTGCCGGATGGCTCCGCCCTGGCTGGGCTTCTGACGGCGGAGGAGCGCGCCAGCGGTAAGGAGATATCCGTCAAACTGGATGTTTTGAAGGCCGCAGTCAACGATACGGATAAGTCGCTGGTGGAGGCCAAGCTGGCGGAGCTTGGCGATACCGCCGTGGCAGGACAGTATCTGGACCTGCGCCTTTCCAAGACGGTGGATGGGGCGACGACGGCGCTGACCGCGCTCGACAAGCCCCTTCGCTTGGTCATCGACGTCCCGGAAAGCCTCCGGGGCGAGGGACGCACCTTCTCCGTGATCCGCCTGCACGACGGCAAAGCCGACATCCTGAAGGACCAGGACAGCGACCCCAACACGGTCACGATCGAGACCGACCGGTTCTCCATCTACGCGCTGGCGTACACGGACCCGGAGTCTGAGCCTACCGAAGCGCCCACTGACGAGCCCACAGAAGCGCCTACGGATGTGCCCACTGACGAGCCCACAGAAGCGCCCACCGACGCACCTACTGAGGCGCCCACGGAGGCGCCCACGGACGCGCCGGTGGTCCCGGACGGCCCGTCGGGGCCCGCCGAGGAACCGACGGAGGAACCGACGGAGGAGCCCACGGAGTCTCCCGAACCCTCCGAGACTCCGGAGCCCACGGCCACGCCCATCCCCGAGGGGGCCGGGTATTACATGGTCTTTGAGATCCGGGAGAACAACTCCATGGACGGGCAGATCCTGCGGGTGTTCGAGTTGAACTTCGTCCTCACGGGCAGCGGCTGGAGCTTCCTGGTGGTGGACCCGCTGTACATGCCCCAGCTGCCGGAGCTCCCGGAGCCGGACAACAGCTTTTACTACTTCGACTCCAGCAACTATTACCCCGAGGCGGAGATCAAGCGCATGCGCATGGAGGCCCAGCAGGCCATCACCACCACCACCATCCAGCTGCGCATCGCGGAGCAGGAGCTCAAGCAGGTGGAATACGAGCTGTCCAACGGCGAGGTGCTTTGCACCACGGCGGGCGTGGTCAAGACCGTGCTGGACCCGGACGAGGCCCGGGAGCAGGATAAGCCCATGATACTCATCTCCGGCGGCGGCGGATATTACATCACCGCCTACATGAGCGAGTTCGACATGCAGCGCCTGCATGTGGGCGACACGGTCAGCGTGGATAACTACATGGCGGGCGAGACGCTGGAGGGCACCATCACGGACATCTCCCAGTATCCCACCACCGAGCAGTATATCAACTACTACTCCGACAGCGGCAACAGCAACGCCTCCAAGTACCCCTTCACCATCGAGGTGGCCGACACCGCCAACCTGCGGGAGGATTACTGGGTCAGCGTCAACTTCTCCGCCAGCGGCGCGCCCGCCCAGGAGGAGGGGGAGGACAGCCCCAGCTTCTATCTGCAAAACGCCTTCCTCCGCTCCGAGGGCGGCAGGAGCTACGTGTACGCCGCCGGACCGGACGGTCTGCTGGAGAAGCGGTACGTGACCACCGGCAAGAACATGTACGGCTACTACACCGAGATCACAAGCGGCCTGGACACGGAGGCGGATTACATCGCCTTCCCCTACGGCCGGGACGTGAAGGACGGGGCCAAGGCCGTGCAGCAGGAGGACGTCAGCGTCCTCTACAACGGCTATTAAGGAGGCGAAGCGGCTGTGTTTGAAAACATATCCCTGGCCTTCCAGGGCATCTGGGGCCACAAGATGCGCTCGTTTCTGACCATGCTGGGCATCATCATCGGCATCGCCTCCATCATCACCATCGTGTCCACCATCAAGGGCACCAACGACCAGATCAAGGAGAGCCTGATCGGCGCGGGCACCAACGCCGTCACGGTCCAGCTCAGCCAGGACGGCTCGGTGTACGACATGTCCTGGCGGGATCCGCCCCAGGGCGTCCTGCCCATCACGGAGCAGACCCGCCAGGACCTGGCGGAGTTGGACAATGTGGTGGCGGTCAGCCTGTTCTGCCGCCGTCAGGTGGACTCCTATGACAGCGCCGTCTGCTATCAGAACACCTCCTATTCCGGCGAGCTGTACGGCGTGGACCGGTACTTCTTCTCCGTCAACGGCTTCCGGCTCACCCAGGGCCGGGGCTTTCTGGAGGAGGATTCGACCCAGTTCCGCAAGGTCGCCATTCTGGATACCGGCGCCGCCAACACCCTCTTCGGCAACGTCAGCCCCGTGGGGGAGCTCATTGAGATCAAGGGCGAGCCCTACACCGTCGTCGGCGTGGTGGAGCGCTCCGCCTCCAGCGATTTTGTGATCGAGTCCTACCGGGATTATTCCATGTACGCGGACACCTCCGGCGGCAAGGTGTTCATCCCCCTGGCCGACTGGCCCATCGCCTACCGGTTTGACGAGCCCCAGGGCGCGGTCCTGAAGGCCGCCAGCACCGACGATATGACCCGCATCGGCCAGCAGGCGGAGGACCTGCTCACCGCCAGCCAGATCGCCGACCCCAACAGCGGCTTTTCCTATCAGAGCGACGACCTGATGGACCAGGCCGCCCAGATCCAGAAGCTTTCCAACGCCACCAACAACCAGCTTTTGTGGATCGCGGGCATCTCGCTTCTGGTGGGCGGCATCGGCGTGATGAACATCATGCTGGTGACGGTCACGGAGCGGACCCGTGAGATCGGCCTGAAAAAGGCCATCGGCGCGCGAAAGCGGCGCATCCTGTGGCAGTTCCTCACCGAGGCTGCCGCCTTGACCAGCATCGGCGGTATGCTGGGCGTGGCCGCGGGCGTGGGCCTGAGCCGGTTCATCGCCTCCGCCATGGGGACCCCCACGGCGGTCAGCTATCCGGCCATCGCCGTAGCGGTGCTGTTTTCCATGTTCATCGGCGTGATCTTCGGCATGATCCCCGCCGTCAAGGCCGCCAACCTGAACCCCATCGACGCGCTCAGAAGAGAATAACGAGCAAAGCGCCCGCCCTTGCGCCATGCAAGGGCGGGCGTCTTTATGGCATGCCGGAGAAGCCGTCTTTTCCCCGACCGTATAAAAGCAAAATGAGCAGGTCCAAAGTGTACTGCCCCAGGAGAAACGGACAGGGAAAAGAAGAGGTCCCTGAGTAGGAAATAGGATTTAAGCGGAGTGGCGCAGCGAG
>CANRDC010000140.1 GCA_947629245.1 uncultured Oscillospiraceae bacterium | reverse complement strand
ATCTCCCCCTCCGGGTCTATAAGCCCGCCGGGCTTGCCTATCATGTAGGCGTAATGCTCATGGTCGTTGATCTCCACATCCGGCCCCGGATCAGGCTCCGGATCGGGATCGGGGGCTGCGACGATTGTATAAGTCCTTGTGACAGAGTCGCAGTAGTTCGGCGCAAGGCCTGTGATGGTCACCTGGATCTTGCCGGGCGTCGTGAAGTCACTTGTCGTTTCCCATTTGCCTCCAACCTGCCGTTGATAAGTGACCTTATAATGCGTGTCCTCCACCAAGGTGTCGGAACCCGCTTCCGAGAATCCGTCCCCGGTATAACGCGTATTGATCACAATAGGTATCCATTTGCCCGCACTGCTATAAACTGTTTCTGGTGGTTCACTCACCGTGACGCCCACATAGTAGTCCGGCAAATATTCTTTTCTCGTTTCTTCTTCGGCCGCGGCTTCGATTTCATCATAGGTTACGGCGCCGTCTTTGTTGGTATCATATGTATCAAAAAAATCCTTCATTTTCTCTTCATTCCATTGATACACATCGGCAGACGTGAAAACCGTGTTCTCAAGTTTCTTGTCATTTGTGGGATCGATGCTCTGGGGGAAGATCCTTAAATAGCCCAGGTGGTACGTCACAGCGTAATCGTCAAAGTGCTGACGATCAGAGTTGTACCCCGCCTCTTGTTGCAAGGTCTCATCGTCTGTGTCCATAAAATTCTTAATGTCTACGGTGTACGGATATATGCCGGCGTTATCTTCGGTTCTGGCTTCTTTGTCTTTGGGGTTATTGTTTCTCTCCGGATTGCCGGGCGCCTCATGTCTGAAAATAAAGCCAGTGTCCCCTTGATTTGTTTTTGCGACATCCGCGTAAAGATTCTCATACCACGGATTCACCCGCGGAATGTACCCATAATTAGTGTCTGTACTGTTTTCGGGAAACTCTTTGCCATACTCCGGATGGGTGACATTGTAGACCCATGTGCCGCCAAAGGTATAGTAATTCACGCCGCGGGGCTTGATGATTATGGACAATTCGCTGGTATCACTGCCACTGACCGTAACGGAGTCGATGCTGTAATTTTTTGCTTTCTCCCCGGCAAGGGACAGGTGATTCTTGTCCAGCGGCAGCGTGTTTGACGCGATGACATTGCCTTTCGCGTCCTTTTTCACATAGGTGGCCGACACACTGAGAGATCCGCCCTCTTTGGTCAGGAGTTCCACCTTGTCCTTGTCGTCGCCCACGATGCCGTCCAACTTGACCTCCGCTACCTCCACAGTATATGGATCGGAGCAATATGTGAAGGTGCGATCTTCCTTCTCTGGGACAGTAATTGTCACGTTCAGCGGCTTGGGGTCAATCTTCAACTCACCGGGGTCAAAGAAGATATTCCAGGTACCATCATTGTTTATCTTTTCGCTCTCGACGCTGATATCAAGAAATTCATTCCATTCAGTGGTGAGTTCCTTGGCAATATCCACCTCATATTTGCCCGCGTCAACTCTGGAAATATAGTTTTCAAGGTTTTTCCCGGCATTCAACTCAACGGTGGTTCCTTCCTTTTGTTTGTCGTCGACCGTCCACGCGGTGAAGCCCTCGAAGGAGTGTTTATCCCCATCATATGTGATGCCCTTGTTTACTGACGGTTTGAGTATGATCGTATTGTCCGGTTTTAAGAAGGTCAGCGTGTAGTCGATCTTCGGTTCGGTGTCGGTACCGCTGATCGTTATCGGTTCACCTCCGCCGGGGGTGTTCCACCGGCCATTCTCATAGTATTCTTTGTTCTCCGCACTACCATCCGGCGGGTCGATATGCGCGGTGCCCTCTTCGGAGGGCTCTCCGTCCTTCATCAGCGTGACCACCCATGTGATTGTTTTCTCCCCAGGGGCTCCCGTCAGCGCGACCGTACTGATTTCCGACGACTGTTTGTCCCACGTTCCGTTGACGACCGTGAACGTCACCACACGCTGGAATTTGTCGGCGATCCCGTCCGCCTCTTCGGTCGAATTTTTCTCCTCACTCAGTGTGTCAATGTCGTAGTAGACGTGGATATTATTGGGGCCTGTTTCTGTTGCGTTTCCATCAGCCTCCACCCGGTCAAGCAGATACTTTGCCGTATCATATTCTGTAGTTTCTGCCGGTTTGTACTCATTCAATGCTTTTCCCAACGGATACTGTGCCGTATCCGGGCTGGTCACATCGGTTCCATCCGTTTTGACGAAATGATTGGTGACATTACATTCTACTGTTTTTTCCTTCCATATTGCGTAAAGATGTAAATTATTCGTTATGGTCACAGTTGTTCCTGGCACATAAGCCGGGTCAGGCTCCTTTGCGAAACGGTATGTACTCCATCCCAATGGCTCATACCCAACAGGCGGTTCAAAACCAACTCCAAATATTCCGGACTGAGTTCCACCTACTTGACGAACCTCAGAACTATTATTACTATCCGCCCAATATTTATTTACTTTTTCATTTTTGATATCGCTTACTGTTGGTGGGTTGAAGTGATAGTACACGCCCAGATCTTTTGTCCATCTGGCCTTAAATTTAACTGCACTTGTCAATGAACTTAAAGTTATAGAATTTCCGGGGCCTCCATTTGTGAAAAGTTCCTTTTCTCCCATAAACGACGAAGTAGTGACATCCCAGCCAGACAACTCTTTATTTTGCACTTGACCAAAAAGATTCTCCGGGATATTTAACTTTCCATACGCGGTCGTATAGCAGATAAACCCCTTCTGGGTTTCTTCAGGGTCAGAAAAAGTGATTTCAATGACGCTTGTTGTTGAGGTGGAGTGCCATTGCGCCTTGTAAGTGATATCTCCCAAGACTACGGGCGTTTTGGCCCCGGCCACATATTCTTCATTATCGCTGTCCGCTTTCCATCCCATCAAACCATAATAGCTTTTTCCGTTCGATTTGCTCGCAAAAGGAAATACAGTTGTATCCCCTGCCGTCACTTCAACCGAAAAAGTGTCTTTGCCGCCGTAATAATCGGGAAAAGTCCCTCCGTTTGCGTCAAACGTCACCGTATACTTCTCCACCGTCCCCGCCGCGCTCGCGCTCGGTATCACCGGGCAGAGAGACATAAACAGCACTGCTACAAGCAATGCCGCCACAACGCGGATACAAATTCCTTTCCTGTTGTCCTTCATATCATCAGATCCTCCCAAGAAAACAAGATTTTCCAAAGTGGACAAACAATACAATGGTATAGAGAAAGACATCATCCCTCCCGTGGGAGGGATGGACGTGGGTACCCACGTCCAAAATTTGTATTAATCGTAATAGTAGATTAATGATACCACTGCGATTTAGCGATTTCAATAGGTGCGCATAAAATTTTTATGAATTTTTTGTACACAATCACCTATACAGGCTGTTTAATACTAATATCTATTTAAAAGGAGACACCGAGCGGCGAGGATTTTTCGTGCAAGGCAAGGAAGACGCCGCAGGGAATACCCATTGGTATTTCCAAGGCGGCTGA
>CANRDC010000139.1 GCA_947629245.1 uncultured Oscillospiraceae bacterium | reverse complement strand
GGATTTTCAAAAAAAGTTTGATTTTTTACATACCAAAGGCGCTTGAGGCTCTGTCAAAGAGCCGCAAGCGTGTCGTCATGCGCTTTTTTCGGGCTTCAGGCCGCAAATTTCCTCGTCGGCGGGAAAATTAGTGCCTTCGCCCAAGCGCCGATACCACAGATTGTGAATTCTATGGTGAGAAGGGCTCGAAAAACTATATTATTAGGAGGACATCAAACAATGACAAAACGTGTACTCAGCATGCTCATGGCGCTGATCATGGCTCTGTCTCTGTGCGTCCCGGCCTTCGCGGCTGACGAGCCTGTTAGTGCTGATGAGCCTGCTGCCGAGGTCGAGGCCCCTGCGGCCGAGGCCGAGGAGACCGCTGAGGAACCCGAGGCGGAAGAGGTCGAGGCTGAGGCGGAGCCTGTTGACGAGCCCGACGAGACGAAGATCGACGTGACCGCCGAGAACCGCGCCAAGCTGGAGGCTTCTATTGCGGCTGCGAAGACCTATGTGGGCAAGGTGGGCACCGTCTACTGCATCCAGATCGCGGATGAGGAGACCGGGGCGTTCAAGACCACCGGCACCGATAACAAGGATCATGGCGCGGCCGTTTTCAAGACTGCCTACGACAACGCGACCCTGTGCCTGGCCAAGATCAAGGACGACGGCAACGAGAACGTGTCCGACCAGGACGTTCTGAAAATCGTTGAGACTTTGGACGCGCTGGTAGCGGGCATGACCACCCATGCCATCTACGGCGCGGATTACGACGCCGCCGAGTCCGGCGAGCTGGAAGCCCTGGAGGCCAAAGCTGTCCTTACTACTCTGAACTTTGGCGGAAGCTATGCCGCTCAGAATGACCGGGCGAAGGACAAGGCGACGCTGGAGAAGCTGGTCAAGGATATCGATGATCCCGAGAGCGACATTTACGAGACGTATCATCACGACTATCTGGACCAGGTGAAGGCCGCTGTCAATCAGGCCATGAGTCTGATCAAGTCCTATAAGCCCGCCAGTGCCGATGCGGAGAACGGCACCCAGACCAGCGCGGACCACAAGACCGTCGTTGATCTGCAGGAGAAGCTGGCCGGCCTGGCAAAGGGCAGCGACGCCGAGAAGAAGGCGCTGAAGGCCTGCGACGACGAGATCGACGCCCTGCAGGCCCTGTACGACGAGCTGGAGGCCATCGAGGATGACCCCCACTACGCTGAGGAAAACACCGCGTTCAAGGCTGCCCTGAAGGCGGCAAAAGATGTGCTTGATAAGAAGTCCTATGAGGAAGCTGGCGATGGCGCTGCTGCCTACAAAAATGTGAACGAACAGATCGATAAGCTGACCGACATCAAGGATGGCACGGACGAGGCCAATGCCCCCAAGCTGATTCCCCACACCGGCGAGATCGTCTCTGTGCTGCCTGACTTTGAGATCGGGTTCCGTGATGGCGGCCAGAAAGAGATCATGGAAGTAACATTCCAGGGTGTGGAGTTTGCAGTGAAGTATGATTCGACCGCTGAAGAGCCTGCGGACACCCACAAGTATATCATCGGCGTGTCCGTCAATGGCGGCACCGAGTACGCTGTGAACATGAGTGGGCCTGCGATGACCGAGGTCGCCGTGAAGGACGCGAAGTATGACGACATCAAAAACTATGCGGTCGCGGCTAGTACGCTGGATGGTACCGCGAAGACCGTTGCGCTGGAGGGTCTGAAGAGCGGCGACACGATCACCGTCACCATCCATGCTGTGCTGGAGGACGATGGTCCGACGAAGTTCACCGCCTATGACTGCCAGAGCGACAGCAAGACCATCACCCTGGACTCCAAGGACGTGTATCCGCAGGTGGTGTCCGTTGTCTACAACGGCAAGGGAACCGATGCAGACGATACCATCACCATGACCATGGATTCCCAGGCTGACGGCGAGACCATCAAAAAGGTTGAGGCTGTTCTGACCAGCCCCAAGTACACCAACGCGGACGGCGAGGAGACCCAGACCGTCATCACCTTCAACGGAACGGGTGGCAAGTGGCTTACGGCGACGGCTACCTATAACAATACTTCCAAGAAAGTCACAGTGTCTTCGGGCGGCAGTGTGAGTGAGGACGCTGCGATGCCCATCGGCACCTGGACCTATGAAGTGACCATCACCGTGAAGGGCGGCGAGACCGGCGATGTTGCCGATACCACCGTGGTCCGCAAGGGCACATTCCTGGTGGGCGACATCACCACCAGCGAGGAGTATCAGCTTATGGAAGAGCTGGTGGGCAAGCTGGACGGCCTGGTTGCTGCCAAAGCCAAGGGCGACGGCGAGGAAGATGGCTCTGAGGCCGATACCAAGAACGCTATCCTGAAGGGCATCAACGATGCGATCGCTGCCATTGCGGACGCCGAGGACAACAAGGGCGATACCTCCAAGATCCTCAACGACAAGACCGCCCGTGAGAAAGTCAAGGCTGTTCTGGAGAAGCTGAAGGAAGCTCTTGACCTTAATGCTGACGTTTACACCGAGAAGGAAGATCCCACCAATGCGAAGCTGGTCCCTGTGGGCGACTACAGCGAGCTGCAGGAGGCCTACGACGCGGCCATGGCTCTGCAGGAGGGCGATTATGACGCCACTTCCTGGTGGGACTGGGAGCACAATGTCGCCGGTGAGGACCAGGCGCTGGGGAATGCGAAAGCCGCCCTGGAGGCCAAGGAGTTTGGCGAAGATGAGCAGGGCCAGGCTAAGATCGACGAGCTCACCGAGGCGCTGACTGCTGCCATGGAGCAGCTTCGGCCCAAGACCGACAGCGAGGCCGTGACCGCGCTGGAGGCTCTGATCGCCGAGGCCAAGAAGATCACCGAGGACGAGGCTTCCGCCGAGAAGTACACCCCGGGCACGCTGGACACTCTGAAGGCAGCTGTCACCGCCGCCGAGGACGCCATTGATTCCAAGCTGAACTCCGCCATCGCCGAGGCCGCCGAGGCCCTGCAGGCCGCCCTGGACGCTCTTGAGTCCACGGATATTGCCGAGGCTGAGGCCGCTCTGGCCACCGCGCAGGCGAAGGCCGCCGAGCTGAAGGAGGAAGAGTACACCGAGGACAGCTGGGCTGCGCTGGAGGAAGCGCTGGCTGATGCTGAGGCTCTGCCTGAGGATGCCACCGCTGAGGACATCCAGGCTGCTGCCGACGCCATCGAGGCTGCCATTGAGGCTCTGGTTCCCGCTACCGAGCCCGAGATCCCTGTGGCCCCTGGCGGCGAGGGCTGGGCCCAGGCCGAGAACGGTGATTACTACTACTATGAGGACGGCGAGCTGGTCGTCAACAAGTGGGTCAAGTCCAACAATCTGTGGTACCACATGGGTGCCACCGGTAAGATGGACACCGGCTTCATCCACATCGTGGATAGCTGGGGCGACGGCTGGTACTACCTGGAGGAAAGCAATGCCAAGGGCACCCAGGGCCGCATGCGCACCGGCTGGTGGGAGGTCAATGACGAGCTGACCGGTCAGTGGGGCTGGTTCGAGACTCGCAGCAACGGTCACCAGGGCATGTGCACCTACACCACCAACCAGGGTGATTACAAGGACTACAAGCCCGTCAAGTA
>CANRDC010000138.1 GCA_947629245.1 uncultured Oscillospiraceae bacterium | reverse complement strand
ATCTGTTTTCTCGTTTCCTCCACGATGTTCCTCCGCGGCTCCACGTGGCTATGAAATTCCTCCCGCGTCCGGTGAAGGACGCCGGGAGCAAAGCAGTAAAAGCACCGATGCGGACACCCGGTGTAGATGTTCAATGCCAGATCCGCATACTCCTTGGCTTTTCCGCTTGGCGTATAAATAGGCTTCATCCCGCTATCTCCTCTCTTGTCACAGTCACCTCTACCGTGAGCTTTAGTTTTTGTTCCAAAAGCCCATCATGTACCTTTTTGGCACACTCCGGGCAGAATTGAAATTCCCTTTGCCCCTGGGGGTCAAAACCGGACGTGCCGTAGTAGTTGAAGTCGACGTTTACCTGGTTGACGCACCCCTCTTCTAATTGACGCCCACATCTGTCGCAAAAGGTTTTAATCATTCTGTTTCCTCCAATCCGATACACTCCACCGGCCTCACCGATGGAAACAGGCTCGCCCGAACCTCCCCTATGTATCCGCTCTTTGCCTCCGGCCCCCAGATATACACGCCGGAGTTATATTTATTCACCGGCTCCTGGCTCCAAAGGTCCACCTGGTCCGCATACTTATCCCTGCTCACCCACTTGGCCCCCACCGCCCGCATGATGGCGATTTCCGGCTCCGTGAGCCGCGGTGCGCGGACGATGCGCTCCGGATGGTTGATGGCGTTGCACAAGTAAGATGCGTAAATGGTACGCCCATCGCCAGATTCCCAACGAATATCTCCAGTTGGACCGATATAAAACTCATCTGTCCGCGCATAACCCATGTCAACCCTGAACCGCTCTCCGATTTCCACCCCCAGCACTTCCGCCAGCCTCGGGCGAGTAGAGGCTCTGTCGCCCATATCAGGGGCGCTTGTCGTCGCCGCTTCAAGCGCATCGAGCCAGCCCACCTGCCAAAACCTGAAAAGGATATTGTCGATTACGGCCATTTCGTCCTTGGCTGTCTCGATATTGGTGCTGTCCACCAGCTTCTTTTTGTATTTCTCTATGAGCTTAAAGCGATTATCCCCACACGCCTCTCCCGTAGGTGAGGGCTCCGGATCGGCCCTCCGCTCCGGTTTTGCCCCATCTCCACCGCCAATATTCCAGCCATTAGGCAAAGAAAGAATGATTGCACTCCCATCCACGCTGACATCACAAGTCTTACCATTGAGGGGGCAACCAACGCATCTCTCTTTTACATCCGAATCCTCAACTGATGTCCGTTTCTTGCACATAGCTATTGCCTCCCCCAGCGTCCACTCACTCAGGGGCTTGTCCTGTTTGTCCATGTTGCCCTCCTATTCGTCCTCACTGCGGGTCTGCTCCGTAGTGATGCTTCTATTTTCGACGATGGCTCCGAGATCATCATGTATGAGGATACTGATTGCCACGGCTGCCACTTGAACAGCTTCGGCTCTCATACGTTCCCGGTTCCCGCGGCCAAAGTTAAGCTCGTTTAACTCCTTAGCGAGTTCTCCTGTTTCTTCAGCAAGGATGGACGACCATTCACAGCAAGTATTGTGCTGAGGAAACCCCCACTTCTCGTCTTGCGCCTCCCGCTCACGCCTGATCGCATATTCGGCGTTTAAAGTCGCGATTGTCTTGTCATTCTCCGGGCCTCGCGGTAGACCTGAGAACGGCCCGCATCTTCCTCCTGGCATTTTGATTTCCTCCTTTTCGTCTATGACCTCGTAGCCCATCAGGCGGGCGGCATCGGCGGGGTGGTCACGGATCCACTCATTGCCGCATTGCTTGTTACGAAAATCGCATTTATCACATTCTCGGTGGCTTCCAAAGCAATAAAAGTCCATTGCCGCTACGATGTTCTCAAACACTTTCCCAGTCATCGGGTCCCTGAATTTCACTTCTTCACCTTCCTTACCTTTTTCCCGTCCACATAGATGTCATGCCCGGATTCCTGCATCTGGGCCTCGATTTCCGGGCTGTACGGGCTTTTATCGCACTGGGCGTGGAATAACCCCCTTCCGCTCCTGCGGACCTCATACGTCATTTTTGGCCTCCTTTGGGCACCACGCCGGGGCGTCGACTCCGATTTTCTGTATGTTCGCCTTCCTCGGCATCGTGTTTCCGACTACGCGACCCCGCCGCTGGCCGGCGTCCTGGGAGTCGCACCGGAGCCACGCTCTCCCCGCTCCGTTGATCTCACATATCGAGCTATCACATAAGGCACAGTTCATGGGCTCTCCCCCCTTATTTTGGCCAGTGTAGCCTTCATCCGGTCCAGCTCGTCAGCCGTCGCCGCCGTATTGTCGGAGGGCGGTTTGTTTCCCGGCCTCTTGGCGTCCGTGCGCTTCTGATGGGCCCGCTCCTCCCGGAAAACGTCGTCGAGGGATTTAATGCCTTGATTGTGGTAGCTCCGCAGAATACCCCAAATGTACGACCACTCGCGCTTGTGGTCGTCCAGCGCCTTATCTATGGCGTGGCACACCACGTCCGCCCCCATCTCGACGGTGTAGCCTTTGATCAACTCGATGCAAGTGGCGGATGGGTAGAGACTGACACGGTTGCAGTAAAGCGTCATAACGCGCCCAAGCTCAGGGTCCCCCTGGGAGCTCCTTTCCCCTGGCCCCTTTTCTCCCGTTACCCCCGAAATATCTTCTTTTTCTGTTTCTATTACTGTTGCTGTTTCTAAAGGTAATACCATGGTATTACCTTTTAGGCTACCACTGTCGCTGTTTGGTATATTCCATCGCCTCTCTACATTCTCCCTTTGACGTTGACTACGGGCCTCACGTCTCTTTATCTCGTAGTCAGCCCTTTTGTTATAGAGCTTGCCGTCATCGTCCCGGATGAATTTACTCAACAGCTCGCCGGACATCTTCCCCACGGCCTTTTCCATTTCCTTCTGCGTCATATGGCCCCGTTGCTGTTGGAGGCACAGCAGGGTTATGTACTGGCCGCGTTCCTTCATACCCATGAGCTGTACACCCGTCAGGAAGTCAGCCGTATAAAATAGCATCGCAGGGTCTTTCAAGTGTCCTTACCTCCTTCACAGCTTACGCCGCGCGTATTCAGCCATCAATAAGGCCTCGGCCATCCCGTCATCGTCCTTCCGGCATTTCTGCGTCCGCAATAGGCTGACGCCGGGAAACAGCCGCTTGCACACGGCAATGGAGCTGTTTTTATCTCCGGTGACGGAAAACTCCTTCTTCCACTTCTGAGGCCGGACCAGCTCAAAGGGTATGCCGTAGGCTTTCAGAATGCCCTGTATGAACCCGAAATTCTGACCGAAGGTAAACATACTCGTTACCCCCTGCCCCGGCATAGCGGACACGTGCTCAAGGCAGGCGACGCATGGCCTGTTGGCCACGCCCCTCATCAAGCCGCGGAATACATCTTCATCCCAAGCGTATATCGAAGTCCTCCCGTCCTCATATATCAGCGCAAACGCCCCCTTCTTGCCGGGGTCTATGCCAATGTAGATCATTTTTCCACCTCCTCAAAACATCTTCATCTGCCCCTGCGGGGCAAAGTTCATCCAGAGCACCTCACGACGCTTGGTAGCCGTCTGGACGTAGGTCGTCGCTTCGTCCCGGTACCAGCCGCGCAGGGCGTCGTTGTAAAGCTCACTGTCATACCCGGACAGGAGCACCGG
>CANRDC010000137.1 GCA_947629245.1 uncultured Oscillospiraceae bacterium | reverse complement strand
TTTTACCGGAACGTTTTCTCTGTCATTCCCAGGTCCAAGATGAAGACAGTGGCCAGGATGCTCAAGGCGATCCACGCCCAGGAGAGCAAGGCAGCCTGCCGGAAGAAGGCGAAAGAGGTTGCAGAAACGCTCCGGGCTATGCGGCTGCCTGAGGCGGCCAAGAAAATAGAGGACGGCGTGGAGGAAACGTTGACTTACACCGACTTCCCCTTCGAGCATTGGACACGCATGCTGTTTTGCTGAGCCGCAAAGCGGCTCGGCGCAACGCCTTGCGGCGTTTCGCCATCATATAATCATTATCGCACCGGGAAAGGAGACCCAATGGCCACCACAGGCTTCTGGCCGGTAAAGAACCGGCTGAAGCCTGAACACCGACAACCTCCACAACCATTTCGTGGTGAACAGCGTGTCGTTCAAGGACGGGCTAAAGTTTCGCAACAGGATCGGCGACCACCTGGAACTGCGGCGCATCTCCGACGCCATCTGCCATGAGCGGGGCAAGGATGTGCTGGAAAACGCGGACTTCTACCGCCACTACGGCAAGTCCCACCGGGAGATGGTGGCTCAGGACGTGCGGGAGGTGCTGCCGTACTGCCGGAGGATGGAGGACCTGTACGCCCTCCTCCGGGCCAGGGGCTACACCCTTGCCCGGACGGAGGGATATAAGCACGTGACGGTCACAGTGCCGGGGTGGAAGCGCCCGGTGCGGCTGGACAGCATCGGCTTCACCGTGGAGCGCGTCACCGCCGTGTTGCTCAAAAACCGGGAGGAGCCGATCTGGCGGCAGCCAACCCCCGTGAAGCAGAAATATCCGCTGGACGATCTTTTGAAAAAGTGGGACTTTGACATCAGCCACCGCCGGGGCGGCACGGCGGTGTTCATAGAGGCCATGTTCTATGTGCTGGTCCTGCTTTTGAAGATGATGAGCGAGAGCGCGGTGCGCTCGGTGGAGCTGCGAAGGGAGGCCCAAAACCTGGAGCGGTATGTGGCGAACCACCATTTTCTGCGGGAAAATGGGCTGCACACCGTTGATGATCTGGAATCTTATGTAAATCAAACAAAGGGAGAGATTGCCGCTCTGGAAAAAGAGCGGGATAAGATCAGCAACCGGATACGCCGCCCGAAGTCCCCGGAGGACCAGGCGGAAAATAAAGCGCGGCGCAGGGAAGTGACCCGACGGATCACGCCCCTGCGCCAAAACCTTCGTACGGCGGAGCGGATATTGGAAAAATCCCCGCGGCTGTACGACCTTCTCCATGACCGAGCGCCGCCTGGAGGCGGACGCCCGGCAGCAGCAATGAAATAAGGAAAGGACAAGATGATATGAAGAAAACGGAAAGAAAGGCGGCGGTCATCCCCGTCAAGGACCTGCACCCCTTCGGGGGCAATCCCTATAAGGTGCGGGAGGGCGAGGAGATGGACGCGCTTGCCGAGAGCATTCAGGAGCGGGGCATTCTCGCGCCGCTGATCGTAAGGCCCATGGCGGACGCCGCCATGGGCTACGAGGTCATATCCGGCCATCGCCGTCTGGCGGCCTGTCAGCGGCTGGATATGGAGTCCGTGCCGGTCATCGTGCAGCCCATGAGCGACGATGAGGCCGCCATCGCGGTGGTGGACGCCAATTTGCAGCGGGAACACATTTTGCCCAGTGAAAAGGCGTTTGCCTACAAGATGAAGATGGAGGCGCTCAGCCACCAGGGACAAACTTGTGGACAAGTTGGCCACAAGTCGCGTGACACCATTTCCGAAGATGAGAGCGGGCGCCAGGTCTAGCGCTTCATCCGCCTGACCTGTCTCCTCCCGGAACTGCTGGACCTGGTGAACCAGGGGCGGATCGCGTTCACGCCCGCCGTGAGCCTGTCCTACCTGAAGCCGGAGGAGCAGCGCTGGGTGCTGGAGGCGATGGAGGCCAACGCCTGCACCCCCTCCGTGGGGCAGGCCTACCACCTGAAAGAGGAAAGCCAGGCGGGCCAGCTCACGCGGGAGCTGGCCGCGGAGATGATGGCCCGTGAAAAGCCCAACCAGCGGGAGGCGGTGCGCGTGCCTTGGGAGCGACTCCGGGGCGCGGTGCCGGAGGACTACGACGCCAGGCGCCGGGAGGATTTCATCGTCAAGGCCTGCGAGCACTACGCCAAATATCTCCGCCGCCAGCGGGATAAGGACGAGCGCTGATCTCACACAGTTGCCAGGGGGTGGATCTATGGATAAAATGATAGACGAGCAGGACGCCGCCCGCTGCTTCGCGGCGCTGAAGCTGATAGAGCAGCTCTATAAGGACGGCAGGATACCGGCGCATGTGTTCCGCGGCATCGCGGGTGACTGCGCGGAGGTGGTGGACCTCTCCAGGTTCGATCTGGGAGAGGTCCCGACGAAAGAGGAGGTGACGATATGATGAATTCTGACTTTGCCAAGCGGCGGGTGGTGATCTACGCCCGCGTGTCCACGGAGCATGAGGCCCAGCTGTCCGCGCTGGAGAACCAGGTGGACTGGTACAAGCCCATCATGGCCGCCCGGCCGGAGTGGACGCTGGTGGGCCAGTATATCGACGAGGGCATCACCGGCACCTCCGCCGAGAAGCGGCCCCAGTTCATGAAGATGATCCGGGACGCGAAAAAACGGAAGTTCGACCTCATCATCACCCGCGAGGTGTCCCGGTTCGCCCGGAACACGGTGGACACCCTGCAGTACACCCGGATGCTGCGGACCATGGGCGTCGAGGTGTTTTTCATCAACGACAACATCAAGACCTTCGACGGTGACGGGGAGCTGCGGCTCAGTCTCATGGCCACCCTGGCCCAGGACGAGAGCCGCAAGACCTCCATCCGCGTGAAGAGCGGCCAGCAGACCAGCATGGAGAATGGCGTTGTCTACGGCAACGGCAACATCCTGGGCTACGACCGGGTGGGGAAGTAGATGGTCATTAACCCCGAGCAGGCCGAGACCGTCCGCCTGATCTTCGACATGTACCTGGACGGCGAGGGGCTCATGGCCATCAAAAATGAGCTGGAGCGACGGGGACGTCTCACCGCCACGGGCAGGAGACGCTGGCACTGCACGGTCATCTCCTACGTGCTGAAAAACACCTTCTACTACGGGGTCATGACCTACCACAAGGAGTTCACGCCGGACTACCTCACCCAGAAGAAGATACGAAATTACGGCGAATTGGAGCTGGTCCAGGCCCAGGGAAACCACCAGCCCATCGTCACAAAAGAAGAATTTGAAAGGGTGCAGAGGATCATGGATTCAAAGAGAGACAAGCGCGAGGGCGCCCAGCGGGGCGAGAGAAGGTATAGCTGACGGGAGACGAACACGCACCGCTCCACGGGGGCTCTTTTTGGTGCTTTTTACCTCGTTGTCGTCGGCTTGCGTCAGCAAGCCTTCCTCCGCCTCAGCAAAAATCCCTCAAAAACTGCTCCCCGTGGAGTGCGAAGCAGTTTCTGGCGAGCGGGTTTGTGTTCGGGCAAGGAAAAGCCCGCAGGGAATACTTTTGTATTGCCAAGGGATTTGACGCCGCACGGGCGCAGACCCGCCGCCAGAAACCGGTGTGGGTTCGTCTCTCGTCAGCTAATGGGCAAGCCGCCCTGCTCCACCGTCTGGGGCAGGCTTCTCATATGCTCCTGCGGGCGGAGCTGGAAAAGCTCAATCGCCGGTTCGACAACCTGGTGGAGATGCGGGCCGACGGGGAGATCGGCAAGGACATGTTCCGGGCCAAGTGCGA
>CANRDC010000136.1 GCA_947629245.1 uncultured Oscillospiraceae bacterium | reverse complement strand
TCTGGGAGGATCTCCTGTATCGCAGCCTCGAAAACGTGGTCGTGTTCGAGGTCTTTAAAAAGGGTCAACCGCTTTTCAAGGATCTGATACAGAGAGCTTGCCCGCCATTGGGGATGAAACTTCCCGGCAAATATCCTTAGAACGGCAGCGCCATCCGCCGAATGCAGAAGCCCGTCAGCCAAGTCGCTCCATTTATTATTCCACGGGAAAAACGGATCGCAGAAGGTCGCAAGGAAGACCCGTTTCTCACGGCTGTCTGCCCAGGCAAGCATACAAGACAGGTCTAAATGGTCAAGAATATTTGACCCCCTGTAGGATTGCTTTAATAGCGTATTACCGACGGTTTTCGGATCCATTTCATATACAGTATCCAGAAAAACTTTTGTATGAGCGTGCGCGACCGGGATAACGGCTCCTTCCATAAAGTCATCCCCTCCGTACGGACTCTTATACTGCCATAAGTAAGCGGGAAGCGCCCGAAAAAACGCTTGCACTTCATCGACCGGCGCGTCCTCGCAAAAGACGCCTTTGGCAACGTGCGCAAAGTCATACTCATAGAGGGGCTGCGCATCATGCGCCGCCAGAAACTCGATAACAAGCGTGCGCATATGTGGCCGCAGAGCGGGGGAGACGCCGAGCTTTTTCTCCGGGTCCCGTTTGCGCCGGCAATACATGGATAGAAGATCGACCGCCGCTTTAAGGCCTCCCTGGGTACGCCGCACTTCCGCGAGAAAGTCGAAAAAGCTGGTCTCGTCAACCGATAAGGAGGCGATGATCGGCGAGAGCCATTCCAGATCGGACGAGGCAAGTTCTCCCTTAACAAGAAGGCTTGTTATATGATCCAGCAATTCTTTTCCGCTATCCAGGACGGACCAGATCTCAACGACCTGGCGCGCGGTCTCGGCCGTTTCTGTTTCCCGGAGTTTTTTAAGGGCCCACGCGGCGTCGTTCGTTTTGTGAAACCGAAGGTACCCGGTCTGTATACATATGATCTTCCGCTCATCCATATGGGATGCCAATATGGGCCACAATGCGCCTCGTTCCGGCTCGCCCTGGGCCAGCGCTTCTCCAAAATACCGCGCATAGGAAGTCGCATGGTCAAGCAGATCAAGGATCATTTTTAATGCATCCGGCTCTTGCGATGCGGCCATACCAAGCCGGCGCAGTTCGTAAACGAGCTCGGCATTCTCGCCGCTATCCGGCTCCTTTTGTAAAAACGGTTCCAAAGACCACTCATCTGCGCTCATGAAACACACAGATCGCGCAAGAAGCCCTTTGGGCGCCGTCAGCTCCGCCAAATGCGAAAGCGTATCCACATCTTCCGGCGCCGCAGGTTCTTCGCTATACTGCCTGATCGTGCCGAGGCCTATCCAGCCACGCCACCAGCCGTCGTCCCCCGCCATTTGACAGCAGCAATATTCAACAGCGTCCCTAAAACCGCTATGCCATAGATCCTGAAGGCTTTGCGCCATTTCTCCGGAGATGGCGTTGTTCACTTTGACGGGAACGCAGGGAAGCGTTTCTTTGGCGAAATCTATGACGTCTTTGTACCAGGCATATGCCTCTTCATGCGTCCGCGGCGCCCAGCCGTCATCCCTCTGCCGGGCGCCGAATTCAGAATGATCCGTGCCGTTATAAATGACGCCATGGCTGCCACGCATCGCGGCGCCAAGATATTTGGCGCCGAATGTATAGTCATTATCGGGCGGTTCGAGCAGCAGGCGGTGGATCACATGCAGTCTGTCCGCCAGCGGAGTTTTGGTGCCGGAATACGCGATCTGAAACAGCTCGCTGCCGTATATTTTGCCATTTGGGGGCAGGGAGATCGTGGTAAGAAGCATCACACTTCGCTCGAACCACGCCGGATCATATGCCAGATGGATCAGAATGTGGCACAGCATTCGCTGGTCGAAATACTCCTCGAAACATTTAAGCCGCATACCGTCCGCACATAAGTTTTCCAAATAGGTCAGCAATTCACCCGGAATGACGGGTGCGGCGTCTCCCAGGCGATATTGGCATACTTCATCCCATTTGGAGGGGGCACGCAGCGGGGAGACCGTGAGCCAATAGCGGAAGATGTCCCGCGCTTGGGGGCTGTCGTGCAAATAACTCAGCCGTTTGGAAAAAGAGCGCAGCATATGAGAGGTGCTATGTTCCATTTGTGAAACAAGTTTTTTTATCGGTATTTCTGCCAAAGCTTCTTTCGCGAGGCGGTTTGCCAAAGCGTGCGGAAGGACTGCCCGCCAGTCGCCCCGGCATTGAACAAGCTGTTTTGTCCGCAGCTGGGACACATTTCTGTATATGGTATCTGGAGAAAGCTCTGCAAGTTCCGCCAGGCAAGCCAGTTCCCGCGAGTGGCCGCACCCATCCTGAGGCGCGATCGAGAAAGAGTAAACGAGCGAACAGACTTTTGCGGTCAATTCCAACTCATCGTTATGCCGGCTGTTTTGCCAGAACAGCCGGTCAAACAGTTCCCGGTCTCTCAGCTCGCTCAGATCCGTGTTCCGGGGCGCGGCTTTGGCCAGTGCGATCGCGATGCGCGCATTGCCTCCCGCCAGTCCGGAGATGCGGTGGCAGCTTTCCGCCGGCAGGCCAGGGAACCGCTGTTGAAGCAGCCGACAGATACATTCGTCGGATGATGGATATAATATATATGCAAAACTATCCTCCGGTTCGTCCTCCTGCACATCATATTCGATCGTCAGCAGGCTCACCGTGCTATGGGGAGAGGTACACTTCTCCGTTAAACTGCGATGCTCCTTTGCGGTGCAATTGTCTACCACCACCACGGCGTGCTCTTTTGCGCGCTGAAGAATGTCTATCATTTCACTTGGCGGTATAGAGACCGTGTCTTGCCTGTCCAGATACAGCACTTTTTGGGGAGAAAGGGGATCGCTCCCGACACCGGTCTCAAAAAGCGCTTGGGCAAAGCGGGTCTTTCCCATGCCCGAAAGCCCTGTCAGCCGAACAGAGGCGCCACCATGCCGCAAAATGGAGCGAATGTCGGATAATCCTTCCAATATTCCTATTGCTCTAGGCTGGTCGGGGCTCCGAAGGCGCGCCGTTTTGTCCAGCAAATAAGCGGCGTCCATATGGCTCCCGGTCCAATCGCCGTATGGCCTCCAGCCGGCGGGATCCGGACCATGCGTGTATTTCAGCCAGCATACCACAGTGGGATATTGATCGCACCACGCGGCTAAGGACGACCGGTCAAGAAAGTCGACATGAATACTCTTTGCCGCTTGACCCAACGCGGACCGCATGGCCTTGATACGGGTTTTACGCATAGCTGCGCTGAGATCATCGCCGCTGCTGACGATGATATAGCTGCCGCGCTCCTGCTCCAGAGATGTAAAGATGGGGCGAAGCGTACCATGAGGACACATTTCCTCTTTTATTTTGCTTGGCGGCATGGAAGGTTTCTTTACTTGAATGTACGTAGGCCCTTTTGTAAGAATGCTGCCTGTGAGGCACTTATCCTGCATATTGACCTCGACATCTATGCCTCCGTCCGGTGCGTTCTGATCGCCGCCGTATCTAACGGCAACTGCTCCAAGACCACAGGCGTTTGCCTCTGCCCTGCAAAGCCAGCCTACAAATTCGCGCAATGCACTGTCATCCAGCCTCTCGATCTCTTCTGTTGTTGCTTCAAATATCATTTGCAAATTTCCATCCAAAAGCACATATGTGTAACCACAAGGCCAAAGTCTGGTACCCGTTCATTACTATAACACATGAGCGGGCATAATTCGATA
>CANRDC010000135.1 GCA_947629245.1 uncultured Oscillospiraceae bacterium | reverse complement strand
GGGGCCCGGACGGTCCGATCCGGTGCAAGGTGGAGGGAAAGCGCCTTCCCAACGCCCGCGCGGTGGTCCTGGAGGGGTCTTCCCCTCCAGGCCATTCGGGCAGCACAGGCCGCGATCAAAGAGGGCTGAGGCGGATAAACTGACGGCAAATATCCAAAAAACGATCCCCGGTCACCGACAGGCGGCCGGGGATATCTTATGACGTATTGCCTCCGGCGGCCTTTTGCGGTACAATACGGATATCACGCAGCTTCCGGGAGGAAAAACGGCCATGACGGAAAAGGAAAAAATGCTGAGCGGGAAGATATACGATCCCGCCGACGGGGAGCTGGCCGCGCTCAGAACGAGGGCCCACCGGCTGTGCAGGGAGTATAACGACCTGGCGGAGACGGACGAAAAACGGCTGGAGGTGCTGTCCCGGCTGGTGAACGTGGCCGGGGAGAACGTGTATCTCATGGGGCCCGTCCAGTTCGATTACGGGTGCTTTACCACCATGGGGGCCAATTCCTTCGCCAATTTCAATTTCACCTGCCTGGACTGCGCCCCCGTCACGATCGGCGAGAACGTGCTCATGGGCCCCAACGTGTCCCTGCTGACACCGGCGCATCCGATGCGGTATCAGGACAGGAACCCCTACCGCAGGGCGGACGGCGTCGTGACGGACAGAGAATACGCCAGGCCCATCCGCATCGGGAGCAACTGCTGGATCGGCGGGAACGTGACCGTGTGCGGCGGCGTGACCATTGGAGAAGGCGCCGTCATCGGGGCGGGCAGCGTGGTGACAAGGGATATACCGCCCCATGTGTTCGCGGCTGGCGTGCCCTGTCGACCCGTCCGCCCCATCACGGAGGAGGACGCTTTGAGAAGCCATCCGGAGCTCTTCTGAGGAAAGAAAGGGAGGAGATCCATGACGTTTGATATGAGCAGGCTGGAGTGGACGAGACAGCCAGCGTCCTGTTCCATCGAGGAGGACCGGATCGAGATCGTCACCATGCCCCACACGGACCTGTGGCAGCGCACCTACTACCACTTCCGCAACGACAACGCCCCGGTCCTGCAGATGCGGACCGACGAGAAGTTTTTCTCCTTCACCGTTCGGACGGAATTTGCCAGCTCTCACCGCTTCGACCAGTGCGGGGTGGTGATGTATCTGGACAGCGAGAACTGGCTCAAGGGCTCCGTCGAGTACGAAAACGAGCGTTTCCAGCACCTGGGCAGCGTGGTGACAAATCACGGCTACTCGGACTGGGCCACCACCGCCATCGACGCGTCCGTCAAGTCCATGTGGTACCGGCTGAGTCGGCGGGAGGACGATTTTTGCATCGAGTGCTCGCCGGACGGGATCGCCTTTTCCCAGATGCGGGTGTGCCATATGTGGGAGGCCGTCGGCGAGGTCCGCTTCGGCGTGTACGCGTGCAGCCCGGAGGACTCATCCTTCAAGGCCGTGTTTACTGACCTGGAGCTGGGCGCGTGCCGGTGGCCAGCCCACGATGGCCAGCAGCCGGACGAGGACTGAATAGGGCGGCCGTCCGACCGGCTTTCCGGCAAAGAGAAAAATGAGGGGGAGTTACATATCATGCCGCGAAGAGCGATACGTTATATCATCTTTGCTTACATATCCGGCAGCATCCTGTACGCGAACGTGTTCGCGCACCTGCTTGGGAAGAAAACAGAACTGCTTCAATGCAGCGAGGACGGAAATCCCGGGACCGCGAACGCGTTCAAGTACTGCGGTTTCTGGTGCGGCGTGCTCACGCTGGCGGGCGATCTGGCAAAGGGTTTTTTCCCGGTGTATCTGTATCTGCATGACGCGGCTGTCCGGGACAGCTGGGCGCTTCCCCTGGTGATCGCGGCGCCGGTGGTGGGGCATGCTTTCCCCATCTTCCACCGGTTCTTCGGCGGCAAGGGGATCGCCGCTACCTTCGGCGTGCTGCTGGGCCTGTATCCGTATGGGACGCCGGTGCTGCTGCTGGCGGCGGCGTTCATCCTCCTGTCCACGGTGCTGCGGGTCGATCCGACCTTTTACCGCACGATAACGGCCTATCTGCTCGCGCTGGCGTACATGGCGTTCATCCGGGTGGAACCCCAGGTCTGGGCGGGCTTCGCGATCGTCACCGGCGTGGTGTGTCTGCGGATGCACATGAGCAAAGAGGTACGGGAAAAGCCGGAGGTGAAGCTGTTATGGAGGCATTGATCCTGACGTGCGGGACCGGCGGCGGACACGATTCCGCCTGCCAGGCGGTGGCCCAGGCCATGACGGCCAGAGGGCACGCCGTGAAGGTCCTCAACCCCTACACGCTGAAAAACGATAAGGTGGCGGAGGCGATAGACAAGGCCTATATCCTGCTGGCCCAGAAGGCTCCCAACGCCTTCGGCGCGGCCTACAAGCTGGGCGACGCCTACCGGAAGCTGCCCTTTCCCTCGCCGGTCTATCGGATCAACCGACTGATGGAGCCGGTATTGGAGCGGTATATCGGGGAGAACCATTTTGACGCCGTGGTGACCACACACCTGTTTCCCGCGGAGATCCTCACCAGCATGAAGCGGCGGGAGAGCAATGTCCCCCGGACCTATTTCATCGCCACGGACTATGCCTGCATCCCCTTCACGGAGGAAACGGACTGCGACCGCTATATCATCCCCGCCAGGGAACTGACGGACCAATTCGTTGGCCGGGGGATCGACCGGGAGCGCATCCGCCCTCTGGGCATCCCGGTGCGGCGGCAGTTTTACGGCAAGGAGGACCGGGCGTCCATCCGGGAGCGGCTGGGACTGGCTCAGGACAGGAAGGTCATCCTAGTGGCCGGAGGGAGCATCGGCGCGGGCCATATACAGCAGGTGGTCTCCATTTTGCTGGACCGGTACGGCGGCGGGGCGGAGCTGGTGGTGGTCTGCGGCAGCAACCGGGACCTGGAGCGGGATATGAGAACGTCCTTTGGCGGACGGTGCACGGTGCTGGGCTTTACCGACCGGATGGCGGACTATATGAAGGCCTGCGACCTGTACCTGTCCAAGCCGGGGGGCCTGTCCTCCACCGAGGCGGCCGTGGTGGGCACGGCGCTGGTCCACATCACGCCCATACCGGGCTGCGAGACAAGCAACATGCGCTTTTTCGCGGAAAAGGGCATGAGCCTTGCCGTCACGTCGCCGGAGCATGAGCTCACAGACGCCTGCGACAGGCTGCTGGATGAAGCCGCGCGGGAAAAGATGATCGAGGCCCAGCGCCGCGTCATTCCCGCCGACGCCGCCAGCGCCATCTGCCAGCTTCTGGAGGAGGAGCACGAAACGGCGTGACGCCGCGCCGCCCGCGATAATCATTATAAGTTTACATAATATTAATCTGAAAGCGGGTGGAGCCGTGTTTGGAAGAAAAAAGCGCGCCGTCCCGGCCTTTGACAGGACCGGGAAGGAGCCGGTGATCCGCACTAGCATCTGCACGGGGGAGAAGGTGGCCGGGTACCGGGATACCGCCACGGGCCGGTTCACAGAAGTCATGCTGATCCGCAATGAGGCGGACCTGAAGCGGTTTCTGACCGACTACGGCTTCCGGGAGGAAGAACTGAAGCGCGAGTGGTGAGACCCGCGGGGCCCGGCGGACGCTGAGCGGTCGGCGTCGGACAGGCACATTTGGGCGTCCCGGATATTATCCTGCAACAGGGAGAATAGCGTGTGCTGATATTTTGCTTTACAATGTTATAAGATTCTGTTATAATAATTTTATAGTTTAAAGAGAAGGAGTAGTGCATCCATGAAAAAACTCAAGCTGCCCGCGTGGATCTTCATCGGCATGATCCTGGGCATCCTTGTCGGTCTGGCCTGCATGTACGGCATGGCCGACGGCGGCGCGTTCACCACCGCGTACTTAAAGCCCTTCGGCGACATCTACATCAATCTGCTGAAATTCCTGGTGGTGCCCGTGGTGCTGACCAGCATCGTCAGCGGCGTGGTCAGCCTGGGCGACATCAAGCGCGTGGGCTCCATCGGCTGGAAGACCATCGTCTACTA
>CANRDC010000134.1 GCA_947629245.1 uncultured Oscillospiraceae bacterium | reverse complement strand
CGCAGCAGTCCTGCCGGCCGCAGAACTTGAAAAACGCGTTCACCGCCGCCACCTTCACGTTCACTGTGGCCGGGGCATAGTCCTGGGTGAGCAGATGTTCCTTCCAGGCAACGGCGGCCTCCTTCGTCACCTCACGGCCGGCCAGCCAGGCCATGAACTCCCCTATGATCCGCACATACATCTTCACCGTGGCCGGCGCCCGCTCCTCTTCCGCCAAAAAGCAAGTAAACTCTTTGACCCGTCTCTCTGTGATGGTGTGCATACCAACACCCCCGTTTCTTGTAGTAGCTCTCATTTTACACAAGCCGGGGGCACTTTCCCAAGCCCATCTCACGGGGACAACCATCAAAATCGCCGAAATTCCGGCCCATTAAACCGAAAAATCGTCCATCCATAATCCATATTTTCCCTTATCCTCTTATGTGCAAAGGGGGAGGATCATGTGGAAAAGACCAATCACCTGTCAGATAATCTGAGGGCCTATCAATACACCCAGGGCAAGTCCCTGGCAGAGCTTTCTCTGGAATTCGGCATTGCCAGATCCACCATCCAGTCGGTCATGGCAGATGGAAATACCACTCTCGATACCCTGATCCGTATAGCATGCGCCATGCACTGCTCGCTGGATGAATTGGTCTTTGGCGGCCGGCCTGCCAAACAGATGGACGGCATCCATTCCTTCATGGGCCGGTTGGAGTGGTTCGCCGGTCTCCCGGCGGAAAAGCAGGAAAAGTTCATGTTCCATCTGCTGGAAATGCTCAAGCTGCTGGAACATGATGAATGACGTATCCATCCCGGTGGAAGATATCGTTCAGATATATGATCTGTTGTACCGCCTTGGCATCACCGCCAGCCATGCCGGTTTCTTCCATACCGTTTATGCCGTTTACCTCGCCGCAAAGCAGCCTGACCGTTTGCTGCTGGCCGCAAAGTGGCTCTATCCTGAGGTGGCCCGGCACTACGGCATCACCTGTTACTGCGCGGTGCGCAGTATCTACATTGCCTCCAGGATCGCCTGGCTTACAAACCGGGACCTTCTGGAGGAGCTGGCTGCGCGCCCATTGCCTCACAGGCCGGCCGCCGCGGAGTTTCTCGCCATTCTGGCCTCCTATTTCAACTGCCGCTTCGCCGCATAGAGGCTGTACTCCCCAGCCTCAGCTCTGCTGCGCCTTTCCCGCGCCGACAAAAATTGGTTTTTATAATCGGATGAAAAATGCAGAACATATAGCCGACAAGCAAACAGGGCGGCATTGCGAAATGGCCGCGAGACCGTTTTGGACAGCCGATCCTCTGCCTGTCAATGCAGCGGAAAGGAGTAGAAACGAAAATGGCTAAGAATTCCAATCAGCTTGTGAACCCCAATGCCCGCGACGCGATGAACCGCTTCAAGATGGAAGCCGCCACCGAGGTGGGCGTCAACCTGAAGCAGGGCTACAACGGCGACCTGACCAGCAAGCAGGCCGGTTCCGTCGGCGGCCAGATGGTCAAAAAGATGTGTCCCATACGAACATTGACATTTCAAAGGAACGACCGCAATGCGGCGGGGCATCAGATACCCATAACGTACATAGCAACACTGGTCATATAGGCAGAAGCGCCAGGCCCAGTACGCATTCGGTACAGGGTCTGGTTTTATCTTTCCCGCCATGAACGACCGGGATCGCAGTCGATACGGCTGGAATACCGCCCGGTGACAATCTCGTCGAATATGCACATTCAAATGCTGGGTGTTGTGATTCGGGGTAAAATATGATACACTTGCTTTAAGGAAACACCCCCGCAAAAGGAGGACGTACAATGCCGGAGATCTCGCTGTTTGGCGGCATACAGATAAAAATGTTCTATGACGACCACAATCCACCGCACTTTCACGCAGAATACGCCGGGTATAAGGCCCTCATAGATATTCAACGCGGTTACGTTATCAAAGGGGCGCTCCCGTTCCGGCAGTTGAAATTTGCCCTTGCCTGGTGCGAGATGCACCGGGACGAGCTGATGCAAAACTGGGAACTTGCCAAAGATCAGCAGCCGCTGAAGCAGATCGAGCCGCTCATGTAAAGGAGATCATACCATGGAACTTTTTCCCTCTGTTGTGCAGGTCATTCCCGGTGACGATTTCACCGTTTATGCTTACTGCAGCGATGGAGCCGTCCGCCTTGTTGATGTAAAGCCCTATATCGCTAAGGGCGGCGTATTTGCACCGCTGTCTGACCCCACATTTTTCCGGGAGCGCCTGACCGTGCTGAACGACGCTGTTGCCTGGGATATTGCCGGGAACAGGGATGTGACGGCCTGCGTGGACTTGGACAGCTTCACGATCTTTGAAAAAGCGCCCATCGTGGACGACCCACTGGGTGCGCTGGAAACGGCATAACATCATGTGTTAAACACGAGGGGCAGCCAAGCCGCTCCTCCCTTCTGACAGGAATCCCCGTTTTTATCGAAGAGCTCCTTTAGAATCCTCTCGATGGCGGGGGTCTTTGTCTGCCTTTTCTCCTCTGCCTGCGTATGCCATGGCATGCAATAGAAATAAAGCACAGAACGGAGATCAGCATTAAAGTTTGAACGGCGGCCATATCACTGACGTGGTAAAAATCCTTCCTCAGCCGTTTCTTTCTATATCAGGACAAAACATGCCATAGCAACCCATAGCATGCCCCCGCAGCCGAACTGGCCGCGAGGGCATGCTGCGATCATAAGTCATCGGCGGACGAGAAAGATGACTTTCGCGTTTCTGTGGTCCTCCCAGTCCAGGCGCTGGCCGCAGCGGTCGCAGTAGGCCATGACCTCCCGATCCAGCGACACATGACAGGACGGACAAACGAAATAATAGGTACGACCACTAAATGCGGTGCGAAAAGACATGACCTCCACGACTGGCTTTGCCAACCGGAATCCCGCTGAGAGCAGCAGAAGATTATAGAGCGATTGGGGAATAATCTCAACTTGTCTTGATCCGACCAATTTCTTGACTCTCATGCCGCCTCATCCACTCAATCAGCTGTTCAATCAAATACACTTGCAAGCCACTTTAATGTTCTTAATATATTAGTCAGCAGATTTGTAGAACAAATTAAAGAGCATCACACGCATTTTGATCGTCTGCCCCGGATTTGACTTTGACGCAAATAGACACTCAAATTCATTCTTATCAACAGCTGTCACACTTCTCATGTGCTCAATACTGCGCAGAGCCTTTTCTGCAGCTTCTAAAGTCTGTATAAAGTCTTTGTTGCGTACAAAGTATATCAAAGCAGTCTTGCAGTCCCGCCATGTCAAGTAGCCGTCCAATTGATTGACCGCTTTCTCGACAGCCCTAGGGCCGGTCCATACTTTGCACTCCGCCACAAAAGCTGCCCGGTTTTCCCATTCAATACATATGTCAGTCTTTCCTTTGTTCCTAAAAGTCTCTCCAGTCGCATTGCCCTTGTATGTTGCATTCAATGTAGCGAGTAACGTGTCGCGCAAACTCTCCTCTTGAAGTGTCCTATATGCCGCAGGTGTTCTCTCGTATGTTGATAATGTGTGTTTGATTATGGTCAGTATATCTTTATAGTCGGCATCATAAATGCCGTAATAGTTAGCCGATTCATACTGCTTTGCTGTAGGAACAATTCTTCTCTTTATGGGTATATATGCTTTCGCATATGCCGTCTTTTCAATCGGCACCTCAAGCATCTTTGCTATATCAAAAAACGACTCGACCTTTTTTCTCTTCTCTTCCAGAAGTTTCGCAGCCATATCTTTCAAAGAGCTATTAAATGACCGCACATCATTATTTGCATATGCTAATCCTTGTTTGATTCCCTCGACCATACGATTAAAGCCAGCAATCAGTTTCTCTATTGCATCCGGCTTCTGCATCTCAGCCAGCGTACGTTCAGACCGAAATGATATATGAGAACTATCAACAAAAACCTCAGGATAGGGGCTTAATGAATACGTCGAAGCGCGACACTGAAATAAGATCTTGTCTCCCGAATATGGGTAATAGAATGTCGCAATGACACCGTCTACATCAACATATTCCTTTTCCTCATAGCCTCTTAAGAAAGGTTCGATAAATCTCCGAACCTTTCCTTGTTTTATGTCCCTCTTAGAAAAGTCTTCTTCAAAAATCTCGACCGGCTCAATGAAGAATTCCTGATAGATGTTTTCCGCTAAGATACTGAGATCATTTGCCATGATCTCTTCGTTGGACATTGAATCAATCTTCTTCTGGGCGTCTTCTTTCTGTTTCGCAATCACTCTGCTGAGGTCGCAATCCCAAAATGGCTTCATGTTTGTTCACCCCAAAATGCAGTATGTTACATTTATTAACTTAAGCCACCTCTTTGTATCTGGTGTAAACATACTCATAGATTTTCTGGCGGTATGCAGAGATACTCACTTCATCGT
>CANRDC010000133.1 GCA_947629245.1 uncultured Oscillospiraceae bacterium | reverse complement strand
CGGGCGACTCGGAGGGCGCGGGCGACTCGGAGGGCGCGGGCGACTCAGAGGGCGCGGGCGACTCGGAGGGCGCGGGCGACTCAGAGGGCGCGGGCGACTCGGAGGGCACAGGCGACTCAGAGGGCGCGGGCGTCTCGGAGGACATGGGCTCGCCGTCCGCCAGACCGGGGACGGCGGCCAGGAAGGTCATCAAAACGGCCAGAAACAGGCTCAGGAGCTTCTTTGTCACAGGGCGTTCTCCTTTTCCAGAGGCAAAATCTATCTCGTAAAATCATATTTTACAACTTTTTTAAGGAGTATGCAAGAGTTTCCTTACGACACAACGGCGCCGGGGAAGTATTTTTTTACAAACGGCACGTCGGCCACGGCAAAGGACCGTCCGGCCAGATAGTTCAACTCCCCCGCGTCCGACGTGAAGCTGAAGGTCACCCGCCAGGACCACAGAAGCTGCCGGTCCTCTCCGTACCGGCGGTTGAGCTTTTCCCGGCCATACCTGCCGTCCCCCAGCAGGGGCCAGCCCCCGTGGGCCATCTGCACCCGTATCTGGTGGGTGCGGCCGGTATGGAGACGGCAGGCCGCCAGGCTGAGGCCGTTGCGGGTCTCCAGCACCCTGTAATCCGTGGCGGCGAAGCTGGCGCCGGGCTCGGACCGGGGCTTCACGTAGACCTGGTTTTTGGCCGCGTCCTTGAACAGCCAGCCCTCCAGCCGTCCCTGGGGCGGGTCGGGCCTGCCCAGGCACACGCAGAGATATTCCTTCGTGACCTCCCTGGCGCGGATCTTCTCGTCCATGATCCGCAGGGCGGGGGCGGTTTTCGCCGCGATCACGATGCCGCCGGTGCCCCGGTCGATGCGGTTGCACAGGGCGGGGGCGAAGCTGTTTTCCGCCGCCGGGTCCCACTGACCGGTCTGGTAAGCGTGGGCCTGGATGTGGGCGATGAGGGTGTCCGCCGACCAGCCCCCCGCCTCGTGGCACAGAACGCCGGGCCGCTTGTTCACCAGCAGGATATTCTCGTCCTCATACACGATGTCCAGCTTTGGCCGCAGAGCGCCGAGCAAGCCGCCGCCGCTCTCCCGCTTCGGCGCGGCGAAAAACTCGTCCGGGATATAAAGGCGCACGGCGTCCCCCTCCTGTACCCGCGCGTCAGGCCGTGCCCAGCGGCCGTTGAGCTTTACGTCCTTTTTCCGGAATGCCTTTTGCAGCAGGGAGGAGGGGATGGACGGGGCCGCCTTGGCGGCGAAACGGTCCAGCCGCTGGCCCGCGTCGTTTTTCGTGACGGTGAATTCTCTCATGGGAACAGTTTAACATGAAAATTAAGCATTGACAACGGGCTTGAGTTAATTTATAATACTTTGGCGACTGTATGAGGTTTGTCCAATGATCTTAGATCTGCACGAAATCATCGAGGTGCCGGGAAGGAGCGTTTCCTTCCGGTGCGAGCTGGATCGGGAGCGGCTGGCGTTCCCAGGACTGGCGGCGTTCCATGGGCCGGTGACGGCTCGGGGAACGGTGAAAAACACCGCCGGTGTGCTGGAGCTGACCGCGGACGTGGAGGCGGATATGACCGTTCTCTGCGACCGGTGCGGCAGGCCCATTGAAAAGCGCCTCGCCCCCCGCTATACCGCCACGCTGCAGGCGGACGCGGAGGACGCGGACAGCGAAAACGTCTTTCCTCTGGAGGGGGACGGCGTGGACGTGTCCGATGTGGCGGAGACGTGCATGATCCTGGACATGGACCGGAAGTTTCTATGCAGGGAGGACTGCAAGGGGCTTTGCCCCACCTGCGGGAAGGACCTGAACGACGGACCCTGCGGCTGCAAAAAACAGATCGATCCGAGAATGGCGGCCCTTGGGCGGCTGTTGGATGATATTCAGGAGGTGTGAACGATGGCGGTCCCTAAAAGAAAAGTTTCCCATGCCAGAAAGAGCAAGCGGCGTTCCAGCGTCTGGAAGCTGCGTCTGCCCAAGCTGGTTGCCTGCCCCAACTGCGGCGAGTACCACATGCCTCACCGCGCCTGCCCGGCCTGCGGCAAGTACGACGGACGCGAAGTCGTCGCCGTGAGCGAGGAGAAGTAAGCTTTCTGCAAAACAGGGGGGTAGATCGCCTCCCTTTTTTGCTGGCACGGACAGGACATGAATTCCCGGGGCGGCTGTTCAATGCCGTCCCTAGAATGCTATATCATATAGGAAAGGAGGCGGAGAGGATATGGGAAGACCGTTGGTGGCCATCGTGGGCCGACCCAACGTGGGCAAGAGCCTGCTGTTCAACCGGCTGGCCGGGAAGCGGCTGAGCATCGTGGAGGACACCCCCGGCGTGACGCGGGACAGGCTGTACGCTGCGTGCGAGTGGGCGGGCCGGACCTTTGACATCGTGGATACCGGCGGCATCGAGCCCAACACGGAAAACGAGATCTTGCTGTTCATGCGGGAGCAGGCCATGATGGCCATCGACAGCGCGGACGTGATCGTCATGGTGACGGAGATCGGCACCGGCGTCACCGCCGCGGACCAGGACGTGGCGGGCCTTCTGCAGCGCAGCGGCAAGCCTGTGGTGCTGGCGGTGAACAAGATGGACGCCATCGGACCGGACGATCCGGGCATCTATGAGTTTTACAACCTGGGCCTGGGAGACCCCATCGCGCTCTCCGCCATACACGGCCACGGCACCGGAGACCTGCTGGACGCCTGCGTGGCCCATTTCCCGCCTCCCGAGGAGGAAGAGGCCGAGGACGGGCGCATCCGCGTGGCGGTCATCGGCAAGCCCAACGTGGGCAAGAGCTCCCTCATCAACCACATCCTCGGGGAGAAGCGGGTGATCGTGGCCGATATGCCCGGCACCACACGGGACGCGGTGGACACCCCCGTGGACAACGAGTCCGGGAGCTATCTGTTCATCGACACGGCGGGCATCCGCCGCAGGAGCAGGGTCAACGACCGGGTGGAGAAGTTTTCCGTGCTGCGGGCCAAGCTGGCCGTGGAGCGCAGCGACGTGTGCCTCATCATGCTCGACGCCCGGGAGGGCGTCACCGAGCAGGACACCAAGATCGCGGGCCTGGCCCACGAGGCGGGGAAGGCCAGCATAATCGTAGTGAACAAGTGGGATCTGGTGGAAAAACAGACCCGCACCATGGACGAGATGCGCAGGCGCATCAAACAGGACCTCGCGTTCATGGACTACGCCCCGGTGCTTTTCATCTCCTGCTTGACGGGACAGCGAACTGGGCGTATATTTGATATGATAAACGCCGCCAACGAGCAGGCGTCCATGCGCATCTCCACCGGGCGGCTGAACGATCTTCTGGCCGACGCCCAGGCCCGGCAGCAGCCGCCTACGGACAAGGGCCGCCGCCTGAAGGTCTATTATATGACCCAGACCGGCGTCAAGCCGCCCCATTTCGTCGTCTTTTGCAACAGTCGGGAGTTGTTCCACTTCTCGTACCAGAGATATATCGAGAACCGCATCCGGGCGACCTTCGGTCTGGAGGGAACGCCGGTCAGGCTGACGATCCGTCAGAAAGGAGAAAACGAATGATACCGCTTCTTCTCATCCTCATTGCCGCGCTGTCCTATGCCCTGGGGGCCCTGAACGGGGCCATGCTCCTGAGCAAGTTCGTCTTTCATAAGGACATCCGCAAGTATGGCTCCCACAACGCGGGATATGCCAACTTCGTCCGGGTGTTCGGCGCCAAGTGGGGCCCGGCGGTCATTGCGGTGGACGTGCTGAAAACGGCCATCGCCGTGCTGGCCGGCGGACTGATCATGCTGATCGTGGACGGAGACGGGACCTATGTGACGGTGGGACGGCTGTTCGCGGGCTTCTGTACGGTGCTGGGCCAGATGTACCCGGTGCAATATCAGTTCCGGGGCGGCAAGGGCGTGACCTGCTGCATGGCCGCCCTGTGGCTGACGGACTGGCGGGTGGGCCTGGTGGCCACGGGCGTGTTCGTCATCGTCGTCGCCTTTTCCCAGTATGTGTCCCTGGCCAGCATGTCCGCGTGCGTCGCGGGCGCTCTCGCCACGTGGCTGTTCACCCCCAGCGAGGATCTGCGGGGCCTGTGCGGCACGCTGGTGCTCATCACGGCGCTGCTCATCGTCTGGCGGCACCGGGGCAATATCTTCCGCATCCTGGAGCACCGGGAGCCCAGAGTCAAGTGGGGCAGGCCCCAGAACGACCGCCGTATGCGGGACGATAAATTTTAAACCGTTTGAAAAAAGCGCCGCTCCTTCCAAACGAGAGCGCGGCGGCCGCCGCTGCGCGGGAAGCTCCCCTGTCCGAAGGACAGGGGAGCTTCCGCGTCCGCCAGTCGGTAAGGGCTCTTACGAAAACGCTCTCGCCGCTATCCGGTCTCAAAACCCGGAGGCCCGCCTTCATGGACGCCTTTTTCCCAGCGCCGTTCCGGTCCGTATCCATGTTTTATCGTTGACTTAAATATACAGGAATGGTATAATTTCTCGTACGGGATCCACCGGCGTATCCGCGCCGGAAAGTTGAATCATATCAGACAGAAGGGAGAACATCATGATCTATTCAGCGGAAGTTGACAAGATGACGTGCGTCGCCAAAGGCGCATATCACGGCCCGGCTCCCATCCCCGAGGAGGGCAAGTGGGTCCAGGCCAAGCAGATCAGCGACATCAGCGGCTTCACCCACGGCATCGGCTGGTGCGCACCCCAGCAGGGCGCGTGCAAGCTGACCCTGAACGTGAAAAACGGCGTTATCGAGGAGGCTCTGGTGGAGACCATCGGCTGCTCCGGCATGACCCACTCCGCCGCCATGGCCAGCGAGATCCTCAT
>CANRDC010000132.1 GCA_947629245.1 uncultured Oscillospiraceae bacterium | reverse complement strand
CCATGTCGTGCGGTTCCGGCGCAAGCCGGGAGCACGACCGGTATCTTTTGGGTATAACAGCGCGCAGCGTCTGTTATCCATAGCGCCCCTCCAGCAGGGCGTCCAGCCGTTCCAGAGGCAGGCGCTTTTCAATGGCGAAGATCGCCGCCGCGTCCTCCCGCACCCGGGGATACAGGGGCTGCTTGCCGCCGATCTGCAGGAGCCGGTTGGTCGCGGCCAGATCCAGCTCCAGCAGCGCCGCCAGCCGGATCAGCACGTTCCGGGTAGGCCGCCGCGTGCCGTTGAAGAGCTGGTAGCCGTATGTCCGGTCCAGCCCCAGGGCCTGGATGGCGTCTTTGGTGGTCATGCCCCGCTCCGCCAGCAGACCGCACAGGTAGATGGCCACGGGCGGACAGGTATAGTCCGGATCCCGGAGAAAGGCCAGGTCCGCCGCCTCCCGGCTCCGTATCTGATTCAAAAGCTGCTGCGTGCTCTTCATGATGCCGCGCCCTCCCACTGCGGACGACACTTGACCGCAGATCAATTGTATCATATCCCGCGGAAAAAATCCAGCGAGAGCCCCGGAGGACCGCCGGGCCCGCGGGGAAATTCTTAAGAACCTTAAGTTTGCCGAAAAAATGTAAAAAAAGATGAAATGAACCGGTTTGCCATATTGCTATTCGGGAAAAAATGTGTTACAATACGGTGACAAAGAGTTAAGAAAGTACAAAATTCAAACAGGGAGGTAGGGCGTATGGTCAAGACGGTGGTCCTGGTCTCCGGCGGCGGGACGAATCTGCAGGCGGTCATGGACGCGCATCTGTTCGGCGAGATCCCCAACTGCGAGCTGACGGCGGTGATCTCCTCGGACCCGGAGGCGTACGCGCTGATCCGGGCCAAGAGCGCCAACCTGCCCACCTATGTGGTGGACCGGTCCCTGTTCGCCAACGCCCAGAGCTACAACACCGCCGTGGAGCAGAAGCTCCAGGATCTGGACGCGGAGCTGGTGGTGCTGGCCGGGTATGTGCATCCGCTGGGAGCGGGCGTGCTGAAGGCATACGAGAACCGGATCGTCAACGTGTGCCCCAGTCTGCTGCCCGCCTTCGGCGAGTGCGACATGAACAGCATGCAGCCCTACGAGCAGGCCATCCGGGCCGGGGTGAAGCTCTCCGGCGCCACGGCGTATTTCGTCACCGACGGCCCCGCCGGTCCCATCATCCTCCAGCAGGCGGTGGAGGTCTGGGAGGGGGACACCCCCAAGACCCTCCAGCGGCGGATCATGGAGGAGGCGGAGTGGAAGCTGCTGCCCAAGGCCGTGGCGCTGTTCTGTCAGGGCCAGCTCCGGGTGGAGGACGGCGCCGTGCACATCACGGGCGAGCGGAAATAAGAATATCAAGAGCCAATTTATAAAGAGGATGGGATCAGGATATGAGCAAGCTCACGCATAAGTGCCCCAACTGCGGGGCGACGATGCCGGTGGACGTGAAGTACTGCCGGAAGTGCCACGCGAAGATGGATTCCGGACGGGTGGAGGTCCTCTCCAGGCCCGAGAAGGAGCAGCAGCATCCGCAGAAGGGGAATAAGAAGGACGCGCTGCGCAATCTGCCCAAGCCGGTCCGGCCTGTGGAGGAAGAGCAGCCCGTCGAGACCGCCCCGGCGGAGGCGGGACCGGCCGTCGCTCAGGATGAGAGCGGGTATTTCTCCGCGGAGCAGCAGGAAAAGGCCGTAGCCGCCGCGATGACGGGCGCCGTTGTCCGCCGCGAGCGCAGGGCGCCTGCCGGAGACGATACGCCCCGGCCCGTGTCCACCGCCAGAGGCGCGGGAGCGCAGGCGGCTCCCGACCGGAACCGGGACAAGAACCTCTGGCAGATCATCACCGTGCTTGCCATCATCTTTGTCATCATCGTGGTGGCGATCCTGCTGGTGATCAAGCTGAATCAGCCCGCGAGCGGGAACGCCCAGTCCGATCCCTATGAGGGGGCCAATGTGATCACCGGCGACGTCGGCGGACCCCCTGCCGTGCCTGACGCCGAGTCCACTGACCCGGCTGGCGCGCCGGAGGGACTGGTCGTGCCTACCGCCACGCCGTCGGTCACGCCTACGGCGGTGCCGACGCCCACCGCTACGCCCATCCCCGCCGCGACCGCCACGCCCATCCCCTCGGCGACGCCCACGGCCAATACGACAAACGCGAACTATACCGTCACGCCCACCAACGACACGGTCTACATCAACGGCAACGGCGTGAACATCCGCTCCGGTCCGGGCACGGATTATCAGGCCATCGGCTCCGAGAATACCGGCAAGCAGCTCCAGCGGACCGGCAAGACCAGCAATGGCTGGAGCCAGGTGGCCTATAACGGTCAGACCGCCTATGTCATCGACTCCCTGCTGACCACCACCCAGCCCGCGTCGAGCGGCGGCAGCAGCACCACTACCAGCGGCGTGACCTCGGCCAGCGGCACCGTGAAGGTGACGTCGTCCATCGGCGCGAATCTGCGCTCCGGTCCGGGCACCGGCTACAGCATCGTGACCGCGGTGCCGGTGAACACGGAGCTGACCAGGACGGGCACCTCCGGCGACTGGACGCTTGTGAGCTATAACGGCCAGAACCTGTATATCTCCTCCAGTCTTATCACCGACAGCTCCGCCGGTACGACCACCGCCACCGCCACCACGGCGCCCACCACCAACAGCGTCACCGCAGCCAGCGGCACCGTCACCGTCACCGGCAACGACGTGAACATCCGCACCGGCCCGGGCACCAGCTACAGCCGGATCGGCTCTGTCAACTCCGGCACCGTTCTCACCGTCACCGGCACCAGCGGCAACTGGTATCAGGTCACCTACAACGGCCAGACCGCGTACATCATCGGCGATTACGTCAAGAAAAACTGAGCAAGCAAACAGAAAAAATGCCCGCTGCATTACCGCAGCGGGCATTATTCGCGAATGTCACAGGCCCAGGGAGGGAAAGAGATCCAGTACGTTCTGCCACAAGGTCTGAAGATCGTTCCGGAGGATGTCCCAGTTGGCCGCGAGGCGTTCGCCGTACTGAGCCAGATGGCCGTGGGCCTGCAGGGCCGATGGGGAGCTGCCGGTGAAAAACGCCACGCCCACGGCGGCTATGCCCAGCAGGAAACAGATCATGGACACGGCGCTCACGATGTGCCACAGCTTACGCATCCCGGATCACCTTCTTTCCAAGGGTGAGATGGGTCACGGCCCGGCAGGCTCTGGCGAAGAGGGATACAAGGCCCACGTCCAGCCGCAGTCCGCACCACAATACGATCAGCGCAACGCTCAGGATGAGCGCCGCCAGACCGAACAGCATCAGCGCGTCGGCGATGTAGCTGGTGCACCACAGCCCGCCCACGGCGGCCAGGAACGTGCCCAGCAGCAGCGCCAGTCCCGGCAGCAGCAGTATGGGCAGCAGGATCAGGCACAGCGCCCCGACGGGCAGCGCCAGAACGACGAGGCACACGATAAACAGCGGGACGCCCACCCAGATGGGCATGGCGTGCTCGATGACGACGTCCGGCTCCTCCGCTCTGGGCTCCTCCGGCTCGCCGACCTCAAGGGGCATGGAGATGAAACGGGGCGCGGGCTTTTCGGCGGGCGCGGCCTGACGCCCGGCGGGCGTTTCCGGCTCCGGCGCGGCTTGCTCCGGCGCGGCGTCGGCCTCCGGCTCCTGTTCCAGCGGCGGTACCATCTCAAAGCCCGACAGATCGTCCATCACCAGGGGCGGAACGTCCAGGTCCGGCAGACCCTCCACCATGTCCGGCGCGGGCTCCGGCTCCGGTACGGGCGCGGGCTCCGGCTCCGATACCGGCGCGGCGGGCCGGATGTCCAGAGCGCTGAGATCCAGCCGACCCGGTTCGTAGGACCGGCTCAGCCGGATGGACACTCTGGTGGGAGAGCCTATCCGTTCGACAAGACCGTCCGCCCCGCCGGGCCCCGCCTGGTCAAACAGCTCGCCGCAGCGGGAGATGGTCTTGTCCCGGTCGGCGGCGGTCATGAACACCAGAAGCCGACGCAGTTCGGCAAGATATTGGGGTTTGTTCAAAAGATCAACTCCTTACGCGCCTACACGTAGACATAATCATTATAACACGCGTCTGGCTTTTACGCAAGAGCACGCGGCCTCCGAACGGCGGCGAGGACTTGACAAGGACCAGTGTCGTATATAAAATAGGTGGGTCTAATGAAACACGCGAAAGAGGATGTGGATTATGGCTAACAACAAGCAGGTGACCCAGATCACCTCCATGGAGCAGGACTTCGCCCAGTGGTACACCGACGTGTGCACCAAGGCGGAGCTGGTGGATTATTCCGGCGTCAAGGGCTTTTTCGTCATGCGGCCCTATGGCTACGCCATCTGGGAGAATATCATGGCCTGGCTGGACGGCGAGTTCAAGCGGACCGGGCACGAGAACGTGTCCATGCCCATGTTCATCCCCGAGTCGCTGCTGCAAAAGGAGAAGGACCATGTGCAGGGCTTCGCCCCCGAGTGCGCGTGGGTCACCGTGGGCGGCAGCGAGGAGCTTCCCGAGCGGCTGTGCGTGCGGCCCACCAGCGAGACGCTTTTCTGCGACCACTGGAAGAACGTGCTCCACTCCTGGCGGGACCTGCCCATGAAGTATAACCAGTGGTGCAGCGTGGTCCGGTGGGAAAAGACCACCAGACCCTTCCTCCGGGGCCGGGAATTCCTCTGGCAGGAGGGCCATACCCTCCACGCCACCGAGGAAGAGGCTCGGGAGGAGACTTTGCAGATGCTGGACATCTATGCCCGGTGCTATGAGGAGCTTCTGGCCATGCCGGTCATCAAGGGCGACAAGACCGAGAAGGAGAAGTTCGCCGGCGCGGAGAACACCTATACCGTGGAGTGCATGATGCACGACCACAAGGCCCTCCAGTCCGCCACCAGCCACTA
>CANRDC010000131.1 GCA_947629245.1 uncultured Oscillospiraceae bacterium | reverse complement strand
ACAAAACTTTCCTGAAATGGGCCGCCGCAACCCTCACTGGGGACAAAAGTCTACCTTCTGAGCCGAAAAGGCAGGCGGAGGAAGGGCTTCCAGGGGCGGAAAAAACGCCGCCGGGGGCGGAAAAAAGCGGGATTTCAACATGCCCGTCGGGCCGGGGGCCGGACGGGGATCGGCGCGGTCCAAAGAGCGGGGGCCGCCAATAAACCCGGGGATCCGGGGCATCCAGGGGGGTTCTGAAAAAATGGAAAAGAGGACGGGTCTGAGAAGGCTGCTGGCGGGACTGCTGTGCCTGGTGATGGTGTTTTCACTTTTCGAGGGTCTGGGCCTCATGCAGACCACGGCATACGCGTCGCCGGAAGGCGGCGCCCGGGCCTTAACGGGCTATACCACCGGCGTGACCGATCGGATAGCGGACCCGGACACCACCGACAGCTATGTGAACTTCCTGCTGGGCGGCGGCGAGGATGGTTCCACCAACGACGGCTCCCGGTACGCCGGGCGCATCTGGTCGGACAAGTCCGTCTTTGCCAACGAGGAGGGCAGGACCGACGGCGCGTCCATCCCGCTGGATATGGCCACCGACGGCTATGCCGGCTCCGTCTCTACCAGCGAGGACTTCCTGCACGTCTTCTCCGTCCTGGGCTCCAACCAGGTGGTGAGCCCCGCGGAGGCCTCCCCCCTGGACGTGGTGATGCTGCTGGACATCTCCTCGTCCATGACGACGGCTTATGCTAACGGCCAAGTCCCGTTTGACTTATTGATGGAAACCGCCAATGACTTCATCGGCCGGCTCATGGGCAAAGATGAAGACCACCCCGTTCACCCGGGCAACCGGGTGGGCGTGGTGGTCTACGGCGGCGGCAGCCAGGTCCTCCTCCCCCTGGGGCACTATGAGCCTGGCAAAGTGCAGGGTGCAAATGGGAACTACATCTATCGTTCCGACCAAGTTAATAAAGGCGATAGCAGCGTATATTTCCCCATCATGTCCACCAATGTGCAGGAACTTGACGATCAGATCACGACAACGGTCATGCTCGCCGACGCCACCTACCTGCAGGGCGCGCTCTATGACGGCATGAACATGCTGGCGACGGAGAAGGAGACTACCTATCACGAAGGCAAAGCCGACGAGGCCGTCCGCACCCCCATCCTCATCGTCATGACCGACGGCGCCACCAACGCAGTTACTGCAACGAATACGAGCAGCCAGACCGCGGCCGCAAAGCCTGCCGACGGATTGCACTGGTATGATCCCTTCCACGCCGGCGTCATTCCCACTGCCAGCAGTACCGCGCAGTATATGTATCAAGGCGGAAACCCCGTCTACGCGGACTGCAACGCGAGTACCGGCAAAGAGGACTGGCCTAGTGACGAAAAAAACCCAGACCGTAACAACAAGGAGAACCGCAACCGGGAGGTGCAGGCCATCGCCCCCCGTACGGTGTCCAACCTGCTGCTGGCGGGCTACATGAAGAAAAAGATAGAGGCCAACTACAAGGGCACCGATATGCAGGGCTACTCTCTGGGCTTCAACGTAGGCGGCGTGGGCACGTTTGCCACAGAGCAGCTGTACGGCACCCTGGACCCCCGGACGTACTTCAGCGGCGAGAGGACGGGCTTGGATAGCCGCGCCACCGCCGAGGTCGATACCGCCCGGAACACCATCAACACATATATCACTTCTGATAGCGCGAGCCTGCGTTTCCCCCGGGAGGAAGGGTCCATCCATATCTGGACTTCCACTGCCGGCCAATCGGCCGAGTTCGAGTATACCCATCCCGCCGATCGCGAGCAATTTGACGTGACCGAGTTCAACGACGTCTACTACATCGACAAGTACTTCACCGCCGAAAACGCGACAGAACTGGAGGGCGTGTTCGACGAGATCTTCACGACCATCACCGGCTCGGCCTTCACCATCGTGCAGGGCCAGAACGCTGCGGCCGCGGAGGACACCATCACCTACATGGACCCCATCGGCGAGTACATGGAGGTCAAGGACGTCCAGAGCCTCCTGCTGTTCGGCCAGATGCACGGCGTCACCAAGACCGCCGTCTACGACTACAACTGGAACAACACGTATATGACGAACCACGGCGGTGCAGGCGGCACATTCGTGCCCGGCTGGTACATGGACGGCGCACAGGGCGCCATCGATGCGAAAGGACCCGATCCCTCCGACCACACCTTCGACGGAGATTGGGTCTACCGCGTGGATTACGCGACCGCCCAGTCGTTCGTGCCCACCCTGCAGGGGACGAAGGACGTGGCGTCGCTGGACCCGAAGCAGCGGAACACGGTCTATACCTTCTACCGCCTGACGGATGACGAGACCCCCCGCCGCGCCTGGCGGATGAACCCGGCCTACGCCGACTTCACCAATGTGACCTATGGCGCCGATTATGTGATACCGGGCGGGACCGACATCTATACGGAGAAGACCGCCCCCGTGGGCGCCTACCGGCTCAGCGACATCCGCATATGGGTGGAGGACACCGGCAACTGGAATGACGACACGGAGATCACCGACGACGCCGGCTACGAACAGGCCCTGTGGCTGAACATCCCCGCCAACGCCGTGCCCGTCCAGCTGGCGGCCATCGACCTGAGCACGGACAGGAAAACGGTGAATGCCTACGGCACCAACCTGGGCGGCGACAACACCGATGGCCACACGGCTGCGGCAAAAGGCCTCTGGAAGGTAACAAAGACCCGGCCTCAGCTTTACGCCGAGTCCACGCCCCTGCGCGTGTTCTACTCCGTGGGCATAGAGGACGACGTGCGGTATTCCGGCACCCGAAGCGTGGACATGAGCCAGCTGGACCCCGCCTATGTGGAGACCCACAAGAACGACACCGCCGTCTGGTTCCGCTCCAACTACTATTCGGACGGTACCGGCACAGGCAACCCGGTGGTCAGCTTCTCCCCCGGCAGCGAGAACCGCTACTATGTGTTCCAGAAGGCCCTGCCCCTGTATAAGGCGGACAACGCCAACCACCCGGGGGGCGAAGTGTACTATGTGGAGGGCACCGACGAACCTGCGCTGGCGGGCGTGGGGAAGCTCCAATACGTGGAGGAGCCGGATGACATCCGCCCGAACGATTACTATTACATCCTGGTGGAATACTATGTGCCCGATAGGGACGGCGGCGGCAGGCTCGTCCAGCGGGCCGTGGCCCGGCAGGGCAAGGACTTCGGCTCCGGCATAGACGCGGAGGGCATCAGCCCGGGCGAGTACCTTTGCTGGCTGAACCCGGAGGACAATGAGACGACGCCCTATGTGCTCGGCGACGCAAACCGCGGCAAACCTGCGGAGGGAGGCCGCTGGGTCGCCGCCGCAAAGCCCGGCGGCCTGCGCGTCGGCAACATCCATGATGCGGCGGCAGCGAAGTCGAACAACAGGACCCAGACCGCCTCTACCTATATCTCGCCCTCTATCGCCTCCGGCACTACGAGCGAGAACATCATCGTAAACGACAACCTGGGCAACAACGGCCGGCTCGAACTGGACGACACCGAGTTGCTGGTGACCAAGACCGTCCAGCCCACCGGGACCAGCCCCGTGGACCCCAACGAAGAGTTCCAGTTCCAGGTCTTTGCCGCCGGCCTGTCGGGCGACGTCAACGCCATCGTCGTCCAGCGGGACGACTATACCGAGCCCAATCTGTGGCGGCGGCGCATCTCCACCATCGACGTCATCACCGGCAACAACGGCTACGCCCAGGGGGACGGCACCGGACAATTCACCACAGTGCAGTATGATATTGACCCCGAGAATAATGACGGGGACGAGACATGCGTCGTGTATCTTGGCAAGATCACGATGACGGATGACAGCAACACCGTGCGCGTATACTCCGCGCCGGAGAACAAAGAGGATGTGCCGCACGGCGGCTACACCACCTACGTCCCCCCCGAGCGGCTGCAAGAAGCGTCCCAGAACGCCACCGACACCATCCTGTACGCCGCTGCGGACGAGACGCACCCCGCCGGCACCCGTGTCTTCTGGTGCGAGGCCTGGCTGTTCGACACAGCTAGGTTCAGTTCGCAAGGGGGAGGTGTTGACACCTCCAATGAACGTGAGCCGACTGATGAGGAGTTGGAAAGGGATTTCACCCCGGTGGCTCAGTTCCCCATCGCCACCATGACCCTGGACCAGGACGCGGGCCTGCGCAGCGGCATCGAGATCAAGTCCGACTTCGCCATCCGCTGGCAGTACCTGACCCGGACGGTCCACTTCGGCATCGACCAGAATGACCTGTTCGACAAGACCAACTTCCAGAACCCGAGACGGACCACGGATAATGCCGGCCATGTGACGTTCGAGAGCAACATGTACGGTATACCGGGAAGGGGAGAAGGAGAACAGACAGTGCTCCCAGTTGACATCAATACCGCCCAGTTCACCCTCAAGGACGGCGAAGGCCTGCTGTTCAACGGCCTGGCGAGCAACTCCAGCTACCGTATCACCGAAAAGCTTACCGACGCGCAGCTCAACCATGGCTATGTCCTGGGCGGGGTCCGGCTGGTCCAGAGTATCACCTATGTGGACTACGGCCTGAGCGAAACGCCCATAGATCTCGATACGGTCCCCAGCCCCGGCTGGGGCACCAGAAACCCGGGCTATGCCCATGTGGACGCCTGCAAGCAGTTCGATGGCGGCCGCAACCACGAGGCGGTCACAAATGTGCACGATTCACCCCAAACGCCCAACAACGCCGCCTACTTCTACGGCCCCGGCGAGGGTGCAGTCTACTCCGTATACGGCGATACCTCCAGCCTGGAGGAGGCGGGCCACTTCACCAATACCTTCGAGCCCCAGGCCCTGACCATCGAGAAGGTGCTGGAGGCCGCGGAGGGCGTGACCCTCACCGCCGAGGACAAGATTAAAGACTTCGAATTCACCGCCGATTTCTACTTCTTAAAGGGACCTGGAGATAAGGTGGAGTGGATCTTCCCCGTGACCCGCTACCGCGCGGACGGCACCACCTACCCCGCGACGGGGACCGTCACTCGGTCCGTGGC
>CANRDC010000130.1 GCA_947629245.1 uncultured Oscillospiraceae bacterium | reverse complement strand
ACCCGCGGGTACATCTCGTGCCCCGGGCCAATGCCTGTCTCGGTGATAAGGCACCTTGAGGAGCCCTCCCGGACCCGGGGTACATACCCGCTCAGAAAGCCCGCCACGTTCCTGCTGCCCGGCCGCTTTTTCAGGGCCCCGCCGGAGGTGACGCAGAAATTCCTCATCACCGCCGCCTCTCCCAGCTTCAGCCTTGCCTCCCCCTCCGGGGCCTCATTCACCCCGTGCCAGGCGGAGATATTGAATACCCTCTCGGATATGTTTGTCGGGACCGTCGCCATTTATCTTACCTCCTCGCCCTGCTTTACCTTTCTTTGAAGCGCCGAATACCCTCCGCCGCTCGGTATGTCCGGCTTTTCTCCGGTTTCTACCACGTCCCCACCGCCACCGGCCGGCGTGGAGGACGGGGCCGTCATTACCGCTCTCTGGCGCTTGATGTCCGCTATGAGCCCGCGCCGGTCTGAGATATACCCGTCAGGGATCCTCTCAAGATACTGGACAATATCTATCTTCCCTTGTGACAGTAGATTGTCCAGGGTCTGAATGGAGGCTATCTCGGAGTAATAGGAGCTCGCCCCGGCGTCTATTTTCATCGCCATCGGTATATCTTTGAAGGTGCTGAAGTCAAAGTCGACCGAGACCTCCTCCGGGGCCTCCCGCATAGTAAACTCGTAGGCTTCCCGAACATTCTCCGGAGTTGGCAAATCCACTTTCCTTATCCCGTAAAATTCCGCCATGAACTCCAGGTATATCCTTGCCAGGCTTTCTAAGCACCCCTGAAGGTTCTGCTTTGTAATTTCGCTTGGCGTTGCCGCCGCCCTCTGAAGGGCAATTATAGCCGAGGTGTTATCCGGCCTCGTGTCGCCCAGCGCCACGCTCGTAGCGCCGAGATTGGCGTTTGTCTGGGTTATTGCGGCCTCTATGAACTGACTCACCTGCGGTGATATTGTCGCCGGGTCGATCGCTTTGGCGACACTCGATACATCTCCCCCGTTCACCCCTATGGCCTGCCCTATCTGGTTCGTCCACTTGGGGATCCTCGTCCTGTCATAGACGATCTTCGGATAGGCCGTCGTCATAAGGCTCAGCATCGACATGGCCCACATCTTATTTATAAAGATTTGGTTCGGTATGAGCCCCGTGATCATCGCCTGCCCGTGGTAGCAGTCTGAAATATAGTCCCAGTTTAGCCATACGATGGGGTACATTCGTATTCCCAGGCGCCACGGCTTTCGGACCGTTGCGTGTTGAGCACACTCATATCCCCAGATTTCTCCGCTTTCCTCGTCCTTCCACATGATGAAGAGCTTCGTTGCCTTATCGTCCGTCCGCCTCTCTGGCCCAACAGCGGTATTGTCATCATCCGGACAAATGGAGTCCCAATCCTCGCACCCATTATTACGCGCTCGTTTCCTGAGAGACCTCACGATCTCCCGGCTTTCCAGAATGATATATGGTTGCGTCTGTACGTGCCGGTCGTTGGGATTGCCAAAAAATACCCTGGTGTTCGGTACGATCTCCGAGCGAATGTCCCCCTTCACCATCTGGCCCGTTTCCACATCTGGATCCCACCGCGTGTAGATGCACCCATCCCCACGCACCGCCGCGTCCCTGGCAAACTCCCTCAGCAGGTTCACCACGTTGTTGTGCTCAAATATTCTCTCGAACTCCTCATTGAGTATCCTTACAGGCTCCGTAAGCTTCGACGTCTCGGCGGAGGCCGCCAGTGCCGTAGCCCGCACTGTCAAATTGTCAGAGGTTATGGAGCTTACCACAAAGCACACGTCACGTTTGAGTATGTTGAATACCGGCGTGGGAAGGCCGTTTGCCTGTACCCCCTCCCACTGCTTGCCGACGAAGAAATTTTCGTTTGTGTTCACCGTATCATAGAGGCTTATGGCCTCTTTGAATTTTCTCCCTTTGTCATATAGCCTCCATACGCTCTCCGGAGTGGGCCCCGCCTCATCCTCAAAGGCGCTGTCCTCCCACTTTGTTACCATATTTTTCTTCCCGTCCGCCATAGTTTAAATCTCCTTTCCTCTTTGGCTCCCCCTTGGGAGATCTGTCACGAAGTGACTGAAGGGGCCTCCCTTTTCACCGCCCACCCTTATTTTTTAACGGTGAACCGTGAAAAGGGGGCGGAGCAACCCCCGCCCCCTGCCGATTACTCGCCCTTCTTTGCCACCAGGATACCATCCTTCTTGGTTTCCAGCACAAAGCAGTCGTGCAGGAGCCGCCCCTGCACCACCGCGCCGTCCACGTCGGGGTGCTCCTCCAGAATACGGTAGGTCTCGATCTTCTTGGGGGCGCAGGCCACGCCCTTCAGCACGATCATAAAGACTACGCCCTCGGGCATGTAGTCGTCGGGTACGACCCTCACCTGACTGCCGCCGATCTTACCGCAGACGCCGTTAACGATGGCCTCCTCCGCCATCTTGTCCACGCCGACGACCTGATCAGCCAGCTTCAGAGTCACGGCGTTAGTCTCGCCGATGTAGAGAACGCGCCCCTTCTTGGGGACCTTCTTGTTGCTCATGGCGGCGTTGGCCTTGAGGATTGTCTCGATGACGTCCGACTTGGTGAGGGAAACATTGTCGAAACCGTCATAAGTTGCCGCCCCGTCGGCCAGCTTCTTCAAGCGGTAAGTATCCACATAGGGGATGATTACCTCGTCGGTCTGGCGGCGGAGGACGCTGGACGCGCTCTTGATCATCAGCTGGGCGGTGTTGTTGCCCTTGTCTATGGAGCCGTTGAACGCCTTGTCGTCAGTGACGGTCATCTCCTGGAGGCTGTCGCCTAACTCCGTCAGCTTGCCAAAGCGGCTACCATCCTCCTTGCTCTTGTCATAGTCCTGGATGGGGAGCTTGTCCACAGTGTACACCTGCACGGTAGCAACACCCGTCCACTGGTACCTGGAGGTGAAAAGTCCCTCGGTGCAGGAGCCGATCTTGAACCGCTCCACGACCTTATCCGATGCTCTCTTTGCCAAATTGATAGCCATATATTATTCTCCTTTCACATTGCGGTTTTTACCGCTTTAATCGTCGCCCCAACCCTCGTCGAAAGCGTCAGGCGTTGTGCTCTTATTTCCGGCTGACTGCGTTGTCGGGGCGGCCTTTTGTCTGTTCTCGTCGTTTTTCTTGGCCGCGGTCAGCTCGCTCCGGAGCTGTTCAGCCTCGGCCCTTGCCGTTTTGGCGTCGTACACCGCGTAGGCGGTGACAAGGCTCTTCCCGGCCCTCACCTCGTCCCACACCTCCTGAGGTATGGACTTGGCGTCCACGCCGGGGTAAGCCTTAATAAAGGCCGCAAAATCCTCGTTGCGCTTCTTGGTCTCGGCGTCGGCCTTGCTGGCGTTTTCCTTTTCCTGCCTGGTCCTTGCCTCGCTGGCCCGCTGAAGTCTCTCCGCCCTGGCCCGTTCTGCCGCCACCTCCGGGCTCACCTTGTCCCGGCGAGCGATTATCTGGGCGCTCACGTTGTCGATGACCTGCTCGGTGCTCATGCCGGAGCTGTCGGCGATGTCCTTGATGAGCCCCGCAAAGCTCCTGACATTATCCATGCCGCCAAGGCCCTCGATCTCCCTCGTGAGGCTGTCATAATTGCCGCGTATCCGGTCATAATCCATGCCCTTCTGGGCGAGCGTTATAACCTCATTCCGGTCAACGGAGCGCGTCTCGTGCATGTATGTAAGGTCAAAACGCTGGTATTCCGCCCCGTCCTTACTTTCCGCCTTCTGCTCCCCGGTGTCGCCGGCCTCCCCGGTCTGGCTGTCGCCGCCCTCCGACTGGTTTGTCGTCGCCGTTTCACCCTCCCCGGTCTCAGCCCCGTCGTTCTTCGCTTCTCCGCCCGTCTCGCTGGCATCCTTCTGGGCTTCTTCGGGTGCCGCCGCTTCCTCCGCGGCTTTATCCCCCGCTTCAGGCTCGTCGCCCCAGCCCTCGTCAAAAGACGCGAAGTCCTCCTCTGTGGCCTCTGTGCCTACTTTTTCCTCATCCATGGTTTATATCTCCTTTCAAATGGTAATTGAAATAGATTGCTTTTCCCGCCCTGCCTTTCGGCAGGGCGAAGGAAACACTACCGGCGACGCCCCTGTGCAAACGCCGCCGGGAGTTGGCTTATTCTTCTTTCTTGGCGCTCTGGATGCCGAAATAAAACGCCATCACGCTCATGTAGATGGTCGTGAACGTCTGGGGAAGCTCCCCGTCCCGTATCACCAGCACGGCGAACACCACCGTCAGGATCAGCGTCACGATGGACTTCACCGTCAGGAGCCTGTTAACGATTTTCTCTTTCATACACTGTTACCTCCAAAATAATTATTATTTTTCTCCTCCCCGTTCTCCGTGGAGGACTTGTCCTTTTTGAACCACTTGATAGCGTCCGGACCCACCACCTGGCGGCCGGCTAAAATACCCAGCTCCGCTGTGATAAATCCGAATATCTCCCCCAGCACGTCAGCCGGTATAGGTACTCCCAGCCGATGGTACTCTAATACTACCGACGCGTCCACAAGAAAGACCACGACCAGACAAACCGTGACCAGAATGTCCGCGAAGCGGTTTTTGCCTTTCTTCGGCGAGCCCGTGAGCTTGCCTTTCCCGCTCTCATGTTGGCCTCTCACTTCGCCTTCGCCGCCCGCTTCGCCATTATGGCCGCCTGGTAGCGCGGTATGAGCCCCATGGGGTTTGAGCCGTCGGTTATGCCCATGGCGATCGCCTCCTCGAGCTCCTCCTCAGCCCACTCCGGCACCGCCTGTCCGGCCGTGTACTCGTTGATCTTCCTGACTATCTCCTCGCCTGTCATGTTGTCGTCCTCCTTTTCTCCGTCACTCAGCACCATAACCGTGTGGTGCCCCTCGTATACCAGCACATCGCCCCGCCTCAGCCAGTCGGGACTTGTCAGGTACTTCTTGTCCGTCAGCGCCTCAAAGACCCCGGTTTTCAGGAATTTCTCCCTCATGTACCTTGTGGCCGGGGCGTTGCCTGAGGAATAGGCCACCTCCATATCCACCCCCGCCGCCTCGGCGCACACGGCCATGAAGCTCGAGCAGTCGCACTCGCA
>CANRDC010000129.1 GCA_947629245.1 uncultured Oscillospiraceae bacterium | reverse complement strand
CGCCACTCCGCTTAAATCCTATTTCCTACTCAGGGACCTCTTCTTTTCCCTGTCCGTTTCTCCTGGGGCACTACAGTGTAAAGGGGGCCTTTTTGCTTTTCTCTGCTTAGGCCCCCTCTGACGAGGGGGCTGTCGAGCGATAGCGAGACTGGGGGAGAGACAAGTTACCTCCAGTGCCGGGTATCTCTCCCTCCGTCGCGGCTGCGCCGCGCCACCTCCCTCGTCAGAGGGAGGCTTTCTTACTTCTTCCCAAATCCGAACAATCCCTTTCTCGGCTTATCCGCCTCCGTCCGGACGTTGGACGCCTCATAGCCCGTGGCGTTCACCGCCGCCAGCAGCGCCTCATCCGTCACGTCCGACCCGCACACCACTCGGGCCTCACGCTTGGACCGGCTGGCAGAGGCTTTCTCCACCCCCGGCACCTTCCGCAGGGCCTCCGCCACATGGCTCTCGCACATACCGCACATCATACCCTCCACCGTCAGCACCTTCGTCATATCCCGCTCCTCCTTGATTAGTTATTGCTAACACTCAGTATACGCCCCTCTTGCCCGGTTTGCAAGAGGGGCAAAAAATTTTTTGCGCCGGGACTTGACACCGGCACTATGTCGTGCTACGATATAGTCATGATATGTCGATGGTCGACATATCGACCCACGACACAAGGACGGTGATCTCATGGGCAGACCCACGGAACCCCTGACGGAGAGCTACTTTTACATCCTGCTGTGCCTGTACCGGGGCCCGAACCACGGCTACGGCATCATGCGCCAGACCCTGGAGTTGTCGGAGGGCCATGTGCGCATCGGCTCCGGCACCATGTACGGGGCCACGTCGAATATGATGAAAAAGGGCTGGATCGAGGAATGTCCCACGCCCGACGCTGACCGGCGGCGGCTGTACACGCTCACGGACGCGGGGCGGCAGGTGCTGCTGGACGAGGCGGCGCGGCTCAAGCATCTGGCCGCGGCGGCGGAGAGCGTTATAGAGGGAGGAGAAAAAAATGAGGAATAAAAAGACGCGCTATGTCATGTACCCCGCCTGGGAGTACCGGCGGGAGCTGGAGGACCTGAACGCTCTGTCGGACGCGGGCTGGCAGCTGGAGAAGGGCGGCTGCTTCCGCAGCGTATTTTACCGGGACGAGAGCACCCGCTACCGCTACGCCCTGGACTATAACCAGTCCATCGACGACCCCGTCCGCTACCGGGACACCTTTGCCGAGCAGGGCTGGGAATTCATCAGCGACACCTTCAACGGCTGGCACTTCTTCCGCAAGGTATATGACCCGGACCTTCCCCCGGAGGAATACGAGATCTACACCGACGAATCGTCCGTGCGGGACATGGCGGACCGCTGGAGCCGTCTGGGCTACACTCTGGGTGCCATCGAGCTTGTCTGCGCGACCGTGAATCTGTTCGCCCTTCTGCGCCACCCCAGCATCACCAGCATCGCCGTGGCGCTGGCCTGCCTGGCCCTGGGCGTCATGATCTTGGTAGGGGCCTGGCGTATCCGCCACCCGAACGTGGCCGGAAAGCCCAAAAAGAGCATGGGCTGGTGCTTCACTACACTGTTCACCGTGCTGCTGCTGGGGATGTTTTTCGGCGTGATCCGCTACACGCAATACTCCTCCAGCGAGTATGTCTACGACCCGGACCTGCCGCCCTGGACCTGGGAGATGAGCGTGCCCCTGCCGGACTTCTACACCCTGGACGTGGAGGCGGACACCGACGCCTATGTGGACATCACCGTGACCAACAAAAACGGCAAGGTGCTGGCTGAGATGGGCGGCGGCGGGGACCTGCGGGCCAAGGAGGTCATGTTCCTTCTGCCGGGCAAATACGACGTGACCGTCCAGTACGCCGACGGCACCGAGCCCGGCACCACCGGCATCTTCCGATATGAAATAAACTGACCGTTTTTGGAAAAATGGATCGGGCGCGGTGCATGGCACCGCGCCCTCGTTTTATCTTCCTTTCATGCCCTCCGGCACACGAAACTATTCCATTCTTCCAGCGTATGGTGCTCCTCGATCTTCAGCCCGGCGCTCTCCAGCGCGGCAGCCACCTCGTCCTCGCGCCCGTTGATGACGCCGGAGCAGACGAACACGCCGCCCTCCGACAGAAAACCGCCCACATAGGGTGCCAGCGGGATGATGACGTCGGCCACGATATTGGCCAAAACCAGCGAGTATCCCCCACCCAGCCTGGTCCGAAGTGCCTCTGAGCCGACCACGTCCCCCACATAGACGGTGAACGCGTCCTCCACGCCGTTGAGTCTGGCGTTGTCCCGGACGATATCCGGTGCCTTTTCATCCACATCGGCGGCCACGATGGGCCCGGCCCCCAGCACCGCCGCCGCGATGCCCAGAATGCCGCTGCCGCAGCCCAGATCCAGCACCTTTTCCCCCGGCCTTGCGTATTTCTCCACCGCGGCCAGGCACATGCGGGTGGTGGGGTGATCCCCCGTGCCGAACAGCAGTCCTGGGTCCAGCTTCACCGGGGTCCGGTCCCCGTCATAGTCCTGCCATTGGGGCACGATGACCAGCTTTTCCCCGGCCTCCACGGGCTGATAATAGTCCCGCCAATTGTTCTCCCAGTCCGCGTCGGCCACCGGGCGACTCTGGGGGTTGAGGCCCTTTTCGTACAGGTCCGCGATGATGGCCCGGCCCGTATCGTCGTCCGCCACCCAGAGCTTGACCCGGCTGGCGCCGGTCAGGGACTTTTCCAGCTTCTCGTCCACAAAATCCCAGTACTGAGTGTTGTTTTCCAGGAAGCTCTTAAAATCCCTCTCGTCCTCGATGACGAAGCCCTCCAGCCCCATGCCGGTGAGCTGGTCGCACAGCGCCTCCGGGTCCCCGTGGGCGTCCATCGTCACTTCTAACCAATTTGCCATGAGATATTCACTCCAACCATATTGAACGGCCCCCTTGTGCAAAGGGGGCTGTCACGCGGAGCGTGACTGGGGGATTGTTACCAGTGCAAGACGCCAGTCTCAGATTGATAACAACCCCTCTGCCTCGCTTCGCTCGGCACCTCCCCTTGCACAGGGGAGGCATTTTATTTTTCCGGTGTCGGTGTCCACTTCCATTCCGCGATCTCCGGCATATCCACGCCGTACTTGTTGATATACTGCCGGTGCTCCACCAGCTTATCCTTCATCTGCTGGGCCAGGGCCGCGCTACGGTTGCCCAGGCAGTCCAGATTCTGCAAAGCGGTCAGCACCAGATGGTACCGGTCGATGTTGTTGAGCACCCGCATATCGAAGGGCGTGGTGATGGTACCCTCCTCGATATAGCCCCGGACGTGCAGATTCTTGTTCTTCCGCCGGTAGGTGAACTCATGGATCAGGCTTGGATAGCCGTGGAAGGCGAACACGATGGGCTTGTCCACGGTGAACAGCATATCATAGTCCCGGTCGGACAGGCCGTGGGGGTGCTGGGTATCGGCCTGCAGCCGCATCAGATCCACCACGTTGATGACGCGTATCTTCAGCTCCGGGAAGGCGTCGCGCAAAATGGTGACGGCGGCCAGGGTCTCCAGGGTGGGCGTATCGCCGCAGCAGGCCATGATGATATCCGGCTCCTGATAGGCGTCTGTGGAGGCCCACTGCCAGATACCGATGCCCTCGGTGCAGTGCTTGACGGCCTGTTCCATGGTGAGCCACTGGGGACGGGGGTGCTTGGAGGCCACCACCACGTTCACATAGTCCCGGCTGCGGATGCAGTGGTCGAACACGCTCAGCAGGCAGTTGGCGTCGGGGGGCAGATACAGGCGCACCACGTCGGCCTTCTTATTGGCCACATGGTCCAAAAAGCCCGGGTCCTGATGGGTGAATCCGTTGTGGTCCTGCTGCCAGACGTTGGAAGCCAGCACATAGTTGAGGGAGGCGATCTTCTGCCGCCAGGGCAGCTGGTTGCAGACCTTCAGCCACTTGGCGTGCTGGCTGACCATACTGTCCACGATCCGGATGAAGGCCTCGTAGGAGTTGAAGAAGCCGTGGCGTCCGGTGAGCAGATAGCCCTCCAGCATACCCTCGCAGACATGCTCGGACAGCATGGCGTCCATGACCCGGCCGTCCTGGTCCAAAAACTCGTCGTCCTCATAGACCTCGGCGTTCCAGTCCCGGCCAGTCACCTCGAACACCGCGCCCAGGCGGTTGGACTGGGACTCGTCCGGTCCAAAGACGCGGAAATTGCGTGTCTCGGCGTTGAGGGCGTAGATATCCCGGACAAACTCGCCCAGCTTGCGCATATCCTCGGCCTCCACGGCGCCGGGGGCGGGCAGATCCACGCCGTAATTGCGAAAATCGGGCATCCGCAGGTCCTTCAAAAGCAGGCCGCCGTTGGCGTTGGGGTTAGCGCCCATACGGGCGTTACCCTTGGGGGGCAGGTCCAGCAGGGCCTGCACGGGCACGCCGTTTTCGTCGAACAGTTCCTCGGGATGATAGCTCTTGAGCCAGCTCTCGATCATGCGCCGGTGCTCCTCGCCGTCGGCGGAGATGGGCACCTGGTGGGCCCGGAAGGAGTCCTCCACCTTACTGCCGTCCACCACCTTGGGGCCTGTCCAGCCCTTGGGGGTCCTGAGCACGATCATGGGCCAGTGTACACGGGTCCCGTCGCCGTTTTTCCGAGCGTTTTCCTGGATGCGCAGGATAGAGCGGATGGCGGTGTCCAGCGCCTTGGCCATCTCCACGTGCATCACAGCCGGGTCGCTGCCCTCCACGAACAGGGGCGTCCAGCCGCAGCCCTCGAAGAACTTTTTCAGCTCGTCGTGGGGGATACGGGCCAGAACGGTGGGATTAGCGATCTTGAAGCCGTTCAGGTGCAGGATGGGCAGCACCGCGCCGTCGGTGCGGGGGTCGGTGAATTTATTGAGGTGCCAGCAGGTAGCCAGCGGGCCGGTCTCGGCCTCGCCGTCGCCCACCACGCACGCGGCGATCAGGGTGGGGTTATCGCTGACCGCGCCGAAGGCGTGGGCCAGGGAGTAGCCCAGCTCGCCGCCCTCATGGATGGAGCCCGGCGTCTCGGGCGCCACATGGGAGGGGATGCCGCCGGGGAAGGAGAACTGCCGGAACAGCTTCTCCATGCCGGCCTCGTCCCGGGTGATGTTGGGATAGACCTCGGTGTAGCTGCCGTCCAGCCAGTCCTGGGCCACCATG
>CANRDC010000128.1 GCA_947629245.1 uncultured Oscillospiraceae bacterium | reverse complement strand
TCGGCGGGCTCCTCAGCCTCAGGCTCCTCGGTGGGCTCAGCCTCGGGCTCCTCGGTGGGCTCCGTCTCGGGCTCCTCAGCGTCCTCAGCGGGGGCCTCGGCGTCGTCGGCGGGCTCTTCGGCATCGTCGGCGGGGGCCTCAGTCTCGTCGGCGGGCTCCTCGGCGTCGTCGGCGGGCTCTTCGGCGTCCTCGGCGGGCTCCTCAGCCTCAGGCTCCTCGGTGGGCTCAGCCTCGGGCTCCTCGGTGGGCTCCGTCTCGGGCTCCTCGGCGTCCTCGGCGGGGGCCTCAGTCTCGTCGGCGGGGGCTTCGCCGTCGTCGACGGGGGCCTCAGTCTCGTCGGCGGGGGCCTCCGTCGCTTCCACAGGAGCCTCGGTGGGCTCGGCGCTGGTCTTAGCGCCACAGCCGCTCAGAAGAGAAACGGTCATGACGACCACCAGCAGCAGCGCCAGAATTTTGCTTACTTTCAAGTGAATATCCTCCTTAAATAAAATATTGGACAAAATGGAATACGCGCAGGGACCCGCTCTCACCTTCCTTCTCCCCGCTGCGGGGAAAATGTGTCTTTCTCTCGTTCAGCCGACAATGCCGCTTCTCTCCACGCCCTCGATGAAGTACTTCTGCAGGAACACGTAGATGAGAACGACAGGAAGCATCATAAGCACGATACCGGCGTCCAGATACAGGTTTTGGATGGTCTTATCCATGATCTGGTACTGGTTGGCGATGTTGGCCACCAGCGAGGAGATGCGGATACCGATGGACTGGCTCTGGGGGATCAGGAAGAGCTTGGCGTAGAACGTGTCGTTATACTGCCAGACCATGGAGAACACCGCCACGGTGATGACGGCGGGGGTGGCGTTGCGGAGCATGATGTGGAAATAGGTGTACCAGGTGCCCGCCCCATCCACGAAGGCCGCCTCCTCGATCTCCTTGGGCAGGCCCCGGAAGAACTGGTTGAAGATGTAGATATAAAGCCCCGAGCGAAGGCCGCAGCCGAACAGGGTCAGGATGTACATGGGGGTAGTGGTGCCCATGAACGACAGCGGGTGGCCGAAGATAGCCGTACACAGCCCGAAGGGGTCGAACATCCGGAAGGTCATATACAGCGGCAGCATGATCGTATGGGTGGGTATCACGATGGTGATCACCACGCAGGCAAACAGCAGGCTCTTCAGCGGGAACTTGAACCGGGCGAAGCCGTAGCCCACCATGGAGCAGATAAAGATCTGCAGCAGCATCAACAGCAGCGAGTACAGCAGGGAGTTGGCCAGCGTGGGCAGATAGTTCAGGATCTCGATGGCCATCTGATACCGCTCCAGCGTAGGCTCCTGGGGGATCAGGTACACCATGGGGTTATAGGCGTCCTTGTTGGAGAAGAAGGAGTTGGCGACGATGCCGAACACCGGGGCCAGGATGGTGTAGCAGATGCCGATGATGACCAGCGCCCGGAACAGCGTGGACAGGATCTTTTTGATGTTTTTGGCGATCACATACCGCTCGTTGAGGGCGGTCTTGTCGTCCCGCAGGGCGTCCAGGTGTTTGTGGAAGAAACCGCCGACGGTCTTGAACATATCCATCCCCTCCTTTCTCAGTTATAGTAGCTGGACTTCTTTGTGATCACGCCGCAGATCAGAAGAAGTATCCCGCAGGTGACCAGCGTACTGACCAGACTGAACACGGCGCTCAGGCCGTAGTTATAGTTCTTGAAGGCCTCGTTGTAGGCCAGGGTCACCACGTCGCTGGAGACGAAGCTGTCCACCACCGTATAGACGATGTTGGTGATGATGTGAGGCGTGATCATGGGCAGCGTCACCTTCCAGAAGGTCTCATAGGCCGTGGCGCCCTCCATCTTGGCCACCTCGTATAGGTTGCCGGGGATGGACTGGAGCGCGGCGATGAAGATAACGATCTGCACGCCGGAGGCGGAGATGATGCTGGTGATCCGGTCCGTAGCGCCCACGATGTAATCCAGCAGCCACCGGGGCAGCATCAAACTGCCGAACAGGTCGATGTAATAGGCCATGCCGATGCCCGCGCTCTCCGCGGCCACCTCCTGGCTGGAGGCGCTCACGCCCGTGGCCACCATGGCGGTGGCCGACTCGATGGCGTCCAGGATGGCCTCCGCGTTCAGGATCACCGGCAGGAAGAAGATGGCCCGGACCAGGGTCCTGCCCTTGAACTTCCGGTTGAGCAGCAGCGCCATGAACAGGCTGAAGAAGATGATCAGCGGGATATCCACCACCATGTTCATAACGGAGCTGGTGAGGATCTGCTTGAAGCTGCCGTGGGCGGTGAAGGCGTAGATGAAGTTTTTCAGCCCCACCCAGCTCAGCGTGTAGCCGCCGTTGACCACGTCCATCTGCAGATCGGACAGGGAGAACTCCACCGTCATGAACAGGCTGCGCACATAGAACGCCGCGAAGCCCACCAGCCAGGGAAGGATGAACAGGTAGCCGTTGACCTTGCGCTTGTTCTCCAAACTCAGTCGGTGCTTTTTCATACCTCCACCCCCTTACTGCACGGCGTATCCCATGGCCGGGACACGCACGCCGTCCACCGTCACCGGCGCGGCGCTGTAGTTGACGTAGATGGCGGTGCCGCCGCTGTACAGCGTCCTGCGCACGCCGCTCTGCAGGATCTCGTGAGAGACCATCCGCTGGCCGGTGACCTGGCCGAGCACGCCCGACACCTCTTCGTAAACCGCCGCCGCTTCGTCCTTCCAGGTGTCGAAGCAGGTGCTGTAGAACCGGTTCACGCCGGAGTATTTCATCTCCGAGGTCTCCCGCCAGGTGAACAGGAAGTGGGGCGCGGCGCCGTACTCGATCATGGTCAGCAGCTGCTGCTGTCCGTCGGACACGTCGTCCAGGTTATAGACCGTGCCGCAGTAGTCGATGCAGCCGTGGACGATCATCTCGTACAGGGGGATGTTCTCATCCACGATCACATATTCGTTGTCGCTCAGGGGCAGGTCCGTGATATCGTCCGCCGCGGCCCAGGCATAGTCGTTGGCCTGGTCCACCAGCAGGCTCTTCGACCTGCCGTCCAGCAGCGCCAGCTGGCCTTTTACCACGTCCAGCGCCTGCTCCCGGTCTATCATCTCGCTGCGTTTTTTATCCGAGTGGAGCTCGGAGCCCAGATCCCGCAGGGAGACGCCGTCCACGTCCACGTCGGCGAAGCGGTCGGAAAATTCGTCCACATAGCGGACCAGGAACTTGGGCGAGATGAGATCGTACATGGTCTCCGAGTAGCCCAGGCTGGAGGTCTGGCGCAGAGTGGTCGGGTTGACCTGGCCGAAGTCGGCCACATAGCCGCTGCCGTAGTATTTTGCGCTCTCCGCCTTGTAGTTGAAGCGCTTGCTGATCTCCGTCACCTGCTGGAAGGCCACGTCGGCGTACATTTTGCCGCCGTTGGCGGCCACCCGGGCGTTCAGATCCTCCAGGCCGCTCTTGCCGCCCAGCTTCCCGGGTACCCGGATCCGGTCGGCCACGTCATGGTAATAGCCGCCGTTGAACCAGCCCTGCAGGTTCATGACCTGGTTTTCCACGCCCGCCTGGGCCAGCGCGTCGGAGATCTGCCCCGCCTGGTCGAAGGTGGTCATGGCCGTCAGGCCCTTGTACTGCTTGCCCAGGAAAAACTCCCGCATCTTCACGCCGGAGAGCACGTCGTAATAGAACTTCAGCGGCTCAGACTCGGTCTTTTCCGTGAGCGCTCCCTCCTCGATGAGCCGGTCCCGGTAATAGTTGGCCATGCCGGAATAGCCCTGGTGGTCCTCGTCCAGGAAGGTATACCGCACCGTCAAATTGCGGTCATAGGGGTTCGGCTCCACGATGGGCAGCGCGGCCTCGTTGCCGGTGCTGCCGAACATCTCCAGCGTCTCGCTGCCCCGGACCACGAAGGTGACGTAGGCGTTGTTGTAGCTGTTCACACGGCCGGACACGCTGGCGTTGACGGAGGCCAGGGAGGCCCCGTCCTCGATGGTGGCCAGGATGGTGCCGTCCTGCTTGCACAGGCCGAAAAGCGCCATCCGGGCGTTGTTGGACGACTCCATCACGGTGTAGTCCGCCGCCAGCATGTCTATGCCGTAGACGAACTGGGAATAGGCGCCTGCGGTGGTCTTGCCGTTGTTGAAGTTGATGAGCGAGCCGTCGCCGTTGGGCACCACGATGTAGCCCGTCTCGTCGGTCCCGGCCGCGCCGAAGCCGTAGAGCACCTGGATGCGGTAGATGGCCGCGCCGCCGTTTTCCTCCAGCGCGCAGGTGGGCACGGACACGTCCACGTGGTCCCCCTCCAGCCGGTATTCCAGCGCCACCACGAAGGAGATGGGCACGGACACCTGGGTCCCCGCCAGCGCCATCTGCTCCACGTAGTCCTCCTCGGTGAAGCCCACGCTCTCCAGCGTGGCCTGGATACGCTCCAGGGCGATGCGGTTGTTGCGGGCGGTCTTGAGGATCTGGCGCATGCCGTCCACATCGGAGGTGGTGGAGTAGTACCGGCCGAAGGCGGCCGCCTCGTCCTCGGGCAGCTGCGAGGCGATCTCATTGAACTTCTCCTCCGACATATACTGGGGCACGATGCCCGCCGAGTTGGAGAAGTCGCCCATCTCGTAGATGACCCGCACGCCGTTTTCGATGGACTCGAACTCGAACTGTCCCTTGTCCACGGACATGGAGTAGGAGTCGTAGATGCCCGCGGTACGGGAGGCGTTATAGTAGTTGAGGATGATGTGCGAGCGCAGATAATCCTTGTTCACCTTGTTCGCCAGCGGGTCGCTGTCCGCCTCCGGGGGAACGGCGTAGGTGACGGCGCCGCTGCGTTTGTCCAGGATCGCCACATCCGTGGTGTCCTCGTTCAGATACATGGCAAGCTCGTCGCTCTCGCACACCAGCTGATAGGACTTGTTCTCCTCCAGCTTTTCGCCCTGGAGCTTCAGCTCGCCGCCCTGCTCGTACTCATAAGAGGATATGTAGTCCCGGTAGTGCCGGTAAAAGGTGTAGTGCGTCAGGTAATAGGCCAGGTAGCTCAGTCCGGCCACCATGGCCACGGCCACCAGCGCGTACACGATCTTCCTTCCCAGGGAGAGAGGGGTCTTTTCCTTTTTCTTCTTCATCGCGCGCCCCTCACATTCTGAACACGAGCTCGGTATAGATCGACCGGAAGAAGTTATACACCTGTCCGATCAGGTCTATGAGCAG
>CANRDC010000127.1 GCA_947629245.1 uncultured Oscillospiraceae bacterium | reverse complement strand
GGTAAGGGTAACATACGGCCCCCTCAAAAACCGGGGTTCATTGCGTGACATACTTCAAAGTTTTTAACCAATTCAAAACAGGCAGCGGATGGCGCATTTCAGCACCATCCGCTGTCTGTTGTCCAATTCCAATTCCGTAAGGCAGTTGCCAGATGTTCATTTTTCGGGGTCATACTGTCTTATGACCAACGGCCTCCCCCCAAATATTTTTTGCGAGACCCTATTGACAGGGAGGAATGACAAGAGTATAATGCAAATTGACAAGGATAATTGTCATTTAGGCAAAGATAGTTGTCATTGGGAGGTGCGTTATGATCCTGCGTAACCGCCTGAAGGAGCGCAGAGCCGCTCTGGGCGTCAACCAGCAGGAGATGGGGCGTCTGTGCGGCGTGTCCCGGCAGACGATCAGTCTCATCGAGCGGGGCGACTATTCGCCGTCCGTCACTCTGGCGCTGACGATCGCGAGGGTGTGCGGCGTGACGGTGGAGGAAGTATTCTATTTACAGGAAGAAAAAGGGGAGGAATGAAAAATGGATAACAATGAGATCAAAAAAGCGAACCGCAAGGCGCTGCCCATGTTCCTGCTGGTTTTGGCGGTCAGCATGGCGGTCGGAGGCTGCATAGGCTTCTTTTCCGCGAAATACGGCCTGAACGAACTGGCGGGCGGCATCAAGGGCGCGGGGCGGGCCTTCGCGCGGGTGGCCCCGTGGCTGCTGCTGGCGGAGGCGGTGCTGCTCCCGGCCGTCGCCATCCCTCTGTACGGCAGAGCGAAAAAGCTGCTCTCCGCCTGGGACGGCGAGGACGAGACGGTCTCGGACGAGATCGACGCAGGCTCTCCGTCATCCTGTGGATCGCGAACGCCGCGCTGATCGTCAGCTATTTTCTGCTCGCCGCCAGCTATTCCGGGGGCTTCGCCATCTTTGAGGACACGAGCGCCTCCGTGCTGCTGCTGGTGGGTATCGGGGCGTTCTTGGCCGTCATGGCCGAGGCGGTCGTCATCCAGCAGAAATGCGTGGACGCGGCGAAAAAGACGAATCCGGAAAAGACGGCGTCCGTCTATGATATGAAGTTCCAGAAGAAGTGGATGGAAAGCTGCGACGAGGCGGAGAAGCTGCTGATCGGCAAGTGCGCGGCCAAGGCGTACCAGGCGGTGAACACGGCCTGTACGGCGCTGGCGGTGGTCTTCGCCGTGGGCGCGATCGTGTTCGACATCGGCTTTTTGCCCTCCCTGGCCGTGTGCCTTGTGTGGCTGGTCAGCCAGTGCGTGTATTGCGGGGAGTGCCTCAAGTATTCCAGGGCCGGGAGGAAGATATCTTAAAGGCGAAAGACGCTTGAAAACACACCCGCCGGTGGGACGTTCGTCCCATCGGCGGGTCTTTGTTATCGCGCTATCCGCGCTCGTTGTATCCGTCCAGGAAGGAGTGCGTCTGCCCCTGGGACTTGTAGCCGGGGAAGGTGTCCAGACACACCGCGTGCAGGGCGGTGAAGATGCTCTTTTCGATGTTGGGGTTGTCCTGGCGGAGCGCGCGCAAAAGCTCCTTTACCTCCTGACGCTTGGAGGTGAGCTCTCCCATCTCGGCGCCCTCCGTGAGACGGCAGGCGCAGCGCAGAAAGGTGAGGTCGTTGTACCGGGCCCAGGCGATGATGTCGTCCTCGTGTACGCAGTACAGCGGGCGGATCAGCTCCATGCCGGGGAAGTTGGTGCTGTGAAGCTTTGGCGGCATGGCCTGCAGCTGCGCGCCCCAGAACATGGCGATGAGGGTGGTCTCGATCACGTCGCTGAAGTGGTGGCCCAGGGCGATCTTGTTGCAGCCCAGCTCCCTGGCCTTGCTGTAAAGATGCCCCCGGCGCATCCGGGCGCACAGGTAGCAGGGGTTCCGGTCCGTGCTGTCCGCCGCGGCGAAGATGTCCGATCCAAAGACTGTAATGGGCACCTCCAAAAGCGCCGCGTTGGCCTCGATCCGCCGCCGGTTGGCGGGGCTGTAGCCGGGGTCCATGACGAGAAACGTCAGCTCGAAGGGCACGTCGGAGTGGCGGTGAAGCTCCTGCAGCAGCTTGGCCATCAGCATGGAGTCCTTCCCGCCGGAGATACACACCGCGATCCGGTCCCCGGCCTGAATGAGCTCGTAGCGCTTCACCGCCTCCACGAATGGCCGCCAGAGCGTTTTCCTGTATTTCGTTATGATGCTGCGCTCGATGCTCTGGCAGCGGGTCAGTTCTGCGGCCATGGGTATCCCTCCCGGCTGAAGATGTCACCAAGTATACCATCCGCCATGCCGTGCCGTCAACGCGCGACGGCTTGCATTTTTTGGCTGAGTATGGTAATATACTACTTTAGGTAAACATAACGCCCATGGGGTATCGGGAGGAAGAAATATGACGATCGTATACGCCGCCATATTGGGTCTGGTGCAGGGCGTGGCGGAATTTCTGCCCATCTCCAGTTCCGGACATCTGGCGCTTTTGGAGAATATACTGGGCGGCAGCGGCCTTTTAGAGCTGGACGACAGCGCCCTTTTCAACATCATGCTCCATCTGGCCACGCTGGTGGCCGTGGTGGCGGCCTACTGGCGGGATATCGCGGCCATGTTCGTGGAGCTGGGGGCCATGGGCGGCGACCTGGTCCACGGCCGGGGCCTGGCCGTCAGAGAACGGCCCGCGCGGAAGATGATCTATATGCTCATCGTGGCCACGCTGCCGCTTTTCATCATCGTGCCCTTCAACGACGCCATCGAGAGTCTGAATGAGATCCCCTGGTTCATCGGCGCGGCGCTGATATTGACAGGCACGCTGCTGTACATAGCCGACCGGCTGCCCAAGGGCGAGAAAAACGTGAAGACCATGACCGTAGTGGACGCGCTGGTGATCGGCCTGGCCCAGGGCCTGGCCACCATTCCCGGTCTGTCCCGGTCCGGGACCACCATCGCCGCCGGTATGGGCCGGGGACTGAAGCGCTCGTTCGCGGTGCGGTTCTCGTTTTTGATGAGCCTGCTGTCCGTGGCGGGCGCGGTGATACTGCAGGTGCTGGACGTGATAGGGGAGGGCGTCGATACGGCGCTGCTGCCCGCCTACGGCGTGGGCATGCTGGTGGCGGGCGTGACGGGGTATCTGTCCATCCGGCTGCTGCAGGCCATCGTCCGCAAGGGACGGTTCGGAGGCTTTGCCTATTACTGCTGGTTCGTAGGCGTGGTGAGCATCCTCGTCTGGTTCCGGCTGGGCGCGTAAGGAACATATTTCCAGAGGTTATCGTATGGCACAGAAGAAAACGACCGCGAGCCGCGCAACGGCGAAGAAGCCCGCTTCCACGGCCCGCGGCGCGGCGACAAAAAAGAAAACGTCCACATCCCGCGGCGGCGGTCAGAAGTCAAGGACCACCGCCAAATCGACCGGGTCCCGGAGCACGAAGGCGAAGTCTGCCCCGGCCAGGAGCGGGAGCGCGAAGCGGCCGGGGGCCCGGCCCGCACCCCAGTCCCGGCAGCCCGTCCGGCGGCAGGTGGGGTGCTGGTGCCTGCTGTTTTTGGGGCTGATCGCGGCCATCGGATATTTCCCCGTGGACGCCTGGCTGGTGGCCGGTATCCGCAAGCTGTCCATGGGCCTTTTCGGCTGGGGCTTTTACCTGGTGCCGGTGTGCCTTCTGTGGGGGGCGCTGATCTTGGCCTTCCACCGGGGCAGGCCCGTGGCGGCGCGGCTTACCTGCGTGCTGCTCATGCCCGTGGCGTTCGGCACATTTATCCATGTGCTGCTGTTCGCCCAGGATAACGTCTTTTCCGTGAGCCTGCAGGACGGGTTCCGGAAGCTGTGGCAGTACGGTCAGTATGTGACGGAGTACTGCGGCGGCGCGGTCAGCGGGGCCATCGGCATCGCGCTGAAAAAGTCCGTGGGCATCATCGGCGGCTTTGTGGTGCTGGTGGCGGCCTTCGGCCTGCTGCTGCTGGAGGGTCTGAACCTGTCGGTGGTGGAGCTGTGGGACCGGTTCAAGGACCGGCCCAGGCTGAACTATGAGCTGGAGGACGACCCGGACGAGCCCGGTGAGGACGAGTTCTTCACGGAGGAGGACTACCTGTTCCCCCTCGACGGCGGCAAGCCCATCCGCAAGGCGGAGCCGACTGTCCAGCCGGTCCCTAAGCAGGCGGCAAAGACCCAGCCGACGGCGAGACCGGCGTCCGCGCCCGCGCAGATGTCGCCGGAGGAGAAGATCATCCGCCGCCGGAACTTCTATGACCAGAACAGGGAGAAGGAGAAGGACCGGCTCTTTGCGGAATTCGACGTGGCCCCGGCGGCGGAGGCTCCGGTGGCGGAGGCTGCCCGGCAGGGACGGAAGGGGAAGGCTCCCGCCGCGCCCAAAAGCCCGGCGGAGACGCCGGTCAAGCCCGTATCCACCGCGAAAAAGCCCGTGTCCTCCGGCACGGAGAACGTGCGGCCCGTGTCCGTGGAGGAGGCGGCGGATATCGCGGGCGTGCAGATCCAGTCGGCGGATATGGACGAGGCCGCGGCGCGCAAACCGAAGAAGGAGAAGATCGACGTGGCCGCCGAGGGGGCCGCTATCGCCGAGGCCATCGAGACCGGCGAAGAGGAGGACAGGCCCGAGTATGTCTATCCCCCCGTGGACCTGCTCAACTCCAGCGGCGACGAGGTCTACGAGGCCGAGGGCGACCTGGACGAGACCGAGGAGCAGCTTGAGAGCGCCGTGCGCAGCTTCGGCGTGGGCGCCAGCGTGGTGGGCGCGGTCCACGGACCCACCATCACCCGCTACGAGATGAAGCTGGACCAGGGCGTGAAGCTCAATAAGATCACCAATCTGGCCGGGGACATCGCCCTGAGCTTGGGCGTGAAGAGCGTGCGCATCGCGCCGGTGCCGGATAAGATCTCCACCGTCGGCGTGGAGGTGCCCAACAAGAGTGTGCGCACCGTGTGGCTGGGGGACCTGGTGGATTCCGAGGCGTTCCGCTCCAATAAAAACAAGCTGTGCGTGGCCCTGGGCAAAGACATCGGCGGCAACGTGATTGTCAGCAACCTGGCCAAGATGCCCCATCTGCTCATCGCCGGGACCACCGGCTCGGGCAAATCGGTGTGCGTCAACTCCATGATATTGAGCCTTCTGTATAAATCCACCCCGGACGAGGTCCGCATGATCATGATCGACCCCAAGATGGTGGAGTTCGTGGTCTACAACGGCATGCCCCACCTGTACGT
>CANRDC010000126.1 GCA_947629245.1 uncultured Oscillospiraceae bacterium | reverse complement strand
CCGAGCCAAGAATACCACATAAGAGCGGGAACGGATAAGCCTGAGAGAAATTGCCCGAGATCGCGCTAGATAACTTAACGCCGCCCGCCGCCGGCCCCCCTTGAAATACAAAACGGAGGTACAGAACATGAGCGAGATCGAGAGCAAGGTCAGAGAGCTGCGGGAGCTGCAGGCCCTGATCGAAGAGGCCCAGCAGGAGGCGGAGGCCATCAGGGACGCCATTAAGGCCCACATGGGCGACAGCGAGGAGCTGCGGGCCGGTGAGTATAAGATCACCTGGCGGCCCGTCACCACGGCCAGGATCGACACCACAGCCCTGAAGAAAGCCCTGCCCGATGTGGCGGCCCGGTTCACCCGGGAGACCACCACCCGCCGCTTCTGCGTGGTATGAAGAGGCAGGATATGAGCAGTTTTGAAGCGGACAGTCGTTCTGTCATCTGGGACGCAGGGAACACGCTGGATATGAAGCACGCGAAGCTGGAGGCTCAAGTTACGACGCTGGGATTTATCCTAGAAGGGCTTGAAAGTAACAGCGTCGCCACCAAGGAAGGCGAGGATACGAATATGTCATGCCGGTTTGCGTCCCTCTACCCGATGTACTCGCAGATGCTGTTTTTTATCCTGCAGGAGCTGCAGGACTTCACAAAAGAGCTTCATGGCAGCGTGGAGGATCTGTACAACATCGCTGCGTGCATGAAGAAAGAGCCCTTACACGGCCACCCTTCCACAAGCGCCGTATAAGAGCCCAAGCCCAGCCAAGAGGCCGGTAAAATATTATACCGGCCTCCCGCTCCAAAATCAAGGAGGGATTCGTATAATGGAGCAGACCATCGAAAAAATCATAGCCTATATCAAGAATACCAGACCGGTGCAGCTGTCGCGTCTCTCGACGAGCAAGATAGAGCCATCGTACTCAGATATCCAAGCTATTTTAAACATGGCCAAGGAAAAAGGCCACACGGGCATCTTCAACGCCGTTACCCTCGCATTGTTCTATGGGCAGGCGACTGGTCTGAGGATGGGACGGATAGAAGCAAAGAAGATGAAGCGGGCAGAATAGCGCCGTCTATCACAGCAAATGGCGGTCAGGGGTCACCTTGACCGCTGTTTTAAGGCCGTTGCAACGGTCCAAGAGCGCTATCTAAGCTTGGGGGCATTATTCTCCCTTGCCAGCACTGTGAAAACGCTGGAGGGGCACCAAATGCGCTGTACGGGCCTTTGCTTGCAAAGAGAACTGAAGCAGGTGATTTTTTCTTCTATGACTGGCTGCTTTTCGGGGTTCAGGGAGCCGCAAAGAACGGGGTACCCCGCTCACAGTACCTTTTTCGGCGCTCCACCGACGACACCGCGACCCATTTTCCCGTGCTCTCAGCGAAAGTGCTTGCGGTGTTTGACATTTTTGGAAGATTTTCTTATGGAACTTTTCTTCTTTTGCGAGCACGGGAGGGAGGGGGCGGGGGCCGCGTCGATGCCGGCCTCATGTGTGGCCACTGTTTCCAGCCGCCACGATCCCGCGCCGTCTCCCGTATCCGAAAGCTATATGCGTTTCGCATGGCCCCCATATGCAAGGCACCCACCCTTTGATCCGCGCAAAGAAACGGGCGGGCCGGTTTTGAAAACCGACCCACCCATATTTTTTACACCGCCCGCTCCTGCCCAGATGATGGCGTATGCCGCTGTGCGGCGGAGACGCTATTGTTGCCTTTTCAGATAGCGATAAACAGCGGTCTTTACGCAATCTTCGCTCTCGTATTGCCCTATGAAGCTTGTCACCTCACCCCAGGAAAAGCCTCCCAGGAAGCGCAGGCGCAAGGCGGCCTGGATCCGGGTATCCGTTACCGTGTCGATGTACGCGCTCACGGCGGCCTCCCGCTCTGCAAGCCAGCGCTCTTGCGATTCAATTCGGGCGTTGACATCTGCCAGCGCTGCGGCTATAGCGGCTGTGCGGTCAGCCGTGCCTGTGCCGTGCGGCATCCCATCAAGCCGCTGGGCTCCCAGGGAGCGGGACGAGATATTCGCCCGCAGTTCATAGAGCTGTTCAAGCTGGCTCCTGATCCGAAAATGCTCATTAAGTTCTTGCAGCGTCATGGCTTGACCCTCCGTGATAGAATGAACCTGCCAGCTTCATATCCACCACATAGGGCAGCTTTTTGAGCTGTCCGTTTTATTTTGTGCCGGAATAGATCCGGAGAAAATCATCCAGACGCATACATACCCGCCAAGGCTGCCGGTTGGAGCGGAACACCACCACCGGCGCTCCGTCCAGCATAGCGGCAGCGTTCCGCTCTGCCTGGTCGATCCATTCGGGGAGGGCCCACCGCTCACGGCGCTTCACCTCCAGATGCAGCCCCGGCAGCCCTACCACGTCCGGCTCCGTCCCAAAGCTGAGCGGGATCCCCGGCCGGACATCATACCCCTGTGCCCGGAGGATGTCAACCAATTCCCGCTCGGCCTCTCGGCCTTTTCGCTGTGATGCTCTCCCACCGCTCATCCCAGAAGCTCCCGGCGGGCCTCTGCTGCCTTTTCCCGGGCGATGCCAGGTCGCTTGTTGCCATGGACATGGAGCCGCACTGTACAGGCCCCCAGGAGCCTTGAATAGATCCTCTCCTTTTCCTGAGTGTCCGGCTTCTCCAGCTGTTCCGGCGTCAGATTCGTGGTAACGATTAACAGCCGCCCGGACTGTACCCGGGCGTCGACCACGGAAAAGAGCTTTTCCTGTTGATAATCCGTGTCCCGCTCTGCGCCAATATCGTCCAACACCAAGAGAGGTACGGACTTCACAGCCTGTATGATCGGATCCCGCTCCCATTTGTCCAAACTCATCAGCAACCGGGTTGTACTGCACATCTGAGCGCGCACATTGCGTTTCCGCATGGCATTGACAACACACGCCGCGTAAAAGCTCTTCCCGCTACCAGTCTCACCGTAGAGAATAAGCCCCTGCTTTTCACTGGCCATCTGATCAAACTTCTCCACATATTCCCGGCATACTCTTGACGGTGTGGAATCCGGGAACATATCCCGCTCAAATCTGCTGCCGTCAAATACACGGTCATAGAGTGGACTATGCTGTATAGCATCGAGTACCCGCTGGGCCTCCCGCTGGCGCTTTTCCTGTTCCTGCTGTTCCATATCACACCGGCACATGCAGGGAACGATCATCCCGCCGAATCGCGTCTGCCGGGGAACGCCGCACACGCCGCAGTACACAAGGCCGTCCCGCTCCCGGTCCGTATCCCGCCGGGAAAACCAGCTCTGCGCCGACGCGGCGACAGCGTTTAGAATCTGATCTGTCTCCATGACCTCATCCCTCCAGGAAGTCAAATCCCGGCGGCGCGGTATAGTCTAGCTCTGCCAGCGCCTTTTTCCCGTCCCGCTGTTCCCAGTTGCGGACAGCAGCCTGCCAGTCCTTCATCTTGTTCTTCCCCACCATCCAGTCCTTCGAGGTGTAGAAGTCCACAAAACGTCTAGCGTCAACACCGCTGCCTCGTTCCCGTATGTATGCGGTCACCTGTTCCACTGTGGGAGGGATAAATTGCTTTCTCTTTGGAGCGGGCGTGGGCGGCTTGTCCGCCGTATTACTCTCCATCTCCATCTCCTTCTCCTTTTCCTTCTCCTTCTCCTTCTCCTTCTCACGGTTTCCGCTGGGTTTTTGCTGGGTTTCTGTTGGGTTTCCACTTGGGTTTTCGTTTGGGTTTTTAGGCGGCCTGCCGCCTTTCTTCCCGTTGGTGACAGAGGCGGAGTAATGCTTTACGGAATTGTCTATGTTTGGACGCATAAGGTGAAAATATCCCGCCAAAATGGGAGGCAGGTGCTCCGGCTCCTTCCCAGAAAAAGCATAGTCCATGATAGCGTCGTACATCTGCAGGCGCTGATTGTCCGGCAGAGGCCGCAACGCTTCATAGTACGATGGAAGCATTGTAAAACCCGCGCAGCTCATGCACATCACACCTCGATCCTGCGGATCCCGCTCGCCTGGAGAGCATTCTCATCTGGAGCGGGATTTGCCGCGCCGTCGGAGCATGTCAGGTATCGCTCCACGTTTGGCCAGAAAATGAGGTATTTCCCGCCGACCTGCCGATGGGGGATCGCCCCCGTGCGGAGAAGCCGGCGGAGCGTGTACTCTGAGACCGGCAGCCCGGCCTCCTTGGACCGGGCGACTGTCTCATGGATCGTCAAAAGTTGAGGCATCAGGACACCTCCCGCTCCGCCAGCCGCTGGATAGTCGCCAACAGTGCAACCTTCTTTTCCTCGGACAGCTCCAACCGCAGGAGCCGGGTCATAGTTGCCTCACTGACACCATGTTCCTTGGCCAGTGCCCACAAAGGGATACCGGCCGCTCTGGCTGCCTTTCTGATCTCGGCGTTTGCTGATTGCATAGCGAATTCCTCCTGAATTGTTGACTTTTGTATTTATGGGTGGTATGATTTTATCGTCATCACCATCATAATTCCAGGAATTCGTTTTGTCAAGAAAGTTATTTCAGCAAATAATAGAAACAAGAAATTCATACCATACAGGAGGCAAATCAATGGAACAATCCATTTTTCCGGTCACAGCCGCAAAAGCCGAGAAGAAGAATGCGGGGTATTCCAGCCAGTTGAATAGAAACGCGCTTTTCCCTTGCCGTTTACGGAAATTGCGGGAAGAAAAAGGAATATCCCAGGCGGCCTTTGCGGAAATACTGAACGTTTCAAAATCGACCGTCAGCTTATGGGAAAATGGAGACACGTTACCAGCTGCTGAATCGCTGTATGATATGGCAAAATATTATGACGTGAGCAGCGATTATCTCCTTTGTTTGACAGATCATAAAACGCCAAATGTGACGATCCAGGCTATCATAGCTTATACAGGTCTCAACGAGAGGGCGGTATCATACCTCCATACGCTGGTGGAAGTTTCCAAGCTTCCGCCATATGCCAAGCGAGCAGAGTTCTTTTCCGAAGTCATAACAGATAAACAGTTTGATTTGTTCCTTGCGCTTTTGATGCAGTACGTCACATTGAGCAGCGCGACGACATCATTGGAATACTCCACGACTGCGGAATATTCTGCTATTTCCGATGTGTTGAAGCAGCACGGTTACACGATAGCCCTTCCTGACCAGCAAGCACAGACATTGTTCAGTGAACGGATCACGAACATCATGAGAAACATCCTTGACAGACTTGTGGAGGAAAAATCCGATGGCAACGATTGAGAAGCGCATGAAGAAAGACGGTACCCCTGTCTACCGGATCACCGTTGCCGCCGGCATGGACA
>CANRDC010000125.1 GCA_947629245.1 uncultured Oscillospiraceae bacterium | reverse complement strand
ACGGTGTCGGCGGGAGCCTCGGTCTCAGGGGGAGCCACGGTGTCGGCGGGAGCCTCGGTCTCAGGGGGAGCCACGGTCTCGGCGGGAGCCTCCGTCTCGGCGGTCTCCGCGTCCGCTTCGGGGGCGTCCTTCGCCTGCTCCGCGTCCTCGCCGCCCAGGATCTCGGCCTCCAGGGCCGCCATGGCGTCCAGCATCCGGCCGCAGACCTCCGTGGCCACGCCCGCGGTGTCAAAGCTCTTCAGTCCGGCGCCCTCCACCACGTCAAAGTAGTTCAGGTCATACTGCCCCTGACGCACGATGTCCATGTAGATGTCCACGCCCGTCTGCCAGTCCTCCTGAGAGGCCGCCCAGATCTGGATGGACGCCAGCGCCGCGGTCACATAGCTGACGATATAGTCGGGACTTTCAAAGAAGTGGGGGACGGTGATCCAGGTGGGATCGGAGCCCACGTCGGAATAGCCGTATTCCACGCTGACGTCGTTGTACAGCTTGTTCAGCGCCTCCGCCGTGGCATAGGAGTCCGGATCCGCGTAGACCCGCGCCTCGAACTCGGCGAACAGGGCCTGGTCCGTGACGGTGGTGAGGGCGCTGTACATGGTGCCGTAGCGGGCGATATCGGCGCCCTCGTCATAGATCTCGTCGTAGAAGGGCAGCACCAGAAGTTCCATGCCGGTGGAGTGGATCTCCGCCAGGTCCAGGATGCTCCAGCTGGTCAGATAGTTTTCCGCGGGCACCAGCCGACCGGCGGTGAAGTGGCCGAACTCGTGGAACAGGGTGCTCAGCGCGGTATAGGAGCCCACCTCGTCGCTGTAGATAAATTCGCTGTCGTAGGCGGGCAGGTCGATGGTATAGGCGCCCGAGGCCCGGCCGCTGCCAGCGGCGATGTCGCACAGGCCGTTTTCCGTCATGAACCGCCAGGACTCGTCATAGATGGGGTCCACCCGGCTGGTGTACTCGTGCAGGGCGGCCAGCATATCCTCCTGGGTGTCATAGGTGGGCGCGATCTCGTCGGTCATGTACTGCACGTCGCTGGTATAGACATCCTGGGAGATCTGCTTGACCTCGTCGAACAGGTCCTGGGCCTGTTCGGGGGTATAATCCCGGCCGTAGATCATCTCGTAGGCGTAGTGGTTGTAGTCGTCGTAGTCGTTGATCCGGGCCTGCTCCGTGCGGATGGACACCAGCTCCTGATAGATGGCCGCCGCGTCCTGGGCCAGCACGCCGTAGATGCCGTAGGCGATCTCATAATACTCGTCGTCGGACAGGGCCGCGCTGTCCTCGGTATCCAGCCGGTCAAGGGTCCAGTCCTCGCCGTCGTAGGTATAGACCGTGTCGTACTGCTTATCCATGAGCGCGGTGTATTCGTTGGTCAGCTCCGTCTCCCGTTTGGTCAGCTCCAGCTCCCGGGCGGTCATGGGCTCGTAATCCCGGAACTCCTGGGCGGCGTTTTCTCCCACATGGGCGGCAAAGTCGTCCGCGCAGGGGCCGTCCAGGATCTGGTGGCAGGCGGTGCAAAAGGCGTCGGACAGCTCCGTGACCAGGGTGTCGCAGTAGACCAGCTCGTCCGCCCAGTAGTCGTCGTTCACGTCCTGGCTGTTGTGGACGGTGGCAATGCAGTCGTAGGTATAGACGCGGATGTATTCGTCGTACAGCTCGTCGTAAAGGGAGATGACTTTATCCGCGTCCCCGTCCTCTGCGGCGGCGGACAGATCCGCCATTTTCTCCTTGAACGGCGCGGCGTCGAAATGTTCATACGTCATCTCGGTCCAGGGGACGGCTCCGGAGGCGTCCTCCCCGGACGCGGCCAGCGCGGGGACGGATGTGGTCAGCAGGAAAAGCGCGGCCAGTAACAGCGCCGTCAGGGAGCGCAGCCGCCGGTTCGATGCAGTCATGGTGATCCTCCTTGCGGGACGGTTGATTCTCATACATATTATAATATCTCCGCCCGAACTTGTAAAGAGCGCTCAGCGACCGCCCTTTTCTTTTTTTCGCCGGGGGATGGTGACGAGCCACAGCAGCGAAAGGCCGCCGTAGAGCATGGCGTCGCTGGCCAGGGGGATGAACCGGTCCGACCACATGCGCAGCTCCCAGGGGGGCAGGTCCAGGGCGAGACTGCATCCGAACACCGCCCCGGCCTCCAGCCACAGCAAAAACCGTCCGCCCCGCAGGCTGAACGTTTTCCGGCCCTCCGGCACCGGCAGGCCGAACACCGGCCGCAGGGCCTCGTGGGCGCACCGCAGCAGAAAGGAGCACAGCAGAAAATCCGCCCCCACCCAGGCGGCGATCACGACCGCCTCGATCCGGGGCACCAGATCCCACAGGGAGATGCTGCGGATCATGATGAAGAAGGGATAGGTGAGCGTGTGGGTGAGCTCCGGGCCGAACACGCTCACCACCGACGCGCATATGGCAGCGCCCAGCGCCAGCAGGAACAGCATGGAACCCAGCAGCCACCGGCGGTTTTTTGTCGGCTGCACATAGCCGGACAGGAAGGAGAAGCTGCCCGCCGCCGCCCCCACCGACGCCAGGGGCAGCGCCCCCAGCGCGATGGGACCCGCGTCCCGCCAGCCCACCGGCTGCAGCATGTCCGGGTCCATGTTGGGGATGGAGAGCAGGATCACCGCCGCCAGCGCCCCCACCAGCACTCCCCGCATGAGCACTGCGGTCCGGGCCGCCGCCCGCAGGTCGCCCAGCGCCACCAGCAGGCACAGCGCGATGGTCACCAGGATGAACAATGTGGGGCCGCTGCCGGGATAGATGGTGGACACCAGCCGGTCCGCCCCGCTGCGGAGGATGAAGCCGCCGTAAAAGAGGAACCAACCGGCATACAGGACCAGCACGATCCGGCCGAATACCGGCCCCAGCCAGCGCAGCAGCAGCCCGCCCAGTCCCTCTCCCGGCCGCATATACGCCTGAAAGGAGACCAGCACCGCCCCCAGCCCCAGCAGCGGCAGGACCGCCGGGATCGCGCTCAGCCACGCCCCCCGCCCGGCAAGGTCCACCGCCGTCTGGGGCAGCAGCCGCAGCAGCGGCGACAGCAGCGACACAAAGATCGCCGCCGCGAACTGTTTTCTTGTGATAAGGTTCTCGTTCATGGGGCCTCCCCTATTCCGCCGAATCGTAGCTTCTGTCCACGATCCCGTCTACCGTCACGCGCACCGGCAGCTCCGGGAACAGCTCCGTCCAGTCCTCTCCCCAGCTGGCCATGGCCCGGGAGGAGGTCAGGACGGCCTTTTTCAGGCCCAGAAAGTCGCAGCGGGTGTTCCGGGCCTGTTCCAGCGCGCCGGATACCCACTGGCCCACGGTCTCGGAGAGCGCCGCGTCCATCTCCTCCGGCGACCCGGCGCCGCCGGGGGTCTTTTCCAGCACGCCGGTGCGCAGGGTGCAGCGGACGGCGATGCCGGTGGGCGTGCCGTCCGGGGCGTACTCGCCCTCGAGCTCCGCGGTCCCCTCCAGGACCTCCAGCGTGTTGCCGTCCACCGTGATGAGAAGGCCCGTGGGGTCGCCGGTGAGCAGCTCCGCGCCCAGAGACTCCTCCGGCGAGAGGAAGCCCGCCAGCCCGCTCCCGCTCAAAATGGCGTAACCGGTGGGGATCACGGCGTCGGAGCGCATCTCATCTGTGAAGATCGTCTCGTCCGTGGGAACGGTCCGGACCGCCAGGCACAGCGCCCCGCCGCCTTCCGCCAGCGCCGCGGCCGCCTCCCGGAGGGTGTATATGGTCCAGCCCACGGAACGGGACTGCCGGTCCAGCGACGCCAGCCGCTGGGTGATGTCCGTGGACTGCTCCGATGCGTTCACCACCGCGTCCTCGGCCGTGCCCCGGACCACCAGCAGATCGGTGTCCATGCGCAGCGTGGGGCTCCGGTCCACCCACGCGATCACGTTCGTCAGGTCCTGCCGGGCCGCCTCCTCGCCCAGGAGCAGATACTGCACATGGGCGTAGAAGAGCTGGTTTTCCGGCGAGTAGTTCTGCAGCTTCGCGATGGCGTCCTCGATGCCGAAAGCAGGCGTGCTCATGACCAGGGCGGGAGCGTCATCCGGCCCCAGGCCGGAGGAGACGCTCATCACCAGCTGGTCCTCCTCCCGGTCCAGGCCCATGGTCTGGATCAGCAGCAGCCGCTCCACGTCGTGCCGGTCCGACGCCAGAGACGCGTTGCAGCCGCTCAGTGTCAAAAGCACCGGCAATACATATAATAATGTTGTGAAACGTCTCATTTGCGCCTCCTGATATCGCCGCCGTTGATGACGGGGTCCCGGTACAGGTCCCGCCAGGGCGGATGGCGGGTAAAGGTGCCGCCGGTATCGCCGCCCCGGCCGCCGGTCAGGGGCGTCATATAGGTCCGGCCGAAGCTCTCCAGAGAGCACAGGTGCCACAGAAGGAACACGGACCCCATGATGATGCCGAACATCCCCAGCGCGGTGGCCGCCACCACCAGCAGGAACCGGAAGATGCGCAGGGCCGTGCCCATGTCCTGGCTGGGCATGGTATAGCCCGCGATGCCCGCCAGCGCCACCACGATCACCGCGATGGGACTGACCACCTTGGCCTCCACCGCGGACTGGCCCACGATCAGCGCGCCGATGATGCTCACCGTCTGGCCCACCGGGTTCGGCAGCCGCAGCCCCGCCTCCTGCAGAAGCTCGAAGGACAGCAGCAGCCCCAAGATCTCCACCGCCGTGGAAAAGGGCACGGACTGCTTCGACTCGATCACGCTCAGCAGCAGCGTGGTGGGCAGCATCTCCGGGTGATAGGTGGCCACGGCCACGTAAAAGGCGGGCAGCAGCAGCGTCAGACCCACGCTGAACCAGCGCAGCAGCCGGATGAAGGAGGCCGCCCAGAAGTGCTGGGAGGCGTCCTCGGTGGTCTTCATGAACTCCCCGAAAAAGGCGGGCGCGGCGAAGCCTACGGGGATGCCCTCCACGATCACCCCTACCCGGCCCTCCAGCAGCAGTTGGGCGAATTTGTCCGGCCGCTCGGTGTGGATGAGCTGGGGAAAGGGCGAGCGGGGCCGGTCCTCCAGCGCGCTCTCCAGCGTGTCCGGCAGGACCACTCCGTCCGTGTCCAGCGCCTCCAGCCGCTCAAGCATCCGCCGGGACAGGTCCGGGTCCGCCACCCCCTCCAGCCACATCACCGCCGCCAGGGACCGGCTCTTCCGGCCCACGGTGGTCTGGGCCAGCTTCAGCTTGGGGGTGTGCAGCCGGGACCGGACCAGGCCCGTGTTCACCCGCAGCACCTCCACGAAGGCGTCCTTGCCGCCCTTGATGGATTTCTCCACCGTGGGCTCCTGGACGGACCGGTGCTGGCCGGACTTGACCTGGAACACATAGGCCTG
>CANRDC010000124.1 GCA_947629245.1 uncultured Oscillospiraceae bacterium | reverse complement strand
CTGGCCATCTTCAAGAAGGCCGAGGACAACGGCTTCGTCCACCAGATCACCAACATCGACGGCGAGAACAAGATCTTTGCCATCTGCAACTGCAATGTGAACGTGTGCTACGCGCTGCGGACCAGCCAGCTTTTCAACACCCCCAACCTGTCCCGCTCGGCCTATGTGGCCCATGTGAACAAGGACGAGTGCGTGGCCTGCGGCCGGTGCGTGGAGTACTGCCCGGCGGGGGCGGTGAAGCTGGGGCAGAAGCTGTGCCGGGCCGACGGCTCGGAGGTTCAGTATCCCAGGCAGCCGCTGCCCTCGGAGCAGTCCTGGGGCGAGCACATGTGGACGGTGGATTACCGGGACAAGAACCGCGTGAACACCCACGAGTCCGGCACGTCCCCCTGCAAGACCGCCTGTCCCGCCCATATCGCCGTGCAGGGTTATCTGAAGCTGGCGGCCCAGGGCAAGTACACCGAGGCGCTGCAGCTCATCAAGCGGGAAAATCCGTTCCCCGCCGTCTGCGGCCGGATCTGCAACCGCCGGTGCGAGGACGCCTGCACCCGTGGCACCATCGACCAGGCCGTGGCCATCGACGAGGTCAAGCGCTTCATCGCCCAGCAGGATCTGGACGCCAAGACCCGGTTCATCCCGGAGAAGGTCGTGCCCAAAGTACAGGGCGAGTTCGAGGAGAAGATCGCCATCATCGGCGGCGGTCCCGCGGGCCTTTCCTGCGCGTACTATCTGGCGGAGAAGGGCTATAAGCCCACCGTGTTCGAGAAGGAAGCCCGGATGGGCGGCATGCTCATGAACGGCGTGCCCAGCTTCCGGCTGGAGAAGGACGTGGTCCAGGCGGAGATCGACGTCATCCAGGCGCTGGGCGTGGAATTTAAGACCGGCGTGGAGGTCGGCAAGGATGTGACCATCCCGCAGCTCCGGCAGCAGGGCTACAAGGGATTTTATGTGGCCGTGGGCCTGCAGTCCGGCGGCAAGCTTGGGGTCCCCGGCGACAGCGCCCAGGGCGTGGTGGCCGGTATCGACTTCATGCGCGCCATCAACATGGGCGGCGAGGGCAGGCTCAGCGGCAAGGTGGTGGTCATCGGCGGCGGCAACATCGCCGCGGACGTGGCCCGCACGGCGGTGCGCTGCGGCGCCGAGAGCGTGACCATGTACTGCCTGGAGGGCTATGACGACATGCCCATGGGCGAGGAGGACCGGTCCGAGTGCGAGCGCGACGGCGTCTTGATCCGCGCGGGCTGGGGCCAGACGGAGATCCTGGCGGCGTCCGGCAAGTGCGAGGGCGTGAAGTTCCGCAAGTGCCTGTCCGTCCGCAACGCCGAGGGCCGCTTTGCCCCTGTTTTCGACGACAACGAGACCGAGACCGCCGCCTGCGAGACGGTGCTCTACTGCATCGGCCAGAAGGCGGATTGGAAAACGCTGCTCATCGGCACCAGGGTGGAATTCAACCCCAACGGCACCGCGAAGGCGGACCCGGTGACCTACCAGACCGCTGAGCCGGACATCTTCGTGGGCGGCGACGCCTACACCGGCCAGAAATTTGCCATCGACGCCATCGCCGCCGGTCATCAGGGCGCTATATCTTTGCACCGGTTCGTGCAGCCCCACTCCAGCCTGACCATCGGCCGCAACCCCAACCGCTTCGTGGAGCTGAACAAGGACGACATCAAGGTCAACGAGGATACCTTTGACAACACGCCCCGCCAGCGCATCGGCTACAACGAGGCCCTGCGCCGGACCTTTAAGGACGAGCGCGTGCCCTTCACGGAGGAGCAGGTCAAAAAGGAGACCGCCCGGTGCCTTTCCTGCGGCGCGTCCATCGTGGACCCCAACAAGTGCATCGGCTGCGGCGTTTGCACCACCAAGTGCGCCTTTGGCGCCATCACCCTGCACCGGGACCGGCCCGAGTGCACCCACATGATCCCCGCCGAGGATAAGCTCAAGGAGATCCTGCCTTACGCCGCCAAGCAGGCCATCCATATCAAGTTCGGCAAGAAACAAAATGCATGAGCTGGGCGTTGTGTTCCATATCATCGACGACCTGGAGAAGGTGGCGGCGGCCAACGCCGTGAAGCGCATCTCCCGGGTGACGCTCCAGCTGGGGGAGGTATCCACGGTGATCCCCCATTATCTCACCGACTGCTGGAAGTGGGCGTCGGACAAAAACGAGCTGGTCCGGGGCGCGGAGCTGGTCGTCGAGCCTATCCACGCCGTCACCTACTGCGAAGACTGCGGCCGCGAGTATCCAACGGTGGAGCATGGCCGCACATGCCCCTACTGCGGAAGCGGAAGCACGTATCTTTTGCGGGGCAATGAGTTCATCATCAAGGAGATCGAGGTACCGGAGGAAGAGGAGGAGCAGGATGGATAAAGTACGGGTCATCGAGGTCAAGCAAAGCGTCTTTGCGGACAATAACGCCGAGGCGGATCGTATCCGCCGGGAACTGAAGGCGCAAAAGACGTTCCTTGTCAATCTCATGTCCTCTCCCGGCGCGGGAAAGACCACCACGCTCGCCCGGACCATCCGTGACCTGAGGGACGAGCTCGCCATCGGCGTCATGGAGGCGGATATCGACTCCACCGTGGATGCGGAGGCTATCTCCGCCGCCGGGGCCAGAGCCATCCAGATCCACACCGGCGGCATGTGCCACCTGGACGCGGGCATGACGGAGCAGGGCCTTCGGGAGCTGGGGGCGGAAAACTTCGATCTGGTGGTGCTGGAGAATGTGGGCAACCTGGTGTGCCCGGCGGAATTTGACACCGGAGCCAGCAAAAACGTGGCCATCCTCTCCGTGCCCGAGGGCCACGACAAGCCCCTGAAATACCCGCTGATGTTCGAGGTGTGCCACGCGCTCATCATCAACAAGACCGACGTGCTGCCATACTTTGACTTTGACATGGATAAGGTCGTCCAATACGCCCACATGCGCAATCCGTCGCTCGTCGTCTTTCCGGTGTCCGCCAAGACCGGCGAGGGCTTCCCGGCCTGGGAAAACTGGCTTCGGGAGCAGACCGCCGCCTGGAACGGCTGAAAATAGCAGAATGAGACGGCCTCCGGCATTCGCCGGAGGCCGTTGAACTTTGGTCGATCTTATGCCAGGACCTTCTTGAGCCTGGCGTACCGGGGCAGGGAATTTTCCGTGGGCCTGTCCGGCTCGCCCTGAATGAGGGGCAGGACATAGTCGATGAATTCCTGGGTCACGAAGTTGTGCTCCGGGTTGATCCACTCCAGAGGCACCTTCTTCTCCGCGTTGGCCACGGCGGTCAGGGGCAGGAGGATATAGTTGCAGACGTACTGGCCGATCTTGTCATAGGTCCGCTCGAAGGCGACCATCTTGCCGGTCTCACCGGCGACGGCGGCCTCCACGGCCTTGCGCCCGGCCATTTCAGCCTCCTCCACGTCGGTCTCGGAGGCCAGGTGGGCGCCGCAGCGCTGCAGCAGGCTCAGCTCGATGGGCCGGACCTTGGCGCCGGTGCGCTCTTTGACCATCTCGCCCAGGCGCGCGGCCAGACCGCCCAGCTGGGCATGGCCGAAGCCGTCGGTGGAGCTGGCCTTGGCCTCGGACACGAAGGTGCCGTCGGCATAGTGCAGGCCCTCGGACACGGCCACCAGGCAGGAGCGCTTCTGCTTATAGATCCGCTCCACGTCGTTCAAAAACGCCTCCTGGTCGAAATCGACCTCGGGCAGATACACCAGATCCGGGCCGGAGCCGAAGTGGGTGGCCAGAGCGGCGGAGGCGGCCAGCCAGCCCGCGTGACGGCCCATGATCTCCATGATGGTCACCTGGCCGGTGGGGTAGACCCGCCCGTCCTTGGACACCTCCATGGCGCTGGTGGCGATATACTTGGCGGCGGAGGCGAAGCCGGGGCAGTGGTCGGTGCCGTACAGGTCGTTGTCGATGGTCTTGGGGATACCCATGACCCGGCAGTCCCAGCCGGACTTGGACATATAGCGGCTGATCTTGTCGCAGGTGTCCATGGAGTCGTTGCCGCCGTTGTAGAAGAAGTAGCGGACGTTGTGCTTCTGGAAGATCTCGAGGATGCGCTTGTAGTCTGTGTCGTCCACATCGGGATCGGCCAGCTTATAGCGGCAGGAGCCCAGCTCGGAGGCGGGGGTGTTCTTGAGATAGGCCAGCTCCTGGGGGTCTTCCTTGCCCATATCATACAGCTTGTCGTTCAGCACGCCGGTGATGCCGTGGTCTGCGCCCAGGACCTGGGTGATCTCCTCGGCGGCGAGGGCCGCGCTGATGGCGCCGTAGGCGCTGGCGTTGATGACGGACGTGGGGCCGCCGGACTGGCCGATGATGCAGGCCCCTACAAGTTTTTCTGGCATGATTTTCCCTCCAAATCAAATGTTTTTGTTGATTATAACACAAATGTGCGGTAAAATAAAGAGCATGGAAAAATATTGTAAAGGAGCGATAAGCTATGCCTCTCGTAACTTCCACCGAAATGTTCAAGAAAGCCTATGACGGCGGCTATGCCATCGGCGCTTTCAACGTCAACAACATGGAGATCGTCCAGGGCATCACCGAGGCCTGCCGCGAAGAGCACGCCCCCGTGATCCTGCAGGTGTCCAAGGGCGCCCGCGCCTACGCCAACCACACCTATCTGGTGAAGCTGGTGGAGGCTGCCGTGGCGGAGTGCCCGGAGATCCCCGTGGTGCTGCACTTGGACCATGGTCCCGACTTTGAGACCTGCAAGAGCTGCATCGACGGCGGCTTCACCTCCGTCATGATCGACGCCTCTTCCAAGCCCTTTGCCGAGAACATCGAGATCACCCGCAAGGTGGTCGAGTACGCCCATGACCACGGCGTGGTCGTGGAGGCGGAGCTTGGCACCCTGGCCGGTGTGGAGGATGAGGTGAAGGTCTCCGCCGAGGATTCCTCCTACACCCATCCCGAGGAGGTCGAAGAGTTCGTCTCCAAGACCGGCTGCGACAGCCTGGCCATCGCCATCGGCACCAGCCACGGCGCTTACAAGTTCACCGCCGCCCAGTGCACCCGCAACGAGAAGGGCATCCTGGTGCCGCCTCCGCTGCGCTTCGACGTGCTGGAGGAGGTCTCCAAGCGTCTGCCCGGCTTCCCCATCGTGCTGCACGGCTCTTCCTCCGTTCCCCAGAACTATGTGAAGATGATCAACGAGCACGGCGGCAAGATGCCCGACGCGGTGGGCATCCCCGAGGAGCAGCTGCGCAAGGCGGCCACCCTGAGCGTGTGCAAGATCAACATCGATTCCGACCTGCGTCTGGCCATGACCGGCACCATCCGCCAGTTCTTCGACGAGCATCCCGACAAGTTCGACCCCCGCGAGTATCTGAAGCCCGCCCGCGCCAACATCAAGGAGCTGGTGCGCCACAAGCT
>CANRDC010000123.1 GCA_947629245.1 uncultured Oscillospiraceae bacterium | reverse complement strand
GCGGGCGCATTACTAAGGACAAAGTGACGTGGCGCATCAATGAGGTAGCCGCTCGTGTGTGGCCAAGCAAATCTGCCTCTGAAGCTGCCGAGCGCGTGATGCCGCAAAACTTTGAGCAGTCCAAACAGGGGATTGCTGAGGTGGAAGTCGGCGCCGAAGAAGTGACGAACAATGCCAAACTCCTGAATGTGAAGCAGGAGATCCCCCTGCAGCTGCGCACGGTGGATGGGGAGCGCGTGTATCAGGAGGGTGATACCATTGCTTTCCGCGTGAAGGCGGCGGAGACCTGCCACATCGTGGTGATTTGTCACCAGAGTGACGGCACCTCTGTGGTGCTCTTCCCCAATCAATTCCACAAAGACACGTTGATTGAGGGCGGCAAGTGGGTGGACATCCCCGGTACGCTCAAGTCCGGCTTCGAAATCGAAATCGGCGAACCTTTCGGTTCGGACGTCGTTCAAGTCATCGCCTGCACCAACGAGAACGCCCTTCACAAGGAGATCAAAGACCTCGCCGCTGCCACCACGAAGGATGATCCCTATCCCGTGATGACACGCGGCATGAGCATCAAAAAAGCTAAGGCTGCTTCCAAAGCCGATCTTTCCAACCAAACTAAATGGGGAGAGAAACACATCATCGTGAGTACCTTCCCGAAAGAATAAACCAAACAATTAAAAAACATGAAAAGAGAAAGAAATAATAAGCAATTAAAGATAAAAGCTGTTACCAATATTAGGTATCTTTCACATCTTGACGGCACAGAAAAAGTTTTAGAAGAGGGAGGTAAGGAGGAGGCTATGCATTATGAGAAAATTGCAGAAATTGCAATAAATAAACGATGGATTAAATCGTCCGCTATAAGTCCAGCAAGATCAATTTATAATGCAGTGTATGCAGATATAAAAAAAGGTAACTCACGTTTTTTGTTGGATAATCGGACGGGAAGAATATCCTTAGCAAAATGGGAAGGAAGACAAGTAATATTAAAAATAGAAGAGCATAACGAGCAAACGAAGAAAAAGTTACTTGATCTTCTCAAAAAAATGAATCCAGCACAGTTTGAGAAATTCATTGCTGAAGTTTTGTTGCCTGGTATAGGATTTGAAGACTGTTATGCAACACAAGTAACAAAAGATGAAGGAATAGACGCGAGAGGCAGATTATCGATTATGGATGCTGTTTACATTAACGTAGGAGTACAGATTAAAAGATGGAATAGTCAAGTAGTTTCTTCTTCTGAAATCCGAACTTTTCGTGGGTCTCTTAAACCTCATGAACAGGGGTTATTTATTACAACAGGTTATTTTACTACCAATGCGCGTAAGGAGGCGATTAAAAGAGAGGCATCTCATATAATTAATTTAATCGATGGAGAAAAACTTGTAGATATATTGACAACCATGGATTGGGGCGAGGAAGAACGTGGAATTAGAATTGAAAAAAGAAATCTTATTATTCTTGATGAAGAGTATTTCAAAAATTATGGTGATTAATCAAGTATCCTTTATCCTTACCTATACATACAACTATGAAAATAAACCACATAACCCAAGTAGGAAGTGTTTCCTTAGCGACACTATTAGGCATATTCGTAAATTCCTGCGCTCCGCACGGCACAGGTTTTGTTAACCCAGTGAACCTGCCCAAAATTCAAGGTGGAGCAGTAGCTCCAACAGGTCTGGCTGGGAAAACACTGAAATTAGTTTCATCTGGAGGGGAGATGACAGCTATTCATTTTAAGGATCCAAAATATGCCCCTATTGTGTTTAATGGAGAAACGCATACGGCAACGTACAATAAAGATCAACGAGATAAATCCAATGCATGGGTAGATATTGGACGGAAAGGTGATGATGCCAGCTATGTTCTTTCCATGAAATTCTCAACTTTTCAACAGGGAACATATAAAATTGAAAAAGTGACATGCTCAGACATGAGTGAACCATGGCCTGTTATCGAGAAGGGAGCTTTCTCTCTTCAATAAAAATACTCAAAGAATGGAGGGTTCCTTTTGGAGCCCTCCACTCTTGAACGTTTACCCTTTCATATTCCTGTCCTGAAATGGTCATAATGGTGATACGTGTTTAGTAATGAATAAAATGGTAGCCATGAATAGAATCTTTCCCTTAAGAATTTTAGCACTTCTGCTATTTGCAATTTTCACTATCAGTGCTGCGCAGGCTCAAATCTCACGTCTGGATAAACGGTTTAACATAAAAAGAAATCAGCAATCCGTACGCAAACCTGTGGTTCGGACGACTTCACAGCGTACTGTAACTACATCGAGAACGAATAATACCTCGAACACCAATTATACGCCACCCAAGTCTCAGGAGGATGGAGAGCTGCCCTATTATGTGCATCTGGACAATCTTTATGACGGTAAGGGGGTACAGATGACAAGATGGTTTTATAATGGAATAAAGGATCTGTTGCCCCCAGTAAAACGCAAGCTCTCAAGTAAGGAGTATTACGACTATTTGTGGAAGCTCGTAGAAGAAGTCCAGTCGATATTTAGAAATGTTGATGATTACGAAAATAAAGTGAAAGCTGTACGTATAGCGAGGGAGATGATGCTTTCCCTTGTACGCGACTTACCAAGCCTCGCAGGAATCATGGATCCGAAGTATGAAGGAGATCCTGTGTATTCTCTTGAAAAGGATGATGATAGTGATATTCAGTACAGATATTCGTTTGAAGCGTTGTCGGCAGAGACGCCTCTATTGCTGAGCAACGATAAAATTATTGTGACATGTTCTAGACAGCAAGGATCCACCATGACACGAAGCTACGATAAGAAACATTTTTCATTTTATGATTCACGTACACTCTTGTATAAATCAAGTTGGATAGATGATTGTACAGGGGTGAGTGGTTTCTACTGTTTCAGTTGTGATAAAGATAAAAATCAATTTTATTTTTCAGCAAAAAATACTGATTGGCGGAAGGCCGATTCTAATCATTATTGCTACGCGTATAATTGGGAGACATCTGAGTTTGAAAAATCAATGATAGAAGAGGGGGGGAGCCAAGGGAGGGCGGGAAATTTTGAGAAAAGCTTTAGAACTAAATTTAAAACAAAATCTTTCCCTCAATATTTAAATTTTAGTAATGAACCGACTCTGGAGACGTGGTACACAGTTGCGGAATTTGATAAGATTGTAGGGCATGAATGGGTAGACCGTGAAAAATTATTGTTGGATGATCTGTCAGATTCGAGAGTTTTAGGGAAAAAGGATGCGCTAGTAGATCTAGCGTGTCGAAATTTTGTTCAAAATGATAAATTTGGGAATATAAAACAGATAGATTTTTCGAGCCTTCGAGTAGAGAATACAAGTGACATATCTGGTTCTAGCGCGGAAGTGAAAGATACTAGGGATGAGAGTAGTGGAGTTAGCAATGATTTGAATGCTTCCTCAGTTGTTTCTCAGGGAAAATTCACAGAGTTGGGAGATGTAAGGATGTGGAAGGCTCATAAGCTCAATGAAAAATATTATCTGATTTATGACAAGAGCAAAGATGGGATTTATGATGCACTTACTTCTGATGAGAAAAGGTATCTTTTTGATTCGGGATCAGATGTGCTAAGAATAGCGCCGATTCAAATGAGCAACGTTGCAACCCCAAATGGTGGCGAATACACTTTTGGAGAATCAGACTGCGGCAAGTATACGCTAAATGTAGGTTATTGGCACCGAAACGAGTCAGGGTGGAGTGGTCCATCTGTCCTGTGCGATAATCAATATGGTGAAGAAGAAATTGTGTTTGAGGGGACAAAGCCTCATACAGTTGATGGAGATGTTAATGGCAAGCCGCTGCCGATAGGATTTAGGGTTAAACTAACACCATGGAAATTAAATGATCCAACTCTTGTAGGTAGCCTATACAGTTTGTGGAATAAGATTCAGGGGGGCTACGGTAAATCATATTGGATTACGGTGGAGTCTGGCTACTGCCAATTGTTCCTAATGGACGAAACTAGGAAAACGGGAAAGTTAGTTCATCAATGGGCAGGAGCTTGGGAGAAAGGTGGAACTCTTCCTGTCTGGCTGCCGGAGCGTCGTTGGATGTGTCTCCCCAAAAAGGATCATTGCTGGGATATTTACACCATCTCTGAAAGCTATAGTACCGTTGAAAAACTTTGTTCCGTTTATTTTGGTGCAAATAACAGCTTTGCCATTATCTTACAGGATGGAATATATGCAGGCTCTCCTGGATGTGAGCGTTTATTAACATACAAGTGGGAAAATGAACGCATCGGCATGCAGGCACTGGCTCCTTGGCGAAATCGTCCTGCGGAGGTGTTGGAAGCGCTAGGCGGGAATGCAGATGATATAGCCGCATTGAGGGAGACGACGAAACGCTGGCTTCGAAAACAGGGCTTCGACCCTGATAATATGCCATCGGAACCATCTCTCAAGGATTTTCCGGACGTGGAGGTGCATATGCCGAATCTTTTCAGTACATCAGATATGGTACGTTTCACGGTGACCGCTAAAGCTACGGCAAATGACATTGGCAAGGTGATTGTGCGCGTGGACGGCATAGAAGTGCCTCAAGATTGGAGCAGAGGGTTAAACATTGCTGCCGGTGAGCAGGAGGAGCTGACGGTGGAAGTGCCGTTGGCAAGCGGGCAGAACTGGATAGAGGTCACGCCGGTGGATAGCAAAGGTATATCCGGTGACACGTTCCGTTTCCGCACCATCTACCGGAGTAAGGCGAAGTCCGACCTTTATATTGTCGCGCTTGGCGTGTCGGATTACGATAATCCTGACCTGCAGCTGCAATACGCCGCCAAGGATGCCACGGATATATCCAAGGCTTTGGAGCAATACGGCTCCGGGGAGAAGCATGTGTTGCTGCTGACAAACAAGCAAGTGAAGGATCGTAGCACGCTGGAAAAAGTGCGCGACTTCCTGTCGAACACGACGGTGAATGACCGCGTGGTCTTCTACGTGGCAGGGCACGGTATGTTGGATGATAAGTACAATTACTACTACGCCCCTGCCGGTTTTGATCCGGAGCGGATAGATGAGACAGGAATTGCAATGGATGAACTGACGGCGTGTCTGCAAAACGCAAAGGCTCGTAAGAAGTTATTGTTGCTCGATACATGTCACTCCGGCATGCTCGGCGAGGCAGGGGAAGAAAAGCTGGCGATGAGTGGCGTGCAACTGCCGCACGGTGTACGGGCGATTCAACATCGAGGCATGAAAGTGAAGAAGGCTATCGGCGCTCTCAATACAAAACAGAAGAAACGCTACATTGAGGATTTGTTTTCACGCGGCGATGTCCAGCGCGGCATCAACATCATAGCCGGCGCAGCGGGAGCGGAGTACGCCCTGGAATCGGGCGCGTGGAAGAATGGCGTATTCACGTCCACGATCATCCAAGCCCT
>CANRDC010000122.1 GCA_947629245.1 uncultured Oscillospiraceae bacterium | reverse complement strand
GTGCTCATCACCATGAGCGACCAGCTGGGCGAGCTCATCTTCGACCAGGAGCGGTTCACCGAGGTCATCAGCGCCTATAAGGTGAACATGCGGGCCACCGCCACCTGGATCACCCAGGTCATCGACCAGCCCCTGCAGCTGGACCGCATCTACGTGTACTCGCCCGACGCCAAGGTGAAGGTGGAGAACACCGGGTTCTTCTCCTCTCTGTGGCATGAGACGAAGCGGCTCTTCTATTCCTTCATCATCGACTACAACCAGATCGGCGACGTGAGCAGCGGCGAGGACGCCACCGCCATCACCCTCTGGATCGGCACCGGCCGCGATCAGGCCAACATCATCAAGGCCCTGATCGACTCTACGTTCACCCCCGAGTCCAACATCAACGTGAACGTGCAGCTGGTGGATATGAACACGCTCCTGCGGGCCACCCTGGCCGGAGAGGGGCCGGACGTGGCCATCCAGGTGCCCAATACCAACGGCATCGCGGGCGCGGTGCTGACCACCGGCAACGATACCGCCGTCAACTACGGCATCCGCAGCGCGGTGCTGGATCTGCGGCAGTTTGACGACTACGACCAGGTGGAGGCCCGGTTCTCCCCCAGCGCCATGGTGCAGCTGGAGTTTTACGGCAAGACCTACGGTCTGCCGGAGACCCAGACCTTCCCCATGATGTTCTACCGCAAGGACATTTTGGCGGAGCTGGGGCTGGAGGTGCCCCAGACCTGGGACGACGTGAAGGTGGCCATGACGGTGCTGGCCAAAAACCAGATGGAGTTCGGCATGCTCCCCTCCGAGCAGATCTTCGCCATGCTCCTGTATCAGAACGGCGGCGCCTACTATAACGAGGAGGGCAGCGTCTCCGCCCTGGATTCGGAGGAGGCCGTCAACACCTTCAAACAGTACTGCGAGTTCTACACCGACTATAAGCTGGACAAGGAGACCAGCGTGGAGCAGCGCTTCCGTACGGGCGAGTGCCCCATCATCATCAGCGACTACACGCTGTATAACAACCTGCAGGTCTCCGCGCCGGATATCGACGGCCTTTGGGGCATCGCCCCCGTGCCGGGCAAGCTGCTGGAGGATGGGACCGTCGACCGCTCCGTGGGCTCCACGGGACTGACGAGCCTGATCATGTCGGCCACCAAGGAGCCGGAGGCGTGCTGGGAGTTTTTGAAGTGGTGGACCTCCGCCGAGACCCAGACCAGCTTCGGCTATGAGATGGAGAGCCTGCAGGGCGAGGCCGGACGCGTGCCCACGGCCAACCTGGAGGCCTTCGGGAACATCGCCTGGAAGGCGTCGGATATGGAGGCCCTGCTGGACCAGTACCAGTGGGTACGGGGCATCCCCCAGGTGCCCGGCGGGTACTACTCCTGGCGAAATGTGAACAACGCCTTCTATACCGTGACCACCGACACGGACTTCACCTCCCCCAGAGAGGAGCTGATGGACAAGGTGGTGCTCATCGACACGGAGCTGCAATATAAATGGGAAGAGTTCGGACTGGTAAGCAAAGAGCAGGGAGGTGAGGAGCCGTGAATGAAGTGAAAGAGATCGGGACGGTCCAAAAGACCAAACGCGTGAGAGCGCCGCGCGCCCTGGGACACAAGGAGCACCGGCTGGGCAACAATACCGCCTCCTACCTGATGCTGGCGCCGTATTTTATCCTGTTCACCCTCTTTACCATTTTGCCGGTGCTGGCCTCCATCGTGCTGAGCTTCACGGACTTCAACATGCTGGAGTGGCCCCATTTCGTGGGCTGGACCAACTATATCCGGCTGCTGGTCAACGACGATCTTTTCATCGTGGCCCTGAAAAACACCCTTCTCTTCGCCGTGATCACAGGCCCCATCAGCTACCTGATGTGCCTTCTGTTCGCCTGGGTCATCAACGAGTTCAAGGGCAAGCTGCGGGCGTTTCTGACGCTGATCTTCTACGCCCCGTCCATCTGCGGCAACGCCTATATGATCTGGCAGATCATCCTGACCGGCGACCGCTACGGCTACCTGAACGGCCTGCTGTTGAAATGGGACATCATCAACGAGGCCATCATCTGGATGAAAACGGAGAAATATGTGCTGCCGCTGCTGATCGTGGTGCAGCTGTGGCTGAGCCTGGGCACGGGCTTTCTGTCCTTCATCGCGGGCCTTCAGACCGTGGACAAGAGCCTTTACGAGGCGGGCGCTCTGGACGGCATCAAAAACCGCTGGCAGGAGCTGTGGTACATCACCCTGCCCGCCATGAAGCCCCAGCTCATGTTCGGCGCGGTCATGCAGATCACCCAGTCCTTTGCCATCGCGGACATCTCCATACAGCTGGCGGGCAACCCGTCGGTGAACTACGCCGGTTCCACGGTGGTCACACACCTGCTGGATTACGGCACGGTGCGATTTGAGATGGGCTACGCCTCCGCCATCGCGACGATCCTGTTTTTGCTGATGGTGGGCACCAACAAGCTGGTGCAGCGGCTGCTCAGAAGGGTGGGCGAGTGAGATGAAGAAACTGCGCCGCCTTTTCCGCCACCGGAAAAACCGCAAGATCAACCGCTCGCCCGCGGGCAACGCGCTGCTGTTTTTCCTCATGGGCATCTTCGGCGTGCTGATGGCCGTGCCGCTGGTCATGATCGTCAACAACGCCCTCAAGCCGCTGGACGAGTTGTTCCAGTACCCGCCCAAGCTGTTCGTGCGCAACCCGACCCTGAACAACTTCGTGGACCTGTTCGTGGCCATGAACTCCTCCTGGGTCCCCTTCTCCCGGTACGTGCTCAACACGGTCATCATCACCGTGGGCGGCACGGTGGGACACGTGATGCTGGCCTCCATGGCGGCGTACCCCCTGTCCAAGCACGAGTTCAAGGGCAAGAACCTGCTGTTCAGCATGGTGGTGCTGTCCATGATGTTCTCCTGGACGGTCACCCAGATCCCCAACTACATGATCATCTCCTGGCTGCACATCAACAACACCTACTGGGCCCTGATCCTGCCCGCGTGTTCCTTCGGCATGGGCCTTTACCTGATGAAGCAGTTCATGGACCAGCTCCCCAACGCGCTGATGGAGTCCGCCCGGCTGGACGGCGCGGGGGAATTCCGGGTGTTTTTCCGCATCGTGATGCCCAACGTCAAGCCCGCCTGGCTGACGCTGGCCATCTTCCAGTTCCAGCAGATGTGGGGCAACACGGGCTATATGTTCCTGCGGGACGAGGAGCTCAAGCCCCTGCAGTACTCCCTGCAGCAGATCGCGGCGGGCGGCACGGCCCGTGCCGGCGCCAGCGCGGCGGTGACGTTCATCATCGCGGCGATCCCCATCATCTTCTTCCTCATCTGCCAGAGCAACGTGCTGGAGACCATGACCACCTCCGGCATGAAGGAATAAGGAGGGCCGTGGGATGAAATTTGTGAAAAAGCTCTCCTCGCTGCTGCTGGCGGCGCTGCTGCTGGCCACCTGTCTGCCGGTGCAGGCCCTGGCGGAGGACGTGCCCTACGACACGTATAACTATGACTATTGGGAGAATATCGTCCGGATCCCGGCGCCCTACGTGCCGGACGGGACGATCTCCGGCGTGAGCCTGGACTGCGGGGCCTTTGCCAGCCCCCAGGACATCTGCGTGGCGCCCGACGGCGACCTCTATATCGCCGACACCGGCCATAACCGGATCGTGGTGGTGGACGGGTCCAGCCACCAGGTGGAAAAGATCATCGACTCCTTTGAAAACGAGGGCGAGACCGACACCTTCAACACCCCCACCGGCGTGTGCGTGTCGGAAAACGAGCAGCTATATATCGCGGACCGGGAAAACCAGCGCATCGTGGTGATGGAGCTGGACGGGACCCTGGACCGGATCGTCCGGGACCCCCAATCGGACGTGCTGCCCGCGGGATTCGTGTTCAAGCCCCTGAAGATCTCGGTGGACTACGCCGACCGTATCTACTGCATCGCCCAGAACATGTTCCAGGGCATCCTGGTCTTTGAGACCGACGGCCAGTTCTCCGGCTTCTTCGGCACCATCAACGTCCAGCTCTCCCTGTGGGAGAAGTTCTGGAAAAAGGTGGCCACCAAGGAGGAGCGGCAGAACCAGACTTTGTACATCGCCACGGAATTCACCGGCATGGACATCGACGAGAGCGGCTTCGTCTACGCCACCAACATCGACGAATCCGGCAAGCAGGGCGTGCGCCGTCTGAACCCCCGGGGCGAGGACGTGATCAAGAAGGGCCGCAACGAGAACGTGGGCGGCGACCTGTGGATCAACGGCTCCGGCGCCTACGCGGGGCCCAGCCAGATCACCGACGTGGTCTACCGGGGCGAGGGCATCTTCTCCCTGCTGGACCGCAAGCGCGGCCGCGTCTTCACCTACGACCACGAGGGCAACCTCTTGTACATCTTCGGCGGCCTGGGCACCCAGGAGGGCACCTTCACCACCCCCGTCGCCGTGGAGCAGTGGAACGGGGAGCTGCTGGTGCTGGACGCCACACGGGGCGAGATATACCGCTTCGCGCCCACGGAGTACGGCAGCCTCATCGACCGGGCGGTGGCCCTGCGCTACGACGGGGACGAGGCCCTGGCCGTGCCGCTGTGGGAGCGGGTGCTGGAGCTGGACGAGAACAACGAGCTGGCCTGCTCCGGCATCGGCAAGGCGTATCTGTCCGCCGGGGACAATGAGGCGGCCATGAAATACCTGAAGCTGGGCATGAACCGGGACTACTACTCCGTGGCCTTCAAACGCTACCGCAGCGAGATCCTTCGGGCCCATCTGGGTCAGGCGCTCACCGTCGTGGGCGTGGCGCTGGTCGTGCTGTGGGCGGCGTCGTGGCTGCGCAAACGGGTGAAAAGAAAGAAACAGGCGGCGACGGAGAAAGGAGGGGTGAGCGGATGAAAGCGGCGTTCGGAAAGGAAAAGTGGCGGTATCTGCTCTATACCATGAGCCACCCCATGGACGGCTTTTACTGGATCCGTCACCAGGACCGGGGCAGCGTGCCTCTGGCGGTGCTGCTGGTGATCTGCTTCTCCCTGTGCTTCTCCGTCAACCGCATCAGCGCCAACTTCATCGTCAACGACGTGGAACCGGCCACGGTGGACAGCTTTCAGGAGCTGTCGGGCGTGCTGCTGCTGTACGTGCTGCTGTGCGTGGGCAACTGGTCCATCACCTGCCTGATGAACGGCAGCGGCCGGATGAAGGACATCGCCATCGCCATCGGCTACGGCTGCGCGCCCATGATCCCCGCTCTGCTGATCGCCACGGCCTTCAGCCAGTTCATCACCGTGGAGGAGGGAGCGTTCTACTACCTCATCATCGGCCTGGGCGTGGCCTACGCGGTGATCCTTATGCTGATGGGCATCCGGCAGGTCCATGACTATACTATGGGCAAGACCCTTATCACCCTGTTTTTGACCTTCGTGGCGATCCTGTTCATCCTTTTCGTCAGTCTGCTGCTCATAGACCTGATCGGACAGGTGTATAACTTCTTCCGGTCGATCTATACCGAGCTCGTGTTCAGAATGTGAGG
>CANRDC010000121.1 GCA_947629245.1 uncultured Oscillospiraceae bacterium | reverse complement strand
AAGAACATATCCTCGGCAACCTCACGGATGACCGCTACCGCAAGCTGTCCGACAAGTACGAGGACGAGCAGACGGAGTTATCCCAGCGCATCCGGCACCTGCGGAAGATCGTGGCTGAAGAACAGGCGCACGAAATGAACGCGGAGGGCTTTTTACAGCTTGTGAGGAAGTACACGGACATCCAGGAGTTGACGCCGGAGATACTGCGAGAGTTCATCGACAAGATCGTGGTGTACCACCGGGAGCAGATAGGCGGCCAGACGGTGCAGAAGGTGGAGATATACTACAAAATGATAGGATATGTGGAACTGCCGCACATGAGCCGGGCAGCGGAGCAGTCCTATCTGGCGGCCTTTGGCCGCAAAGAAATAGGCCGGGGCGCTTGACCCCAGCCTGTAAAAGAGAATACCCACAAGGGAACTCAAGTCCCTTATGGGTACTCGTCATGGTGCGGGGAATGGGACTTGAACCCACACGTCCTGACGGACACAGGCACCTCAAGCCTGCCTGTCTGCCTATTCCAGCATCCCCGCGCTTAACGTTTGATAATTATACCATCTTCTCCCCGTTTGTCAAGGGCTTTTTCCCGCCCCGGAGGTCCGGGCCCGTCTCAAAAGGTGGAATATCCGCCCTGGCTCCCGCTTATGATATAGCAGCTTTGGTTTTGCCGCTTGGGAATATTTTGCACGCTCGCCGTACAAAATAACGGTACAAATCTACATGGAGGAAAGTTACATGAAACGAACTTTGATCGCATGGGCGCTGCTGCTGGTCATGGCTCTGGGCGTCACACCGGCGCTGGCGGCCGAGCCCGTCCGGGACGTGACAGACTGGTCGCAGAACACCGCTGAGCCGGGAAATACCGACGCCGCAGGCGCTGAAAACGCGGACGAGGACGCCGCGGCCAACGGCCTTGCGGACAGCCCGTTCGCGCCCAACCAGTCGGTGGTATCCGTCAGCGGCGGCGCCTATGCCGAGGGCGAGGGCGCGTCCAACGCCGCCCAGCCCGGCTCCGCCAATACCCCGCCCGTGGCGGAAAACCAGCAGCTCCAGACCTACCGGGGCGTATCCATTGGCGGCCAGCTGTCCGCCTACGACGCGGAAGGGGACGCGCTGACCTTTGAGCTGTGCACCGGCCCCATGAAGGGCTCCGTCCAGCTGTCCCCCGACGGCTACTTCGTCTATACCCCCAAGGAGGGCAAGCGGGGCAAGGACTACTTCGGCTTCCGGGCCAAGGACGCCGCCGGTAATGTGTCCCAGGAGGGCACCGTCATCATCAAGCTGGTCAAGCAGAAGTCCAAGGTGACCTACTCGGACCTGACCGGCGAGGGCTGCGAGTACTCCGCCGTGGTCCTGACGGAGGCCGGGGTGTTCACGGCTGAAAACGTGGGCGACGCCTACGTGTTCAACCCGGACGCCCAGGTGACCCGGGGCGAGTTTCTCTCCATGTGCATGACGGCGGCGGACTGTGACGTGCTGAAGGGCGTCAGCTCCACCGGCTTCCAGGACGACGGCTCCATCGGCCCCTGGCTCAAGCCCTACGTGGCCACCGCCCTCATGAACGGCTATATCCAGGGCGAGGCCACCGCCACCGGAGCGGTTTTTGACCCCGGCGAGCCCATCACCACGCAGGAAGCCTGCGTGACGCTCAACTCCGTGCTGGGCGTATCGAACGTGGTCAGCGCAGCGGCCTATGTGGGCGAGGACAACAGCGCCGAACCCTGGGCCCAGGCCGTAGCCAATCTCACCGCCTGCGGGGTGATGCCCCGCAACTGGGAGGATGTGGAGGCCGTGCTCACCCGCTCCGGCGCGGCGGAGCTGCTGGCCAACGCCATCGGCCTGCTCTCCGGACGGTAAAGATCGACAGTGTACGCAAAATGTCCGCACCCTTTCTCCGGTGCGGACATTTTCGTTTCGGCTCACACGGGCCTGAACTGCTTTTCCACGTGCCCGTGCTCGGTCATGGACACGAACCGCCGGCCGTCAAAATCCAGCTCCACGATGTAGGGCATCCAATCGATGATGCGCAGAAAATCGTCGCAGCCGAACTCTGGCCGATAGTAATTGATGATGGCGCTGAGGGCGGTCCCATGGGTCCCTATCGCGACGGTCTTGCCCTCGTTATCGTCCAGTATCTGCCGCAGCGCCTCTATGTTGCGCTTTTGGACCATCTCGATGGACTCGCCGCCATCCTCATGCCAGGCATGGTCGTTCCAGCGTCTGCGGAACATCCCGTGCCCATTCCCGCCCGGACCGCTCTGCCGCTCCCGCAGCCGCTCGTCCAGCAGCAGTTCCTTTCCCAGAAGCTCCGCCGTCTTTCGGATCGTATCGACGCTGCGCTTATAGGGGCTGCAATAAAACGCGTCGATCCCCTTGTCCCGCAGGGTCCGCCACACCAGCTCCGCATCGGCGGTCCCCTCCGCCGTGAGGGGTCTTGTCCGGTCGTCGGCATGGGCGTGCTCCGGCTGGGCGTGCCGCACGAAATACACCCTTGTCATCACAGTTCCCTCCTGGGCTCCGCCATGACGGTCCTCTGGTCCGTGTAGAGCACCATGCCGGGGCGGGCGCCTTTCTGCTTTTTCACGAATCGGGCCTGGGTGACGTCCACCGCCACGCGCCCGGCCTGGCCGCCCTCGGAATAAAAGGCCGCCAGCGAGGCCGCCTCATACACCGACTTCTCGTCCGGCTCCGCTCCCTCGCAGCGCAATATCACATGGGCCCCGTGGAGCTTCTGGGCGTGCAGCCAAAGGTCCGTCCGACGGGCAATCTTAAACGTGAGCTCGTCGTTTTGCAGGTTGCTGCGGCCCACCAGAACCTCCAGTCCGGCGGAGGTGACGAACCGCAGGGGCTGGGCGGGTCTCTCCCGCCGTTTGCCCTTCCCCTTCGCCTCCCGGACGTAGCCCGCCCGGACAAGCTCCTGCCGGACCACCTCCAGGTCGCTCTGGGTCTGGGTCCGGTCCAGCTCCACCGCCACGGAGGCCAGATACTCCGCCTCCACCCGGTTCTCCCCGATGAGCGCCGTCAGATGCTCCCGGGCGGTCTTTTTCTTGGCGTACTGCTTATAATAGGCCGCCGCGTTCTGCTGGGGGGACTTCCTGGGATCCAGGGGCACGTCCGTCAGCGGACTGTCCGGCTCGTAAAAATCCTCCAGCGTCACGCGGTCCATCCCCGGCTTCATCCGCCAGATGTTGGCGGTGATCAGGTCGCCCCGGCGTTTGTCCGTCTCCCGGTCCTCCGTGGCGGCCAGCTCCTGCAGCCGCAGGGCCAGCTTCTTCTCCGTCCGGTTCTTCGCGTTTCGGACCAGCTTGGTCAGGCTCCTGGCCCGGCTTTTCAGATGCTCGGTCCGGTCCTTCTCCGCGTAAAACGCCTCCAGCAGCGCCGACCAGCCCGGACAGGCCACGCTCTCCGTGGATGGGCCGTACTGCAAAATGGGTATAAAGGTGAAGTCCACGGGTTTTCCGTCCTCCACCAGCATGGTAGGCGTCCGCTCCAGCCCCTCCAGGCTCTCCAAAACCGGCGGCAGGCCCCGCCACTCCATCTCCCGGCGGATCAGGGGCGACAGCCCCGAGAACTTGCCCGGCGCGGGCTTGGGCGGCAGCCGGTAGATCAGCCCCGGCAAAAGCTGCCGCAGAGGGCTCATCTCCCCGTCTATCCGCCGGGCCGCGTCCAGGATGCGCCCGTCGGCGTCGACCAGGATCAAATTGGCGTTGCGCCCCAAAAGCTCCACCGCCAGGGTCTTTTCCACGCTCTCCCCCAGCTCGTCGAAGGCCGCGAGGCGCAGAAGCAGCATCCGCTCGTTTTCCGGCTGCTCCACCGCCACCACCCGCGCGCCCTGGATGTGCTTTCGAAGCAGCATGCAGAACATGGGCGGCTGGGCGGGATTTTCATATTCCGCCTGGGTCAGGCACACCCGCGCCGAGCCGGAGCCGAAGCAAAGCGCCAGCCGCGCTCCGCCCCCGTTTCCCCGCAGGGCCAGTACGACCGTGTCCTTTTCCGGCTGGTGGACACGGTCAATCTTACTGCCGGAGAGCCTTTCATGGAGCTCCCGGCCAAGCTCGGATATAAATACTGCGTCAAGAGGCATGCTCTTCCTCCAAAATGATGGCGAACAGCTCCCGGACCCGGTCCGTCCGGCCCGCCAGCCACAGCCAGCCGAACAGGGCCTCCAGGGCCGTGGCGGCGTGGTACTGGGCCGGAGCGCATCCGGCGGGATAACCGTGCACATGGGCGTTCCGGCCCCGGTGACAGACCTTTCGCTCCTCCTCCGTCAGCCGGGGCAGGAGCCGTTCCAGAGCCGCGGCCTGGGCCGGGGCGGCCACATAGGCCACCGCCGCCCGGTGCAGGTCCCCTACCCTGCCGCCGCCCCGCCGGGCCAGTTCCGTGCGGACCAGCAGCTCATATACCGCGTCGCCCACATGTGCCAGTTCCAGGGGGCCGAGGCTTTGCAGTTCCCGCGCCTCCAGGGGCACACATATCCCGGTCACAGCAGCTCGTCCTCCCCGCTGTTATCGTCCTCCGCCGGGGCGGACGGCTCCTCCGCCTCCAGCTCCTCGGCGGTGGGCGCGAACTCGTCGCTCTCGGACACCTGGGCGAACTCGTGGGCGATGGTGTCCACGGGGGCGGTGCCCTGGGCGTACTGCATCTCCTGCCACTGCTGCTTGGTGAGCACGATCTGCCGGGGCTTGGAGCCCTCGTAGGGTCCCACCACGCCCACCTCCTCCAGCTGGTCGATGAGCCGGGCGGCACGGGAATAGCCCAGCTTCAGCCGCCGCTGGAGCATGGATACGGAGGCCTGCTTCGTCTCGAAGATCACGTCCACCGCCTGGGGCAGCAGCTCGTCGTAATCGCTCTTGGGGGCGGCGTCCTCCTCGGCGGGGGCGTTCTTGGCGTCCTTGTCCGAGGCGGCCTTCTCGATCTCCGCCAAAATCTCGTCGGAATACTCGGCCTCGGCCTCTTTCTTCACAAAGTTGATGATGTCCTCCCGCTCCTCGTCGGTGACGAAGGCGCCCTGGAGCCGGACAGGCTTGCTGCCGATGGGCGAATAGAGCATATCGCCGTTGCCCAGGAGCTTTTCCGCCCCCTGCTGGTCCAGGATGATGCGGCTCTCCAGCGGCCCGGACACGGAAAGGGCGATGCGGCTGGGGATATTGGCCTTCATCAGGCCCGTGATCACGTCGGCACGGGGGCTCTGGGTTGCGATGACCAGGTGCATGCCCGCGGCGCGGCCCATCTGGGCCACCCGGCAGATGGATTCCTCCACTTCCTTGGACGCCACCATCATCAGGTCCGCCAGTTCGTCGATGAAGATGACCACCTGGGGCAGGGCCTCGCCGCCCTGCTTTTTCTGGATATCGTTGTAGCTGGACAGGTCCCGGACGCTGGACTCGGAGAACAGCCGGTAGCGCTTGAGCATCTCCACCACCGCCCACTGCAGGGCCCCCGCCGCCTTCTTCGCGTCGGTGACCACGGGCACGTACAGGTGGGGCATGCCGTTGTAGACCACGAACTCCACCATCTTGGGGTCGATCATGATCATGCGGACCTCGTC
>CANRDC010000120.1 GCA_947629245.1 uncultured Oscillospiraceae bacterium | reverse complement strand
CCCTGGAGCATCTTGAAGCCGCTCATGGCGATGAAGCCGTACAGCGCCACGCACACGCCGCCCATGACGCAGGAGGGAATGGTCTGCAAAAAGGCCATCAGCGGGGAGATGAAGCTGACGATGATGCACAGCACCGCCGCGCCCCAGATGCTGACGGTGGAGGCGTTGCGGGTGATGGCCACGCAGGCGATGGACTCGCCGTAGGTGGTGTTGGGGCAGCCGCCGAACACCGCGCCCGCGATGGAGCCGATGCCGTCGCCCAGCAGGGTCCGGGTCAGGCCCGGCGTCTCCAGCAGGTCGGTGCCGATAATGGAGCTCAGGTTCTTGTGGTCCGCCAGGTGCTCGGCAAAGACCACGAAGGCCACGGGCACATAGGCGGTGAACAGGGTGAGAAGGTATGTGGGCGTCACGTCGCTGAGGCTGCCGCCGATCATGAAGGTGAAGTCCGGGGCCGCCACGAAGCCCACGTTTGCCAGGGCGTCATAGTTGATGACGGTGAAGGCCGGGTTGCCGGTGACGTAGCCCAGCAGGGCGAAGAGGCTGGCGCAGGCGTAGCCCGCCAGGATGCCGATGATGAAGGGCACCATGCGGACCATCTTCTTGCCGTAGGTGGAGGCCAGGATGGTCACCGCCAGGGTCACAAGGCCGCAGATGATGGCCACATAGACCGAGCCGCCCTCCACGCTGGAGGTGGTCAGGTCGCCCACGGCGTTGCCCGCCAAGGACAGGCCGATGATGGCCACGGTGGGCCCGATGATGACGGGGGGCATCAGCTTGTCGATCCAGGCCACGCCGCATGCCTTGATGACGATGGCCAGGACCACGTACACCGCTCCGGCCATGGCCGCGCCGATGATCAGGCCCCAGTAGCCCACCGCCATGGAGGCCGCCCCGGAGAAGGCGCTCATCATGGAGCCGATGAAGGCGAAGGAGGAGCCCAGGAACACGGGGCTGGCGCTCTTGGTAAAGATGAGGTACACGAACGTGCCCACACCGGCGCCGAAGATGGCGGCGGAGGCGGTCAGCTCGGTGCCGCAGCCGGAGTTGACCACGGCGGGCACCGCGATGGTGGCGGCCATGATGGCCAGCAGTTGCTGGATGGCGAACAGGATGACCTGTCCGAACTTGGGCTTGTCCTTGATGCCGTAGATCAGGTTCATGGTGAAGAGCCTCCCTTATGTATAATGTTTTTTACTCAGAAAAAACCTCCTGCCGGTCACGGCAAGAGGACATGGATCACCAGCGGCCATTCGCGCCTTGCCAACAGCTCCGCATCGGGTCTGAAATACATCATTTTGCGGTTTTCTGTCAAAAATGATACAGACCGCGGTAGCGTTTGTCAATCGCATTTTTGCACAAATATACGGGATATATGGGCGCGTTTTTCCCATCCTTTTCCTTGACCGGACAGGCGGGGCGTGTTTTAATAAGGGAGAAGAAAGGGGGCGCGGCCATGGAAAAGCTGCCGGAGGGCCTGGCGGAGGCTCTTCTGCCCTGGTACGACGCGCACGCGCGGGATCTGCCCTGGCGGAGGGACGCGACGCCCTACCGGGTCTGGGTGTCGGAGATCATGCTCCAGCAGACCCGCATCGAGGCGGCCAAGGGGTATTTCCTGCGGTTCATGCGTGCGCTGCCCACGGTCCGGGACCTGGCCGCCGCCGACCAGCAGACGGTTTTGAAGCTGTGGGAGGGGCTGGGGTACTATTCCAGGGCCCGGAACCTGCACAAGGCGGCGAAGATCGTGGTGGAGCGGTACGGCGGGGAGCTTCCCGCCGACGCGAAGGCCCTGCGGTCCCTGCCCGGTATCGGGGACTATACCGCCGGGGCGGTGGCCTCCATCGCCTTCGGGCTGCCAGAGCCCGCGGTGGACGGGAACGTGCTGCGGGTCTGCGCCCGGCTCACCCGCTGCCCGGACAGCGTGGGGGACCCGAAGGTGAAACGCGGCTTCCGGGAGGGGCTGCGGGAGCGGTATCCCGCTGGCCGGTGCGGGGATTTTACCTCCGCCCTGATGGAACTGGGGGAGACGGTGTGCCTGCCGGGCACGCCGGACTGCGGCGCGTGTCCGCTGGCCGCCGTGTGCGCCGCCGGGAGGACCGGACATCCCGCGGACTGGCCGGTAATGGACGAAAAGCGGCCCCGGAAGGTCCAGCGAAGGACCGTGTTCCTGCTGGAGCACGAGGGCCGGGTGGCCCTGGTCCGGCGGCCGGACAGGGGGCTGCTGGCAGGCATGTGGGAGTTTCCCAACGTGGAAGGCGAGCTGGACGAGGCGGCGGCCCTTTGTCAGGCGGACGCGTGGGGCTGCGCGCCGGAGGCCCTGGAGCCCTGCGGCCGGGCCCTGCATATCTTCACCCATCTGGAGTGGCACATGACCGGCTGGCGGGTCCGCTGCGGCGCGGCCCCGGACCGGTTCACCTGGACCACGGCCCGGTCGCGGGCGGAGCGGTATCCCGTCCCCGCCGCCTTCCGGGCCTATAAGGAACAGATTTGAAAGGGGTACCATAATAGAATGAGACGATATATTTCCCTGCTGGCGCTGGTTTTGTGCCTGTGCCTGACGGCCGCCTGCGGCGCGGAGGACGTGCTGTCCGAGATGACCGACGGCCGGTCGGATACGGTCCTGGACGATTCAGACACGGACAGTTCAGAGCCGGTGGTCCTGCCGGGGGAGGAGATCGAGAGCGACTCCGCCACCGACGCCCAGGACCAGGACGCCGGTACGGACTTCACGGCTCTGACGGCGGACCAGTGCGTGCAGGACGCCCTGGCGGACCCCCGGGTCCTGCCCCGGATCACGGTGGACTGTCCCGGCGCGGACGAGATCAATCAGGCGATCCAGGACGAGTTCTACCAGGTGTCGGAGGACCCCCTGTGGGAGCTCCACTATGAGTACGCCAAGGGCGCGGGGCGGGTCCTGAGCGTGGTGATGGTCAAAAAGGCCAACGACTGGATGGAATACACCCCCTATAACCTGGACCTGGCCACCGGACAGGCCCTGTCCGGGGCGGAGCTGCTGGCGCTGCTGCAGGTGGACGAAAACGAGCTGGCCAATCTGGAGCAGGCCGTTTTGGGGGAGGAATTCACCCACCAGTTCGGGGGCATGAAGGAGCAGACGGACCAGGCGTTTTACGACGGACAGTATGCGCGCACCACCTCGCCGGACAACGCGGAGCTGGAGCGGCTGTGGTTCGCCGGCGACGGCCAGCTCTGCTTCGCGGGCCGCGTCTACGGTCTGGCGGGGGCGGAGTATTACGAATACCCCCTGTCCACGGGTATGGTGTTTTAAGTCTTGCATCCGCCGGTCGAGTGTGCTACTATAACGCGGAAAGGGAACGCCATATGAAACTTGATCCCTATTACAGCAAAAAGGAGCTGCAGGAATTCGGCTTCAGGGCTCTGGGCCGCCAGGTGCTTGTCAGCCGCACCTGCCGCGTCTATACGCCGGAGCTGATCAGTCTGGGCAGTCATGTGCTCATCGACGACTTCACCATTTTGAACGGGGAGATCACGGTGGGCAGTTACGTTCACATCAGCTCCAACTGCGAGCTGTACGCGGGCAAGGCGGGCATCACCCTGTGCGACTTCTCCGGGCTCAGTTCCCGCTGCACCCTTTACGCCACCAGCGACGACTATTCCGGCGCCAGCCTGACCAACCCCACCGTGCCCATGGCCTTCCGCCGGGAGACGGAGGCGCCCGTCGTTCTGGAAAAGCACGTGATATTGGGCACCGGCTGCGCGGTGCTGCCCGGCGTGCGCATGGGCGAGGGCTGTTCCTTCGGCTCCATGAGCCTGATCAACCGGTCCACCGAGCCCTGGGGCGTGTACGCGGGCATCCCGGCCCGGCGGCTCAGGGACCGGAAGCGGGACCTGCTGGAGCTGGAGAAAAAGCTGACCGGCGGCAAATAAGCGAGATACCATCCATAATCAGGAGGTTGATATTATGATGGAAGATCTGATGGAAATACTGCGGGACCTGCGCCCGGATGTGGACTTTGAGCGGGAGACCGCTCTTGTGGACGACGGCATCCTGGGCTCGTTCGAGATCACCGCGCTGGTCAACGAGATCATGGGCGAGTTCGACGTGAAGATCTCCATGGCCGATCTGGAGCCGGAGAACTTCAACTCCGCCGAGGCGATCTACGAATTCATCCAGTCCCTGAAGGAATGAGCCGAAAACGCGGGACAGGCCGCCGACCGGCGGCCTGTCCCGCGTTCGACGGAAAAATGTGGCAGGTCCGAAAATGTACTATACCGCTTCCCGGCCCCGCCGGGGGACGGACCTGACCGATGCAAAGGAGACGTTCATGATGCGTAAGAGCATTGCCATTATCCTGTGCCTGTGCCTGACAGCAGCGCTGCTCACCGGCTGCGGCGGCGGCTCCATCCAGCAGTATGAAGGCGACGAGGAGCAGGCCGCCGCCACCGACGCGCCCGAGGAGACCGACGCGCCCGAGGAGACCGACGTGCCCGAGGAGACCGACGTGCCTGAGGAGACCGACGTGCCCGAGGAGACCGACGAGCCTGAGGAGACCGACGAGCCTGAGGAGACCGACGAGCCCGAGGTGACCGACGAGCCCACCCCCTCGCCCAAGCCGGGACTGGGCTATGCCGCCTACGATCCGGACGAGGTCGTCATGACCTACAACGGCCGGGAGGCCACCTGGCGGGAGTATTATTACTGGCTGAACTATTACGCCGGATATATGCAGTACATGGCGGCCATGGGCATGCCCTTCTCCGGCTGGGACGGCTCTGACTTTAACGAGGAAATGGACAACGCCACGCTGGTGCGTACCACCGCCGCGGAGGGCCTGTTCCAGTACCGGGCCGTGGAGACGCTGGCGGAGCAGGAGGGGCTGTCTCTGGACGAGGAGGACGAGGCCAGGCTGCAGGAGGCATTTGAACAGGCGGTGGACAGCTATGGCGACGGCGACGGTACCTGTACCGACGAGGAGATCGCCGCCTACGAGGAATATATCGACGGCCAGTTCATGGACCGGGAGCTGCTGGACAACATGAGCCGCGTCAGCCTGCTGCTGGACAAGCTGTTCACCGCCCTGTACGGCGAGGACGGCGCCAACGTCTCCGACGCGGACGTCCTGGCCTACGCCGACGAGCTGGGGCTGCTGGCCTGCAAGCACATCCTGCTCATGACCATCGACCCGGAGACGGGCGAACCGCTGAGCGAGGAGGAGCTGGCGGAGAAGAAGGCCAAGGCGGACGAGCTTTATGAGCGGCTGTCCGCCGCCCAGGACGACCCGGAGGCTCTGGAGGCGCTTTTCGACGAGCTGATGAACGCGCACTCCGAGGACACGGGCCTGGCCTATAATCCGGACGGATACCAGTTCGTCTCCGGCGTGATGGTACCGGTGTTCGAGCAGACCACCGCCGCTCTGGAGGAATACGGCCTGTCCGAGCCGGTCCAGTCCGACTACGGCTACCACATCATCCTCCGGCTGCCGGTGGACCCGGACGGCGTCTATACCGACAGCAGCGGCTCCTCCTCCAGCCTGCGGACCGCCGCCGGTAACGAGAAGCTCTATGAGCTTCTGGAGGCGACCACCGAGGAAGCGGAGATCGTCTGGCGGGGCGATTTTGAGAACATCGACATAGCGGAGATATTCGGAGAATAAGAGGACGATAGCCGGGGGGACCCCGTTCATGAGGTCCCTCCGGTTTTTGCGGAAAGGCGGCCCGCCGCGCGGTGAACTGCACCCCGTCAAGAGGACAATGAAAAAGGATAAAGTTTTTTCACAGCCAGCAGGAATCTGCTGGCTGCTTTTATGCCGCCAAATAGCGATTGTGCTTTTCCAGCGGCGTGAGAATACCAAGG
>CANRDC010000119.1 GCA_947629245.1 uncultured Oscillospiraceae bacterium | reverse complement strand
GTGGGCTGGAGCCGCGTGGAGCAGCAGACCGCCGCTACCAACCTGTCCAAGAACATCTGCCAGATCACCTATGAGCAGATCGCCGCCGTCTGCGGCGACGACGTGTCCGCCTGGGGCGCTCGGCTTCAGTGCGAGGCCAGCGGCGCCTGGGAGGTCTACGGCGTGAAGGTGGGCCAGCCCACCGGCTTGAAGAACCTGGCTGGCAAGGTGGAGATCCCCGACATGGCCGGTAAGGCCGCCGACGGCTGGGCTCAGGACGGCGTGGAGCTGACCGAAGAGCAGCTGGCTCTGCTGGTGCCCGGCTCCGTCATCGAGATCAACTATGCCTCCGAGACCGGCGACATGTGGATCGTGATGCCCGACGCCGCCGCTGGCTGGAGCCGCGTTGGCAACCCCAACGACGGCCAGTCCCACGCGTTCGACGGCTCCGTGGCTCAGGTCACCTATGAGCAGATCGCGGAAGTCTGCGGCGACGACCCCTCCACCTGGGGCACCCGCCTGCAGTGCGAGTCCAGCGGCGCCTGGGAGGTCTATGGCGTGTCCATCTGCTCCGGCGCTTTTACGAACGTGAAGGGCAACGTGGAGATCCCCGAGATGGCCGGTAAGGCCGCCGACGGCTGGGCCCAGGACGGCGTGGAGCTGACCGAGGAGCAGCTGGCTCTTCTGGTGCCCGGCTCCGTGATCACCATCCAGTATGCGTCCGATACCGGTGACATGTGGATCGTGATGCCCGACGCCGCCGCCGGGTGGAGCCGCGTTGGCAACCCCAACGACGGTCAGTCCCATACGTTCGACGGATCCATGGCCCAGGTCACCTATGAGCAGATCGCCGAGGTCTGCGGCGACGACGTGTCCACCTGGGGCACCCGTCTGCAGTGCGAGGCCAGCGGCGCTTGGGAAGTGTTCAGCGTCAACATCGGCACCGCCGCGGAATAAGCCGACTGCCATCCACATCTATTCTAATAGGAGGAATAACGAATGAAGCGCTTTACCAAGATATTCGCAACGGTCCTCGTTGTCGCGTTCATGTTCTCCGCGCTCAGCATCGGAGCGTTCGCGGCGGACGAGCCCCGTACGATCACCATCGGCACCTGGTGGGACATCTATTATGACTCCACCCACACCGCCCTGGAGGACGACCCCTCCTATACCGGCAGCGTCTCCGACCAGATGCGCTTTGACGTGGTGAAGGCCGTGGAGGAGAAGTACAACGTGAAGTTCCAGTACGTCAACCTGACCTACACCGGCATCACCGACTCCATCAACACCTCCATCCTGGCGGGCACGCCCGACTGCGATGTGTATCTGTGCGACCTGACCATGGGCATCCCGGCCGCCGTCAACGGCCTGGCCCTGGACCTGAAGACCGTCCTGCCCGAGGACGCCGACATCCTCAGCGACCAGACCGTGCTGAACTATCTGGACCTGGGCGACGGCAAGGCCTGCCTGATGAAGCAGGTGCTGGGCCAGAACGTGGTGGAGGCTACCTCCCCGCTGGCCTTCAACAAGCAGATGCTCGAGGACAACAACCTGGAGGATCCCCGGGACCTGTACGCCCGCGGCGAGTGGACCTGGGATAAGTTCGTGGAGTATTGCCAGACCCTGACCCAGGACACCGACGGCGACGGCGTCACCGACCAGTACGGCTTCACCGGCTTCAAGGAGGACGTGCTGAGCAACCTGCTCATGAGCAACGGCGCCTCCATCGCCGCTGGCACCGAGGAAGGCCTGAGCTCCGCCGCCACCGGCGAGGCCCTGCAGTTCTACTATGACCTGTACAACACCTACAACGTCTGCGAGCCCTATGTGGAGCAGGACAACGGCGACGTGATGCGCTTCACCTACCGCAACGGCAACATCGGCTTCTGGCCCAGCGCCGCGTGGATCGCCTCCACCAACGCCGACTATGACTGGGACGGCTCCGTGGGCTCCACCCTGGAGTTCGACACCGTCTTCGTCCAGTGGCCCGTTGGCCCCAGCGGCGACCAGGAGACCAACAACGCCAAGCTGACCGCCGGTTCCTTCTGGTTCATCCCCAACGGCGTGGAGGACCCCGAGCTGGTCTACAACGTGTTTGAGGCTCTGTCCAACTGGTACAACGACGACGTGTCCATCCGCGACGACAAGGAGACCATGTGGTGGTGGTACGCTACCACGGCCAGCGACCCCGATCTGCAGGAAGAGAACTATAACGTGATGTTCGATCTGGGCTCCCGTGAGCAGTTCGACGTCTACCAGAGCCTGGAGGCCCAGGTGGACGGCTGGGATCTGGAGCAGCTGATCTTCGGCACCATGACCGCGGCCCAGTATCAGGAGACCTACCGCCAGCAGTTCCAGGCGGCTATCGACGCTTACTTCGGCTGATCGGTCCCGGAGCTTTTCGCAAGACATAAGTTCGGTGGGCCCGTACCTTTTCAGGTGCGGGCCCATAGTGACCATCGCAAGGCGAAAACGAATGTTTTCGCCGCCAAACGTGTCGTTTGGCGGCAAATGATCCAAGGATCATTTGCGCGATGCTCATTGTAATGAATATCTGGCAAAACAGCTACGCTGTTTTGCTGAGCCGCAAAGCGGCTCGGCGCAACGCCTTGTGGCGTTGCGCCAACAGATAATCATTATTGCCGAGAGGAGGGACGGCGTTGTTTGAGGGCCTGTTTTCCCAGGAGGGGCGCTTTGCCCGGTTCATGAATCTGCTGTGGAGCCTGATCGTCACCAGCGGGCTGTGGATCGTGTGCAGCCTGCCGGTGGTCACGGCGGGCGCGGCCGCGGCGGCCGCCTATTACGCCGTGGCCAAGACGGTGCGCTTTCACACCGGCTCCACCGCGTCGGAGTTTTTCCGCTGCTTTAAGCAAAACCTCCGCCAGTCCCTGCCTCTGAGTATCGGCCTCACCCTGGCGCTGGCGCTGGTGGTAGTGGAGGCCATGTATCTTTACAGCGACGAGAGCGTGCCGCTGTGGTTTTTGTATGTGTTCTATCTGATGGCGCTGCTGATCGCGGCGCTGGGGATATACGTGTGGCCGTGCCTGTCCCGGTTCGAGATGGGGAATATGGCCCTGCTGCGCATGGGCGTGGTGCTCATGTTTCGATATCTGCATTTCACCCTTGCCTTTTTGCTGGGCCTGGGGGCGCTTCTGGCGGGGATCTGGCTCATGCCGTGGGGATTGCCGCTGTTTCCGGGGTTGGCGGTGTATCTGGAGACGTTCTTGATGGAGCGGGTGCTGATCCGCTGCTCCCCTAGGCCGGAGGAGGGCAGTCCGGAGGCGAAAAAGTGGTATTACCATGTGTCCGGCGACGAATTGGAGGAGTCCGATGAGAGATAACGAGAAATGGATCGCGGCGGACCACGCCGCGCTGCAATATATGGGCCGGATCGACTTCGACGACCCCAAGGAGCCGGTTTGGGTGTTTCCGGCCACGTTCGTGAAGGTGCGCTTCACGGGAGACTTTGTCCGGGCCGTGGTGACCAATATGCGGGGTTGCTGGGACAATTATCTGGGCGTGATGCTGGACGGTGTCCAGTCCACGATCCCCCTGGCCCCAAGCGGACGCCAGGAGCTGACGCTGGGGGAGGGTCTGGGTCCGGGCGAGCATGAGCTGACGCTGTTCAAGCGGCAGGATTCCTGCCACCAGCTGCGGTTCCACGGGCTGATCGTGGAGACGGACGCGGAGCTGTTCGCCCCGGAGCCTTTGCCGGAGCGGCGCTTGGAGGTCTACGGCGACAGCGTGTCCGCCGGTGAGGTGGCGGAGGCGGTGGATCATTGCGGACAGGTCGACCCGCCCCACAATGGGGAGTATCATAACAGCTACTGGTCCTACGCCTGGTATACCGCCCGGATGCTGAACGCCCAGCTGCATGACATCGCCCAGGGGGGCGTGGCCCTCATGGACGGCACCGGATACTTCGGCGCGCCCAACTACCGGGGCATGGAGTATGTGTACGACAAGATCGAGTATAACCCGGACATCGACCGGCCCAAGACCTGGGATTTTTCCCGCTGGACGCCCCATGTGGTGGTGGTGGCCCTGGGCCAGAACGACAGCTATCCGGACGACTATATGGCCAGGGACATGGACTGCCCACAGGCAAAAACCTGGCGGGAGCATTACGCCGCCTTTGTGAAGAAGCTGCGGGCGGTCTATCCCAGGGCGGTCATCATCCTGGCCACCACCATCCTCATGCACCATGAGAACTGGGATAAGTCCATCGACATGGTATGCCGCCAATTGGGGGACGAAAAGGTCTACCACTTCCTGTACAGCCAGAACGGCCGGGGCACGCCGGGCCACATCCGGGCCCCCGAGGCGGAACAGATGGGCCGGGAGCTGAGCGGATTTATCGATTCTCTGGGCGAGAGCGTTTGGGAGGACTGACCATGGACATGGAAAAAGCCGTCGTGCATCAGGGCAATTGGGCCCGGCTTTGCGCTGTCATGGACCGGGCGGCCCGTGGCGAGGACATCTGCGTGGGCTTTCTGGGCGGGAGCATCACCCAGGGGTCCCTGGCCTCCAGGCAGGAGCTGTGCTACGCCAGCCTTGTGGCGGACTGGTGGCGGAGGAGTTTTCCCGCCGCCGTCATCCGGGACGTGAACGCGGGCGTCGGCGGCACCACCTCCCAATTCGGCGCGGCACGGGCGGAGGAGGACCTGCTTCGATACGGACCGGACGTGGTATTCATCGAGTTTTCCGTCAACGACGAGAATACGCCCCACTTCCGGGAGACCTACGAGGGGCTGGTGCGCCGGGTGTATAAGAAGGGCCCGGCGGTGGTGCTGCTCCACAACGTGCGCTATGATAATGGCGTTAGCGCCGAGGATGTCCACCGGCAGGTGGGGGCCCACTACGACCTGCCCTCCGTCAGTCTGCGGGCGTCGCTCTGGCGGTCGGTGGCCGCCGGGCGCATCCCCGCCCGGGACGTGACGCCGGACGATCTGCACCCCAACGACAAGGGTCACGCGCTGGTGGCGGCGGCGGTCACGGCGCTGCTGGAGCGGGTGAAGGCCGCGTCGGAGGCCGGGACGGCGCCGGAGGCGGAGGGGCCGCTGCCCGAGCCTCTGACGGAAAACGCCTATGAGCACAGCACCCGCTACCGCGTCGGCAGCGGGTCGCCGGAGCTGGCCGGGTTCGTCCCGGACGAGACGCCTCAGGAGCACATCACCCAGACGTTCCGCCGGGGATACACCGCCTGCCGCGTGGGCGACGCCATCCGCTTCACCGTGGAGGGGACGGGCCTGGCGGTACAGTACCGCAAGAGCGTGAAAAAGCCCGCGCCCATCGCGCGGGCGGTGGTGGACGGGGACGAGAGCCATGCCGTGGTCCTGGACGCCAACTTCGACGAGGACTGGGGGGACTGCCTGTATCTGCAGGACCTGCTGGTCCACGGAGAGGATAGGCCCCACACGGTGGAGATCACCATCACCCAGGCCCATGAAAACGACGCCGCGCCCTTTTATCTGGCGTCGGTCATCGGGTCGAGGTAGGAAAAAAGAGCGGCACCCCCGCATCCCAACAAAGGATGCGGGGGCGCTGCCATATGCTTTGTTCACACGTATATCTCCGGGTCCCGGCGCATCAGCTCCATGCACATGCGGCCATTGTGGTACGGGCACTTCCAGGGCTCCAGAATGGGATACCCCGGCACCGGCGCGCCGAACTTGTCCACGGAGTGGAACCACTCGCTGCCGGGCCGGTGGTCCACCTGCTTTTCCTCGATGAAACGGAAGGTGGCCGCCGCCGCGTCCCGGTATTTCGTCTCAGCCGGAAGCTTTTCCCACAGGTTCACAAGGCCCACCACTGTCTCCGCCTGGACCCACCAGATGCGGGTCTCGTTCACCACGCCCCGGTCGCACTCGTTGGCCAGGGAGTCGTGGCTGTAGGCGGCGTCGAACACCGCCTGGGCCATGTCCCGGTCCAGGGCGGCGATGCGGGCCGTGCGCTCCGGATCTCCCAGCAGGGCGCAGCCCCAGTCCATGAGCCAGCTGGACTCGATGTCGTGGCCGTAGCTGTACAGGTCGATGATGGAGTT
>CANRDC010000118.1 GCA_947629245.1 uncultured Oscillospiraceae bacterium | reverse complement strand
CCGTTGCCCTTCAGGATACCCGTGATGTCGGTGGCCGAGTCGAGCCCCACGCCGTTTTGTCCGGCAGGTCCCGGCTCCCCCCTGGGTCCCCGCTCGCCCGCGGGTCCCCTGATCGGCGCGGTGGTGAAGCTCGTGCCGTCCTCAAATCTGAGCGTCAGTGTGTAGTCCACGTTCAGCGCCGCGGAGCTTATGCCGTACCCTCTGGGCCCCCGCTCGCCCTGTTCCCCCTTGGGGCCGGGCATAAGCTGGAACTGTCCCAGCTCAGCGTTCACCACGCCGGGAAATTCAGTTAGGCTTGTTTCAATTGCCATTAGATGACCTCCTCACTAAGAGCGTTTACTGAGACTATCATAGTCACCTTCTGGGTACCGGCCACTGAGCCGCCCTTGAACTTCACCCTCACGTCCAGTTGAACGGCGTCGTCCTCCGGCAGGGAAAGGGTGTCCTCCTGCTGGAGCGGCACAAGAAAATGTCCGGAATCCACATCATAGCTTATATCCTCCGGGTACGTCTTGCGCACGTCCCCCAGCCGGACTTCCACCGCCTCCACCTCGCTGGCGGGCAGTTGCCCCCCGTTGACGGTGATATTCAGCGGCATGATGTACGCGTCCCCCTGCTTGATTTTTAAACTCATTCCAGCTCTCCCCCATCCCGGCTGGCCGCCTTCTTCGCCGTTTCCAAGTCATATTCCATAATGGATTTTAAGCCTTCCAGATTACGCCTTTCCGCATCCTGGGCCTTTTTGTCCTCTTGAGCTGTTCCCTCAAAGTGCTTGACTTCGGGCCCGTTTTTCCCCGGCCATGGGGCCGGATACATCTCCTTACCCCACGTTGATGCCGGTGTCAACGAGTTTTCTCCAACATCATCCTTCTCGTGCTTGCGACGTGCCAGTCGAAATTCCCGGTAAGCCACAATAGCGAGTCCAAATTGTATTGCGAGAAGTACACATATCGTCACCAGTAAGACAAATATTGCTGTAAGCACTTTTTTCTCCTTTCAGCAAGCCAAGTATCCGCTGTTGGCTTCTCCGCCGGTCATATAAGTATCGTAATCCTCCTCGAAGTCGTCATCCTCCGCGAGAGGCGCGGGCGGCATTTCTCCCGGCATTGTTCTTGAAATGCAGTAGTACCGTAGGGAATCCACTGTATGGGTAATATCGTGCGGCTCCTTGGCGCAGTCGCTGGGGTTGTCCTCATCGGCCTGTATACTCTGAATATCGCTTATTAGCCCCTTACAGGTCTCAAAAATAACGATCCCCGGCTTCCCGTCCTCCTGGTCTGCCAGCATGTTTTTGACTATCATGTGGCCCTGGACCCGGTTGTTGTTCGCCTTCAGCAGGGGCACACCGTTGGTGGCGAATATCTCCGCCATGGTCCGGCCCGTGTCTTTCTGTTTGCTCCACAGGTCCGGCGGGGCAAAGGTCACCTCCACCCTCTCCCCCGGTGGTGTCCGCTCAAGTATCCCTCTGGCCGCGTCCTGCACGATGAGCTTGCTTTGTGTATACTCTCTGTATACCCAGCTTCGCCCGTCCTCGTCCACCGCGTACCAGAACACCGCCAGCATATCAAGTCCGTAATCTATGCTCCGGTACCGCTTCCAGTGGTCCGGTATCTTAAATGGCGCGCAGGTGTGCTTTCCCTTCTTAAACTCCGGGAAATACCCACCCTCAAGGGCATCCCAGTCACCGTACCTGTATGCCCTTCTCACGTTCTCCGGCATCTGTGCCAGCATCTGTAAATACATCGGAGAGCTTTTTAGCAGGGCCTGGTTGTCCTCCACCGTGGCCGGTATGAATACATAGTCCTCGGGGTTTTCGTTCTCCTCCGGATTTTGGGGGTTAACACGAAAATCCCGGTCGATAAACAGCCTCTTCACCCAACGATGCCCAACCCCTCCGGGGTTGCAGGTGAGGTACATGCGCTTTGGGTACTCATTTACGCCGCGCAGACAGCCCTTGAGGTAGTTGAAGGTCCTCTCCGTAAACTGGGTGGCCTCGTCGATGAATATCCAGTCAAACTCCTGGCCCTGATACTCAAGCTCCGACTGCTCCCCCGCCCAGTGACCGAATTTGATGGTAGCATCGTTGAAAAACGTCATTACCCGGGTGGAGCCGTTATATGCCCCGATCTTCGGGTCCACCTGCTTCACGATGGGCCTTATATGGTTCTCCTCCAGCTCCGTATAAGTCCGGCGCATTATAAGTATCTTTATGTCCGGGTTGCTTATGGCCCCCAGTATGGCCTTCGTCCTGACGGCCCAGGTCTTGCCTCCGCCCTTGGCCCCTCCATAGGCTATGAACGGCGCCCGGGCCTCAAAAAACGCCCTCTGCTTGGGGTTGGCTTCCCCGGGGTTATATTCCACCACGAATTTGCCCCGCTGATTATTCAACACCCTGTTGGCCTCTGACGTCCTCGGCCTTCCCCGTGCCATACAGTAACCCCCCGGAAAGTTTTTTTAAAATTTTTACATGACGGTTTTCAAAACCCCCACCCCCTTTTTCCGGCAGGGCCCCCTTTTGTTGTCCTGGGGCCTGTCAGAAACGCCAGAGCGCCTGTGTGCCATTCTTCCTATACTCAAATCCGCGAAGACCCCCGTTTTTCCGCCTGGGGGGTGGGTGATCTTAAAGGTCCATCATCGTATCCCCTTCGTGCGGGCCCGTGCCCATGCCCTCCCGGCCTCCTCCGAGGGACCTTCTGGCCCCTCCGCCAGGCCCCCCGCGTGGCCTTAATAGCGCGTATTGCCCATGCAACCCGCAACGCGTGAAATTGCAAAAATGAGCCTCAAAATCGCCTAATTGCCCCGGACATTGAACAAAATAATTGTATTGTTCAATTCACCGTTCTAAAGAACCCTTGCGCCCCAAGGCTTTTTAAAATCCTGCATTTCCTTCATTTCCTTAATTGCCTCTTCCGTCACATTGACAACCCAGCTTTTGGGATTTTCCCGTCATCCCGCGGCATTGTTCCCGACGCCGGACAGGTTGACCGAGACCTCCACATTGCCCGCCGTCGTGACCGGTTTATCAGTGTATCCGCCGTTACACGGCTGTTTGAGGTTGAAGATGGCAAAGGCCGAGAGCTTTGGATCCCTGAGCCCTACCCGTGCCCAGAACACGGTCTTGAACTCCTGCCATTTTTTTATAACCTCCGAAGCCCTTATTACGTCCAGATCAACCGGTTTATCGCCTTTCTCCATCTCCTCAGCCCACTTGAGATAATTTGTCATTGTGTCCTGAGATATGGACGTGTACTTATGCAGGACAAAATCAACCGGCGGCTCGTTGTTATCTATACAGTACTGCATACACTTCTCGAATGCCTCTTCCAGCTCCGCCGCCTTGTATTTGGCTTTCATACGTCAGCCCCCTTTCGCCCGCAAAAAAACACAGAATGAAAAATAGCAGAAGAGCAAATAAGTTTGTTCTTCTGCTATTTTCATTCTGTCAATTTGTATTATTTCTCCCGGCAAAAGGTTTGTCAAGAGCTCCGGCCGATTTAAATAGTGCTTTTCGACTAATCCATGTATTTTTGTTTTCTTAAATCCGCCCTTCCCGCTCCATGCGCTCCCTGACAGCTTGTAATATATAGCCCTGCAAGCTCTGTCCCGCGGCCTCCGCCGCGTCCCTGATCTCCTGCCCGATCTCCTTCTTTGGCTGAATTACGATCCTATCACAAGTGGCATTGTACTTGTCATTGTTCCGGCGCTTTGTCTCAGATACCGGCACAGTATCACCTCCCAGCTTATTATACAACATACCGCGCAACACGGCAACGTGCAATCTGCACAAAAACACGGTGCCGTGCTACTATGTGGCCACGATGAAACACGGCAACGTGTCAACGCAAATCACAACAGGCCGCCCGGCCGGAAAGGAAAACACCATGAAATACTTCCAGAACATCACCACTCTTGAGGAGCTCAAGAAAGCTTATCACCGCCTTGCTCTCAAGTATCACCCAGACTGCGGCGGCGACACCGAGATAATGAAGGCCATCAATCAGGAGCACGACGAGCTTTTCAACGAGCTCAAGGCGCGGGTCAACGCCAAGGCCGACGAGCTCCACCAGACCACCGAGGCCCCTGAGGAGTTCCGGGACATCATCGACCTGCTCCTCCGTATGCGCGGGCTCAGCGTTGAGCTCTGCGGCTCCTGGCTCTGGATAGGCGGGGACACATTGGCTCACAAGGATAAGCTCAAGGCCGCCGGTTGCCGTTGGGCTCCTAAGAAGGGGCTTTGGAGCTGGCATCACGTGGAGGACACCCGGACCTACTACCGCGGCAAGCGGACGATGAATGAGATACGCGGTCGGTACGGCTCCCGCGCGTTCACCACCACCGGCGACCGCGCCGAGTATTACGAGATCGGGGCGGCCTGCTGACCGCCCCCCACCACCCGCAAGGCCGACGCAATAGCGCCGCTGGTGCAAGCCCAGCCGCCCAAATGGGCGGGCGCTCATGGGACTATGAAGGAGGAATTAACACATGTTCCACGCCATCGAACGCACAGGATACGGACAAAGGGCCCGCTACACTGTCCGCCTCTACGGGGAAACCTGGAGTCAGCCAGCGATCCCGAAGATTTACCGCACTGAGGAGGCCGCCCGTCACGCCGCCGCCGTGGAGGGAATAGAGGTCCTCGCCTGCGGCGATCTCTACGAGGTCCGCGCCGCCTACCGTCAAAAGGCAGGAGGTGCCCCCCATGTCCATTGACTCCCTTTTCACTCGCTATGATAGCCCAAGCCGTGAGGCAGACATCAGCCTCCGGGGCTATCTGCTCCGCCCGGATTGTTTGGATCAGGGCAAAATCGCCCACTATGACGATACAGCCGCCCGCCTTATCACCGAGGCCCAGACGCTTATTGAGCAATTAACCGAGTACCGCACCGCTCTGGCCGTCCGATATAGTGAGCTTGAGACAATGCCCTACACGCGCCGCCTCTCCCTCACCCGCGAGCTCCGGCACTACCCAGACCGGAAGATCTACCACGTGACCATTGACAGGGTCTACAAAGACGGGACGAAGATAAACGAGCTCTCCGAGCTCTACCCCGGACAGGAACGCCACAAGGCATTGAAGCGGTTCTCAGCCCTCCAGAAAGAATTTCCCGGAATTGAAACCGTCAAGGACATCGAAAAGCGCCAATGGGAGCGATAACAAGCCCAATAAGAATTGAAAGGAGATAACACCATGAACCGAAACGCCATTAACACCACCGTCACCATATCCCGCCGCCAGCTTTGCGATCTGATCCTCGCCTGCGGGGCCGCTTACATAGATTCCCGCGCCTCCAAGTGGATCCACCTTCGCGATTACCTCAAGTCCCGCCTTGACGCTCTTGATCAAGAGATTGACGGTGTCCATGAAGAAGCCGAATAGCACCAGTTGCAATTTCCGCGACAACCACTCACGCATAATAAACACCGCGGGCCGCCCCAAATCGGGACGGCCCGTTATTTCTTTTCAACCTCCTTCTACCTCACTCCGTTCATCCCGTCACCTCCACCCCGCACTCCTGTTTAAGTACCCGGTTCAGATCGTCGTAACTGCATCGCCCCTCATTGAGGCTCCGGCTGAGCTCCATAATTTCGTTCCAGACGCGCCTCATATCCTCCGGCTCGTAGCCTTCCTTGTCATGTAGGACGGTAAGGAAGAGGATATACGCCCGCTTAATATAAAAGCTCGGCCTCTGCGGCATCTGCTTCTTAGCCATTATTTAGCACCCACACCTCATAATGCCCCGTCAGCGCGTAGCACTCGCTATGGCTGGTGCAGGCAACATCAATCTTTCCGGGACCGACGCCACGATCTTGTACTTCAAAAATCCCCAGACCCTCAATGTAGACCTTGGTGCCAAAGGGAAAATCTCGGCACATCGCCACGGTGTAGCCCTCCGTCACCACCGCGCCGGAGGCCGTGATGCCGTCAGCGCGGGCACAGCAGTGTTTGCAGTAGGCATCATACCCCGTGACGGTGTACACACCCAGATACCGGGCGCTTTTGAGCGTTTCGCACCGCCACCACTCAGCGGACAGCGCCTGAATGGCCTGGTCATCCTCGTCGACGCCCAGGCTCCGCAGGAGCTCCGCCGCCTGGTGGACCTCCTCTTGCCGGGCAGTCAGGCTCCCCTCGCTGAGGTGAGAGGACGGGCTGGATCCCGTAGCCCTGGCCGTAACACTCCCGGCCATGACCAACGCCACGATCACCGCCGCGGTAACTATGTACGCTATGATTTTCTTCATTTTTTACCCTCCATTTCTTCTCTTAG
>CANRDC010000117.1 GCA_947629245.1 uncultured Oscillospiraceae bacterium | reverse complement strand
AAGGCCAGCGGCTATCCCATCGCCCGGGTCACCGCCAAGATCGCCATGGGCATGGCCCTGGAGGACATCCCCGTGGCGGGCGGCACGGCGGCCATCGAGCCCAGCCTTGACTATATCGTGGCCAAGTTCCCCCGGTTCCCCTTCGACAAGTTTGCCGACGCGCCCAACACCCTGGGCACCCAGATGAAGGCCACCGGCGAGGTCATGGGCATCGGCTCCTCGCTGGAGGAGTGTTTCCTTAAGTCCGTCCGGTCACTGGAGACCGGCGTGTGCCACTTCCATATGGCAAAATTCGACGGCATGAGCGACGAGGAGCTGCTGGCCTATATTGCTGACTTCCGGGACGACAACATCTACGCCGTCACGGAGCTTCTGCGCCGGGGCGTGAGCGTGGAAAAGCTCCATGAGGTCACCATGATCACGGAGCTGTTCTTGCGGTCCCTGCAAAAGATCGTGGACATGGAGCGGCGGCTGGCGGAGCATGTGAACGACGTAGAGGTCCTGAGAGCGGCCAAGATCATGGGCTTCTCCGACAAATACATCGCCTCCCTCTGGAATCTGACCGAGGTGGAGGTCTACGAAAAGCGAAAGAGCCGGGGCATCACGCCGGTGTTCCGCATGGTGGACACGCTGCACACCGGCAAGTACATCGCCTACCTCTATTCCTCCTACAGCGGCGAAAACGACTCCCAGCTCACGGACAGGAAAAAGATCGTGGTGCTGGGGGCGGGTCCCATCCGCATCGGCCAGGGGGTGGAGTTCGACTACTCCACCGTCCACGCGGTCCAGACCATCAAAAAGGCCGGTTACGAGGCCATCATCATCAACAACAACCCGGAGACCGTCTCCACCGACTACACCACCGCCGACAAGCTCTATTTCGAGCCCCTGACGCCGGAGGACGCCATGGCCATCATCGACTTTGAAAAGCCCGAGGGCGTCATCGCCTCCCTGGGGGGCCAGACGGCCATCAACCTGGCCCAGCCCCTGATGGCGCGGGGCGTGAAAATAGTTGGGACCGATTGCGCGGCCATCGAGCGGGCGGAGAACCGGGACGCTTTCGAGAAAATATTGCAGGAACTGGATATCCCCCAGCCCAAGGGCCAGGCGGTCACAAAGATCGCAGACGGGGTGAAGGCCGCGGCGGAGATCGGCTATCCCGTGCTGGTGCGGCCCAGCTTTGTGCTGGGAGGCCGGGCCATGCAGATCGTGGGGGATGAAGAACAGCTGCGCCGCTATCTGAAAACAGCGGTGGAGATCGACGTGGACAAACCGGTGCTGGTGGACAAGTACATCCAGGGCAAGGAGCTGGAGGTGGACGCCATCTGCGACGGCCGGGACGTGTTCGTGCCGGGCATCATGGAGCTGGTGGAGCGCACCGGCATCCACTCCGGCGACTCCATCAGCGTGTATCCCACCTTCAGCGTGTCCGACAAGGTGAAGGGCGTCATCCTCCAGTACGCGAAAAAGCTGGGCCTTGGCATCGGCATCGTGGGCCTTTACAACATCCAGTTCATCGTGGATCGGAACGAGGACGTGTACGTCATCGAGGTGAACCCCCGGTCCAGCCGGACGGTGCCGTTCCTCAGCAAAGCCACGGGGTACTCTCTGGCGGACATCGCCACGGAGGTCATTTTGGGCAAAAGCCTGAAGGAGCAGGGGATCTTCGACCTGTACCCGGCGGAGAAGGAGCGGTACTATGTGAAGGTGCCCGTGTTCTCCTTCAACAAGCTCAAGGGCATGGACGCGTATCTGTCCCCGGAGATGAAATCCACCGGCGAGGCCATCGGCTATGACGACAAGCTGAACAGGGCTCTTTACAAGGCCCTGCAGGCCGCCGGGACCAGGCTGCAGAATTACGGCACCGTGTTCGCCACCATCGCCCGGAAGGACCAGCCCGAGGCCCTGCCCCTGATCCGCCGGTTCTACAACCTGGGCTTCAACATCGAGGCCACCACCGGCACCGCCAATTTCCTCAAGGAAAACGGCATCCGCACCCACATCCTGCACAAGATCAGCGACGGCAGCGAGGAGATACCCGACGCCATCCGCCAGGGCCATCTGGCCTACGTCATCAACACACGGGACATCGGCTCGGAAAAGGGCGTCACCGACGGCGTGCGCATCCGTCGGCTGGCCACGGAGAACAACGTGACCATCTTCACCTCTCTGGACACGGTCCGGGTGCTGCTGGACGTGCTGGAGGAGACCACCCTCACCATCTCCACCATCGACGCATGAGACAGGGCATCTTCACGATAACGGAAAACGCTCTCCTGGCGGCGGGCGCCTATAAAATGGTCCTGACCGGCGACACGACCGACGTCGCCGCGCCGGGACAGTTCGTGAACATCGCCCTGCCGGGACGGTTTCTGCGGCGGCCCATCTCCGTGTGCGACAGGAGCGAGGGGCGTCTGACGCTGCTGTACAAGACCGTGGGCAAGGGCACGGCGCAGATGGCCGCCATGAGGCCGGGGGATACGTTGGACGTGCTCACGGGCCTGGGCAACGGCTTTTCCCTGGAGGAGGCCGGGTCAACGCCGCTGCTGGCGGGGGGCGGCATCGGCGCGGCGCCGCTGTACTGGCTGGCGAAGGCGCTAATCGCCCGGGGCGTCAGGCCCCACGCGGTATTGGGCTTCAACCGGGCGGCGGATGTGTTTTACGCGGACGAATTCGCCGCGCTGGGCTGCGCGGTGACCGTCGCCACGGCGGACGGCGGCGCAGGAGTGCGGGGGTTCGTGACCGACGCCATGAAAGGTGTTTCCTACAGCTATGTCTACGCCTGCGGGCCGGAGGCCATGCTCCGGGCCGTGTGGGAGCGGACGACGGGGGACGGGCAGTTCTCCTTTGAGGCCCGGATGGGCTGCGGCTTCGGGGCCTGCATGGGCTGCACCCGCCAGACCACGGCGGGACCCAAACGGGTCTGTAAGGACGGCCCCGTGTTCCGAAAGGGGGAGATCCTGTGGGAGGCATGAGCGTGACGCTGTGCGGCGTGGAGCTGGACAATCCGGTGATCCCGGCCTCCGGGACCTTCGGCTATGGATACGAATTTGCCCAATATTACGACATCAACTGCCTGGGGACCTTTTCCTTCAAGGGGACCACCCGCGAGCCAAGATACGGCAATCCCCAGCCCAGGATCGCGGAGTGCGCTGGCGGGATGCTCAACGCCGTTGGCCTGCAAAACCCCGGCGTGGAAAAGGTCATCGCCGAGGAGCTTCCCAGGCTGAAGAAATGCTTCCACAAGCCGGTCATGGCCAATGTCAGCGGCTTTTCCGTCGACGACTACGCCTATACCTGTGAAAGGCTGGATAAAGAGCCCCAGGTGGGCTGGCTGGAGGTCAACGTCAGCTGTCCCAACGTCCACGGGGGCGGTATGAGCTTTGGTACGGACCCGGCCGCCGCCTCGGCAGTGGTCCGGGCGGTGAAGGCCGTCACGACCAAGCCCGTGATCGTGAAGCTGACCCCCAACGTGACGGACATCGCGGCTATGGCGAGGGCCTGCGAGGCCGCGGGGGCCGACGGGCTCAGCCTCATCAATACGCTCCAGGCCATGCGCATCGACCTGAAAAGCCGAAAGCCGCTGCTGGCCAACGTCACCGGCGGCCTGTCGGGCCCGGCGGTGTTCCCGGTGGCGCTGCGGATGGTGTACCAGGTGTACGAGGCGGTGTCCGTGCCCATCGTGGGCGTGGGGGGCGTATCCTCGGCGGAGGACGTGATCGAGATGATGCTGGCCGGCGCGGCCGCCGTGGAGGTGGGCGCGGCCAATCTGACGGACCCCTGGGCCTGCCGGGACATCGTCCGGGCCCTGCCGGGGGTCATGGAAAAATACGGGATCGAAGATCTGCAAGATATTATAGGAGGCGCCCATCATGGGTAAGGATGTGATCGTGGCCTGCGACTTTTCCGGCGCAGAGGCCGTATATGACTTTCTGGATAAGTTCACGGGGACCGAGAAGCCCTTTGTGAAGATCGGGATGGAGCTTTTCTACGCCGAGGGACCGGAGATCGTCCGTCAGATCAAACGGCGCGGGCACAGGATCTTTCTGGATCTGAAGCTGCACGACATCCCCAACACGGTGAAAAAGGCCATGGCGGTGCTGTCGGCGCTGGATGTGGACATCTGCAACCTGCACGCGGCCGGGACCACAGCCATGATGGAGGCGGCGCTGGAGGGTCTGACCCGGCCCGACGGCACAAGGCCGCTTCTCATCGCCGTGACCCAGCTGACCAGCACCGACCAGCGCAGTATGGAGCGCGATCTTCTCATCCGGGAGCCCATGGACCAGGTGGTGCTGCACTACGCCTCCAACGCCAAAAAGGCGGGTCTGGACGGGGTGGTCTGCTCGCCTCTGGAGGTCCAGGTGGTCCATGAGTGTCTGGGCAGGAGCTTTCTGACCGTCACGCCCGGCATCCGTTTTGCGGACGGGGATAAGGGGGACCAGAAGCGGGTCATGACCCCGGCGGAGGCGAAGAAGGCGGGCTCCGACTATATCGTGGTGGGCAGACCCATCACCGCCGTGGCGGACCCCGTGGCCGCCTATGAGCGGTGCGCGGCGGAATTTGTGGACGCGTAAGGAGAGAGGATATGGAACTGAAAACCCTGATCGCGAAGGACCTTTTGAAGATCCGGGCGGTATTTTTCCGGCCCGAGGAGCCCTTCACCTGGGCCAGCGGCATCAAAAGCCCCGTTTATTGCGACAACCGCCTGACCCTGACGGCGCCGGAGGCGCGCAATGACGTGGAAAACGGCCTGGCCGCTCTCATACGGGAGCGCTATCCCCAGGCGGAGGTCCTCATGGGCACCTCCACCGCCGGTATCGCCCACGCGGCCATCACCGGCCATATCCTGGGGCTGCCCATGGGCTATGTCCGCTCCGGGGCCAAGGACCACGGCCGGAAAAACCAGATCGAGGGCCGCCTGGAGCCGGGGCAGAAGGTGGTCGTGGTGGAGGACCTGATCTCCACCGGCGGCAGCGTGCTGGAGGTGGTGAACGTGCTCCGGGAGGCCGGGGCGGAGGTGCTGGGCATCGTGAGCATCTTCACCTACGGGATGAAAAAGGGCCTGGAGCGTTTGTCGGCGGCCAATGTGGAGAATACGTCCCTGACGGACTTTGACGAGATCGCCCGTGTGGCGGCGGAGGAGGGGTACATCCGGCCCGAGGACGTGGCCCGGCTGCTGGCCTTCCGCGACGACCCCTCCGACGAGAGCTGGATGGTGAAGCGTCCATGAGAAGCGTCATCGACATTCTGGACCTGTCCGTGCAGGAGCTGGACAGTCTCACGGACACTGCGCTGGACATCATCGCCCACCCGGAAAAGTACGCCCATGCCTGCGAGGGGAAAAAGCTGGCCGCGCTGTTTTTCGAGCCCTCCACCCGGACCCGGCTCAGCTTTGAGGCGGCCATGTACGAGCTGGGCGGCCATGTGCTCAGCGTGTCCGACGCCAACAATGCCTCCACCTATAAGGGGGAAAGCGTAGCCGATACGGTCAAGATGGCGAGCTGCTATGCCGACATCATCGCCATGCGCCATCCCAGGGACGGGGCGGCGCTGGTGGCGGCCGCGAACGCCTCCATCCCCGTCATCAACGGCGGCGACGGGGGACACTGTCATCCCACCCAGACCCTGGCGGACCTTCTGACCATCCGCCGGGAGAAGGGCCGGTTCGACCATCTGACCGTCGGCGTCTGCGGGGACCTGAAATATGGCCGGACGGTCCACTCTCTCATCGGGGCCATGAGCCGGTATGAGGGGACCCGATTCGTGCTCATTTCCCCGAAGGAGCTGCGCATCCCCGCCTATGTGCGGCGGGAGACGCTGGCGAAAAACGCCGTCCACTATACCGAGACCGTGGACCTGGACGCCGCCATCCCGGAGCTGGATATCCTCTACATGACCCGCATCCAGCGAGAGCGGTTCGGGGACCCGGCGGAATATGAGCGGCTCAAGGACAGCTATGTCCTCACGCCGGACAAGCTGGCCGCCGCCAGGCCCGACATGGCGATACTGCATCCGCTGCCCCGTGTGAACGAGATCAGCGTGGCCGTGGACGCGGACCCCCGGGCGGCCTACTTCCGGCAGGCTCTCAACGGCAAGTACATGCGCATGGCCCTTATCCTGAAGCTGCTGGCGGAGGCGGACGGCGTGCCCTTCCAGGCCCCGGCGGCGGACTTTTCCACAGGGCATATCTGCCGCAACCCCCGGTGCATCACCCACACGGAGCAGGAGCTTCCCCAGGCCTTCCGGCCGGACAGCAGCGAGCCGGGCGTATACCGGTGCCTTTATTGCGACACGGCGGCGGAATGAACGCAAAGATGAATAATGCCCCTCTTCCTGCACTGACCCAGGAAAAACGGACAGTAGACAAGAAGCCCCCTGTTGTAGGAGAATGACTACGACAGGGGGTATAG
>CANRDC010000116.1 GCA_947629245.1 uncultured Oscillospiraceae bacterium | reverse complement strand
GCCATTTACGGCAACGCGGCTGCCAACGGCGCGCAGATCGCCGTGGACGAGATCAACGCCGAGGGCGGCATCCAGTTCGAGCTGAAGTATGAGGACGACACCCATGACGCCGAGAAGGCCGTCAACGCCTATAACGCCCTGAAGGACTGGGGCATGCAGCTGAGCCTGGGCTCCGTCACCTCCGCTCCCGCCAACGCCACCTCTGCGGAGAACTTTGCGGACCGCATCTTCGCTCTGACCCCGTCCGCCTCCGCCCCCACCGTCATCGATGGCAAGGACAACGTCTTCCAGATGTGCTTCCTGGACTATCCCACCCAGGGCGGCGCTTCCGCCCAGTACATCAGCAGCATGGGTCTTGCTGAGAAGGTTGGCATCATCTGGAAGAACGATGAGGACTACTCCACCGGTCTGCGTAATTCCTTCGTGGATACGGCCAAGGAGTTGGGCCTGGAGGTCGTAGCCGAGTCCACCTTTGCCGCTGGCAACGACACCGACTTCACCGTGCAGCTGACTGAAATGCAGAACGCTGGCGCCGACTTGGTGTTCCTGCCCATGTACTATCAGCCTGCTTCCCTGATCCTGTCCCAGGCCGCCGCCATGGGCTATGCCCCCAAGTGGTTCGGCGTGGACGGCATGGACGGCATCCTGACCATGGAGGGCTTCGACCCCACTCTGGCCGAGGGCGTCATGCTGCTGACCCCCTTCAACGCTGACTCCGACGACCCCGCCACTGTGGCTTTCGTGGAGAAGTATCAGGAGCTCTATAATGAGACCCCCAACCAGTTTGCCGCCGACGCCTATGACTGCGTCTACGCTTACAAGCAGGCCCTGGAGGCCGCTGGCGCTACCCCCGACATGAGCGCCGAGGAGTTGAACGACCTGATGATCGAGCAGTTCACCTCCATGACCTTTGACGGCCTGACCGGCACCGGCATGACCTGGGACGAGACCGGCGCGGTGAGCAAGGGCGCTCACGGCTGCGTCATCCAGGACGGCGCGTATGTGGGCCTTGACTGATATACTCTGACCTATCCAAAGCGGCCGGAGCAGACGCATAAAGCATCTGCTCCGGCTTTGCCGGATTTTTCCGCACCCTTTTCCGCACTTCCCTATCCCTCTCAAATGATCCGTAAGGGGGCTATCCAAGCCTATGATGACATTTCTAAACTATCTTCTCAGCGGGATCAGCCTGGGCAGCATCTATGCCATCATCGCCCTGGGCTATACCATGGTTTACGGCATCGCCAAAATGCTGAACTTCGCCCACGGCGACGTGATCATGGTGGGCGCGTACATATGCTTTTTCGCCGTGTCCCGTTACTCCTTGCCGCCCCTGTTGGGCGTGATCGCCGCCATGGCTGTTTGCACGGTCCTGGGCGTTATCGTGGAGCGGCTGGCCTATAAACCCTTGCGTTCGGCTCCGTCTCTGGCCGTACTGATCACCGCCATCGGCGTGAGCTACTTTTTGCAGAATGGAGCACAGCTTCTCTGGACGCCCAACCCCAAGGTATTTTCCTCCGTGGTTGGCACGAACCGGCTGGCCCTCTTTGGCGGGCAGCTGACCGTTTCCTATGTGACGCTGGTGACCATCGCCTCCTGCGTCGTGATCATGGTCGCCCTCACCTGGTTCACCGGCAAAACCAAGACCGGCAAGGCTATGCGGGCCTGCTCCGAGGACAAGGGCGCGGCCCAGCTCATGGGCATCAACGTCAACTCCACCATCTCCGTGACCTTCGCCATCGGCTCCGGTCTGGCCGCCATCGCGGGCGTACTGCTGTGCTCGGCCTACCCCACCCTGGTCCCCACCACTGGCGCCATGCCGGGCATCAAGGCCTTCACCGCCGCCGTGTTCGGCGGCATCGGCTCCATCCCCGGCGCTATGCTGGGCGGCATCCTGCTGGGCGTCATTGAGATCTTCTCCAAGGCGTATATCTCCACGCAGCTGTCCGACGCCGTCGTGTTTGCTGTGCTGATCATCGTTCTGCTGGTAAAGCCCGCCGGACTGCTGGGCAAGCAGGTCCGCGAGAAAGTTTGAGGTGGGAGCGATGAAGACCAAGAAAATGACACTGAACCGAAACGCCCGTAAGAATTACCTCACCTACGGGCTCGTCATAGCGGCCTACGCCATCCTGCAGACCATGTCGACTACCGGCGCGATCTCCTCCTCCCTCAAAGGCATGCTGGTCCCCATCTGCGCCTACGTGGTCATGGCCATTTCCCTGAACCTGACGGTTGGCGTGCTGGGCGAGCTGAGCCTGGGCCACGCTGGCTTCATGAGCGTGGGCGCTTTCACCGGCGTCACCGCAGCCATGTCCTTGCAGACGGCCGTCCCCTCCCCCGTTCTGCGCCTGCTCATCGGTATGATAACGGGCGCCGTTTTCGCCGCCATCGCGGGCGTGCTCATCGGCATCCCGGTCCTGCGGCTGAAGGGCGACTATCTGGCCATCGTGACCCTGGCCTTCGGCGAGATCATCAAGAGCATCATCAACAATCTCTATGTGGGCGTGGACGAGCACGGCCTGCAGATCAGCATCCTCACCAACAAGCTGGCCCTGTCCGATAACGGAAAGATCATCATCAACGGCCCCATGGGCATCACCACCATCGAAAAGCTGTCCACCTTCACCGCCGGTTTCCTGCTGGTGATGGTCACGCTTTTCATTGTCTTCAATCTGGTCAACAGCCGCTCCGGCCGGGCCATCATGGCCATCCGGGACAACCGCATCGCCGCCGAGAGCGTGGGCGTGAACATCGTCAAGTACCGGCTCATGGCCTTCGTTACCTCCGCCGCGCTGGCGGGTGCCTCCGGTACGCTGTTTGCCATGAACTACTCCACCATCATCGCCAACAAGTTCGACTTCAACACCTCCATCCTGGTGCTGGTATTCGTAGTCCTGGGCGGCCTTGGCAATATGCTTGGCTCCATCATCGCCGCCGCCGCACTGACAATCCTGCCGGAGGCTCTGCGCCAGTTCGCCGATTACCGGATGCTCATTTATGCCATCGTGCTCATTCTGGTCATGCTCGTCACCAACAATCCCACGCTGAAGGGATATCTAGATATCGCAAAGCAAAAGCTGGTCCGCAAAAAGCCTGCGGCCCAGGCTGCGGAAGGAGGCGGCGACAATGGCAAATAAAGTCAAGCTGGTCCCGGTACCCAGCCAGAGCGTCATCCCCGAACGGGACATCGACAAGTCCCCCATCCTGGAGACCCACCACCTGGGCATCGACTTCGGCGGCCTGGTGGCCGTGGACGACTTCAACCTGACCATCGGCCGGACGGAGATCGCCGGTCTCATCGGCCCCAACGGCGCTGGTAAGACCACCATCTTCAACCTGCTCACCAACGTCTATCAGCCCACCCGTGGCACCATATTGCTGGATGGCAAGTCCACCAAGGGCATGAAGACCAGCCAGGTCTGCAAGATGGGTATCGCCCGGACATTCCAGAACATCCGCCTGTTTTCCGACATGACGGTCATGGAGAACATCCTGGTGGGCCTGCACGACGAGATGGACTACAACACCCTCTCCGCCGTCCTGCGCATGCCCTGGTTCTTCCGCAGCGAGCGCATCGCCCGGGAGCGGGCCATCGAGCTTCTGAGCATCTTCAACATGGAGGATATGGCCGACGCCGTCGCCGGTTCCCTCCCCTACGGCGCCCAGCGTCGGCTGGAGATACTCCGGGCCCTGGCCACCAACCCCAGTCTGCTGCTCCTTGACGAGCCCGCCGCGGGCATGAACCCCTCCGAGACGGAGGAGTTGATGGAGAACATCCGCCGCATTCGGGACATGTTCCAGATCGCGGTGCTGCTCATTGAGCACGACATGAACCTGGTCATGGGCATCTGCGAGGGCATCTGCGTGGTCAACTACGGCAAGGTCATCGCCAAGGGCGACCCGGACCAGATCAAGAACGACCCGGTGGTCATCGAGGCGTATCTGGGCAAAAAGGGGGCGAAATAAGATGATGCTGACGGTTGAGAACATCGACGTCTTTTACGGCGCCATCCACGCCATCAAGGGCATCTCCTTCGACGTGAACGAGGGCGAGATCGTGGCCCTGATCGGCGCCAACGGCGCGGGCAAGTCCACCACCCTGAAAACCATCTCCGGCATCATGCACCCCCGCAACGGCAAGATCACCTTCCTGGGCGAGGACATCACTCACACCGACGGGTACAAGCTCCCCGCCAAGGGTCTGGCCCAGGTCCCGGAGGGCCGACGCATTTTCCTGCAGATGACCGTCATGGAAAATCTGGAGATGGGCGCTTACATCCAGAAAAAGGTCCCGCCCGAGGACTTTGACAACGTCTTTGCCCACTTCCCCCGTCTGAAGGAACGCCGCAGCCAGATCGCCGGTACCCTGTCCGGCGGCGAGCAGCAGATGCTGGCCATGGGCCGGGCGCTCATGAGCCACCCAAAGCTGCTCATGCTCGATGAGCCCTCCATGGGCCTGGCCCCCATCCTGGTGGAGGAGATCTTCAACATCATCCGGGAATTCCACGCCGCCGGTACCACCATCCTGCTGGTGGAACAGAACGCGGAAATGGCCCTGCAGGTGGCCGATCGGGCCTACGTGCTGGAGTCCGGCACCATCGCCCTGTCCGGCACCGGCAAGGAGCTGGCCGAGAGTGACGAGATCAAAAAAGCGTATCTCGGAGGCTGACGTCAGAAGAGTTCTGAAGATTCGGTGTCCTGGCAATGGAGGGGTTCCGTAAGACAGTATGACACCGAAAAAATGAACAGTGGCAACTGCCTAGCGGAATTGGAATCGACAGAGCAGACAGCGGCTGGTGCGAAATGCACCAGCCGTTGTCTGTTGTGATCTGCTTAAAACTTTTAAAATATGTCACGCAATGAATCCCGGTTTTTGAGTGGTGGCTGATCGACGAAGAAGCGGCGGCAGTCGTCCGCAGGACATTCCGTCTGACCATTGAGGGCTGCGGCCCCTATGAGATCGCACGAATCCAGGAACTGACGCCGGAGATACTGCGGGAGTTTATCAACAAGATCGTGGTGTACCACCGGGAGCAGATAGGCGGCCAGACGGTGCAGAAAGTGGAGATACACTACAAAATGATAGGATATGTGGAACTGCCACACATGAGCCGGGTGGCAGAGCAGTGTATCTCGCGGCCTCTTGGCCGCGAAGAAACAGGCCGGGGCGCTTGACCCCGGCCTGTAAAAAAGAATACCAACAAGGGAGCTCAAGTCCCTTATGGGTACTCGTAATGGAACGGTATATGGGCCTGGTGCGGCGGATAAAAGCAAAGGGCAAGGAACGAAAGTCGCTCCTTGCCGAGAAGAAAGCCACACCGAAGCTGCGCATCGCCAGGCACCGGGAACTGCTGGCCGCCCGTCTGGCTCTGCGCCCGGAGAGGGATCGCTCCGCTGCGGCCCGATTACAAGCCGCTGACGACGACAAATTTAAGGCACTCACGCTGTACGACAGCAAGCTGGATGCGGCGAATTTGCTATGCGAAAGATCTGCGGCGCAGTCTGTCAGGAATCGGCTCAAAGAGAAAATGACCGAGCAGAAGCAGTGTCCTCCGAAAAAGTCAAAGCACAGAGAGAGAACGTTGACTTTTGCGGGGGTGTATTATTGCATCCGTTTCATTCATTCTATATGGAAAAGTGGTGGAAGGAGTTTCCGGGATATGCTATAATTCTACCGGTTTATTGCATTCTGGGCAAAAGGGATGATGAGGACATGGATTACAAGATCGCGGTCTGCGACGACTCCGACGCGGACCGGCAGCATATATCCCGTCTGGTCGGCCAGTGGGCCGCAGGTTCCGGCCACACAGTGCAGGTTGATTCGTTCGTGTCCGCCGAGAACTTTCTGTTCCATTACGCGGATGAGAACGATCACGACATCCTGCTGCTGGATATCGAGATGGGCGACATGGACGGCGTCACACTGGCGAAAAAACTGCGACAGGAAAATGAGACGGTGCAGATCGTATTCATCACGGGCTATTCCGATTACATCGCCGAGGGCTACGAGGTGGACGCCCTCCACTACCTTGTAAAGCCGGTGTCGGAGGAAAAGCTGTCGGAGGTGCTTGATCGCGCGGCGGCGAAATTGGCATCTGAGCCGCCGTCGGTGGTCATAAGCTGTGAGGTTGGGACAGTGAAGCTCTTCGAGTCGGATATACTCTATGTGGAAGCCTTCGCCCACTACGTCGAGCTTCACACCCGCTCCGGCGTATACAGGCTCAAGGAGAGCATCACAGCCTTTGAGGAACGGCTTTCCGGCGACTTTTACCGGGCTCACCGCTCCTATATAGTCAACCTGAAGGCCGTGGAGCGTATTTCACGGACAGGCGTGATGTTAGCGGGCGGGGCGGAGATACCTCTTTCGCGGGGAAAGTACGACGACATCAACCGGGCGTTCATAGAGAGGAATTGAGATGCTGAGACGGACATATTTGAAGCTCGTGGAGGTTGAGACGGAGCAGTCCCGGCGGCACCTTGAGGAGGTGCGGAGCATCCACCGGGAGATGCGGGGCTACAAGCACGACTTCCACAA
>CANRDC010000115.1 GCA_947629245.1 uncultured Oscillospiraceae bacterium | reverse complement strand
TATAGCATAACGCCGCAGGCGGGATGCTATAATGCGGCATGTTTTGCGGTTCCGGCGACAGCCGGGAGCAAAACCGCTTTAAATCGTGTATAATAGCTGTCTTTCAGCTATTATAACATATAAATATTGGTAATGGTAGAGGCTTTATCAGTTTTTTATAGGCGTTTGAAGGAAATTTCCGGCGGTGCGGCGTCGCCATCCCGCATCGTCTCGTCCAAACGGCCCCGGAGAGCGTCCGTCTCCGCTTGCAAATATACGTCGAGCTGATGGACCCGGCCGCCGTCCAGAGCGGTGAGGGTATCCCGGGGCACGGTCACGCCGTCGGGGCGAACGCCGTCCAGCGGGGCGCCGTCCAACGCGGCGGAGGCGACGCGGTACGGTGCCGCCGCACCGCCCGCCGGGGCGTGAACGTCGACCCGAAGCAGCCTCCCGGCGAAGGGAAGCTCCAGCCGGGCCAGACCGGCTTTGTCGAACTGCTCTGGCAGCAGCCGCGGCTCGATGACCAGCTCGCCCAGCCGCCCCCGGACGCCAAAGACCTCCGTCACCATCGTGAGCAGATACCAGCTGGCCGCGCCGGTCAGGTAGTGGTAAAGCCCCCGGCCGTCCCGGCCAAAGTACTCCGGCAGTCCCGGACAGATGCGGCTGTGGGGGAAATCCATGGCCTGGCGGAAGAGACTGTCCAGCGCCCGGCGTCCCTCCCGGACAAAGCCCCGGCGATACAGGGCGTTGGCGTACATGACGGCCATGTGGGAGAACACCGCGCCGTTTTCCTTCTCCCCGTAGGCAAAGCCGAACATCCGGCCCATGTCGCTGTCAAAGCGGGTGTTCAGCCGGTAGCCGCCGCAGGCCCCGTCGTAAAGGTATTCGTCGGCGCTGGCGCAGACGGCCCGGACCTGTTCGTCGGTGGCGGTCCCGCACATGACCGGGAACACCTGGCCGGTGAGGGTCATGCGGACGCCGCCGCCGCGCTCGCCCTCCAGCCTCTGGCCGTGGTTGTCATAATATCCATTGAACCAGCCGTGGCCCCGGCTGTCGGTCAGCCATTCGGTCCGGCGGATGTGCTCCATGAGCCACAGGCCCTTCTCCCGGAGGGCGGCGGCCACCGCGTCCGCGTCCAGCTCCACACGCTCGCCGCTGACGGTATGGACGCAGCCGTCCAGATACCGGTCCAGCAGCGCCCGCTTGGCGGGCACGTCCTCGTAAAGGGCCTCTCCGCCCTCCAGCAGGACCGTCATCTCCCGCAGCAGGGAGACCGTTTTCCGGCCCCGCCGGGCCCGGACTTCGATGAGACGGGCCAGATCCAGCAGATCTCCCGCGTAGGCGCTGGCGAAGGCCACGCTCTCGCCCCGCTCCGCCGCCATGTCCAGCGCGTCGTTCCAGTCCGCGTCCCGCAGACGCGGATGGTTGTGCTCCCCGACGTCCCAGAAGGCGGTCAGGTCCTGCGCCAGCAGGTGCTCCAGCACCGTGCCGGTGTATTCGCGCCCGGACGCGTCCTGCTGCCAGGTGCGCTCCGGCTGCCAGGCGCCGTCCACGGCGGCGCCCCGGCGCACCTGCCGGTCCTTGAAGTAGCGCTGCTCCTCGTCCAGAATGGCCAGGTCCCCCGTCTGGTCGATGTACAGCGCCGTGGTCATCATGGGCCAAACGCCGTGGTCCATCCACACCCGGGTGATGGCGTTGCGGTCGGCCTTGAACTGGCCCGGCCCCTCGCCGATGATGGTGGCGTTGGTGCCGTCTATGCGCACGCCGGCGAAATTGTCCAGCAGCATCCGCCGCACCTGGTCCGGATCCATCAGCAGCAGCGCCAGACAGTCCTGCCACAGATCCCGCCAGCCCCGGCCGCCCTTGCCGTAATCGTGGTGGGGCAGGAAGGAGCAGCCGAAAATGCGCCGCAGCTCCGGCTGGAAGGCCACCCAGCGCATGAAGCCGTCAAAGTCCGGCTCGCCGGTGGAAAAGCGGATGTTCACCTTGTCCCGCCAATGGGCCCTGACCCGCTCCCAGGCGGCGTAGACGCCGTTCTTGTCCGTGAAGCGCTCTCTCGGCGTGGGCAGCGGCGCGCCTTTCGGCGTGACGGACAGCGCCAGGGTGTATTCCCGGCTCTCTCCGGGGGCCAAGGTCGTCTTGGCAAAGCGCAGACCGCCCAGGGCCTCCTGGCCCTCGGAGACGAAGCCGGGCTCCACGCCGACGTCGTTTTTCAGCAGCGCCTCCGGCCATTCCAGCGTCCCGCCGGGGCCGGTGAAAGCGTCCTGCTCCGGGAAAAACCGCTCCGGCGGGCGGCCTTCCTCGTCCATGCCCAGCACGGCGTATACGCTGTCTCCGGGCTGATGGCCGCGCTCGTCAAAGGAGAGGGCGGGCGTCACCGTCACGCCGTAGGGCTGTACGCATATCCGGTGCAGCAGGCTCGTCACATGCCGGTGGTCCCGCAGATCGTCGGCGCTGCGGCCATAGAGGGGCACGGCGGCCACGGGCGTGAAGGTCACGGGAGCGTCGGAGACGTTCTCGACGCGGAGTTGGTGTATCTCCGCGTCCCCCTCCGGCAGCACGAAGGACAATATCTCCGCCCGGAACTGCTTGCCGGTACGGGTCGTTCTGAGCCACATATACCCGGCGGTGATGCCGCAGGGCTCCTCGTCCGCTGTGCCGAGCAGCGTGTGCTGGGCGGCGGAGCAGCCGTTGGCGGACCAGGGCGCGCCGTTTTCCGGCACGCACCAGAAGGCCCGGCTGAAGCGGCCTGTGAAGAGGTCGCCGATACTGACCGGAGGCAGCAGAAAGTGGTTCTGGTCGGTCTTGGCGTCGCCCGCCAGATACGCGGTCACAGCGCTTTTGAGACCGGTCTCCCCGGCCAGAGGGAAATAAAGCCCCCGGTATGCTCCGGCGTTTTCCAGCGTAAAGGTCCCCTCGCCGTCAATGAACCTGCAGCGTTCCATGCGTCCCTCCTCCGGCGGCCCGCGCCTGACCACATCTTATTATTTAATTAACAGTATATTGCATTTTTAAGGAAATTACAAGTATCGCGGCGGGTCACGCGGTATACGGCGGGCGCTTTGCAGGGTGATTTCGGAAAAGTCAGGTTTGATTTCGAAAATGTCAGCGCGAAATGTTGAAGATAATGAAGGTAATGTTATAATATGTATTAAGGATCGTTGATATTATGTGGAGATCCCATGATGAGGAGGGCTGTCATATGCGGATCGCGATCTGCGACGATGATCCGAGGGAGCAGGAGCAGTTTGAACAGGCGCTGCGGGGATGGGACCCGACGCGCGGCGCGGAGAGATTTCTGGATGGGGCCGCTCTGTTGGAGGCGGCCAAAAGACAGCCCCGCTTTGACATCGTGTTTTTAGACGTCTATATGCCCGGCGAGAATGGCGTCGACATAGCCAGGAGGCTGCGGGAGCTGTCCCCTGAGACGGGGATCGCGTTCGTTACCACCAGCAGGGAACACGCGGTGGACGCCTTCTCTCTGCACGCGCTGCATTATCTGGTCAAGCCGGTGACGACGCAGGACGTGGTGGAGGTGTTTCGGCGGCTGACGGAGCTTCGGGCCAGGCAGAGGAAGAAAATATCTTTTTCGGTGGGACCGGACCGGCACACGGTGTATCTTGACCAGGTCTGTCTGCTCGAAAATGAGAATCACGGGGTAAACGTCTCGCTGTCCGACGGGCGGCGGCTGAAGGTCTGGACATCCTTCGGCGAGCTTGAACAAAAACTGGACGGGAGTTTTCTGAAGATCAACCGGGGGATCGTCGTCAATATGGACTATATCGTACATATGGGAACGGACACGTGCGGCCTTCGGGACGGGAGCCGACTGCCCATTGCCGTTCGGCGGAGCGCCGCCATCCGCGCCGCCTATGATGATTATGTGTTTGACCAGCTCTCCCGGCGGAGAGGCATGGGGGGGTAGGTCATGGCCGTATTTCTGCGCAACGCCGCGGGCTTTTTCGTCCAGATATTCCCGTGTATGCTGATGGTTTTCCTGCCCTTTCCCGAGGGAGCGTACCGGTATCGGAGAAGGACCGTCTTTACCGGGGTAACGGTTTTGGCGCTGGCGCTGGCGGCGCTGTTTCCGGCGGTGATGTATTTGGCGGCGGGATGGAGTCTGGCGCTTTCAGCCAATCTGTTCGTGCTGGCCGCTATTTTGCTCACGCTGGCCGCCGAGAACTGGCTGGTGCGGGAGGCCCTGCTCAAAAAGGTCCTGATCGTGTTTGCGGTACTGTTTTACGGGGCGGCGCAATACTGGCTTGTGAATGTGCTCAACGGCATCCTCTCGGGACATCTTCCGCTCTCTCTGGAACGTGAAAGCTGGGCGGTATATTCTCCCTGCGGTCTGGTGATGTATACGGTCACGACAGCGTTCCTGATGCCGCTGATGGTGATATTTGTGATCCGGCCGCTGCGGGAATATCTTCAGGAAATAGAAACGCAGAAAATGCGGCAGGAGTTCCTTATCCTGGTCGTGTCCACGGTCGTCTTTCTTGTGATGATGATGGTGGCGGATGTCGGATACTATTATCTGGAATACCGGCTGTATTTGCGAGAGCTGCTGCTGTATCTGATCGTGCTGCTGGATCAGATCCTGATCTACAGGCTGGTATTTCAGGAGTCGGTGCAGCGCAAGCGGGACAATGAGCATCAGCGGGCCATGGAGATACAGCAGCTCCAGTATGAAAAGATCGCCGGGGATATGGAAAATACCCGGCGTATGCGCCACGACCTGCGCCACCATTACAGCGCGCTGAGGGAGATGCTCGAAAACGGTCAGCTGGAGCAGATGCAGGATTATCTGTCCCAGGTGCTGGACGCCACCGCCAAGCGGATGAACGAGGTCTACTGCAAGAATATGGTGGTAAACGGGCTGCTGCAATACTATGCGGGCCTGGCCAGAGACGAGGGTATCCGCTGCGACATCCAGGCCGAGTGCGGCGAGGCGGCGATCGACTCCGCGGATCTGACGGTGCTGTTCGGCAACGCCATGGAAAACGCCGTCAACGCCTGCCGGAAGTGCGCGGAGGACCGGTGGATCAGCGTGCGAGTGGGCACGGTGCAGGGCTCGTTGGCCATCGAGATATCCAACGCCTGCAAGGGCGTGCGCATCGGCCGCCGGACACAGACGGAGGACGGCTTCCTGCCTGCGGAGTCGTTTTTGAGCAGCCGGGCCGGGGGAGGGTACGGCCTGCGGAGCATAGCCCAGACCGCCCGAAAATACGGCGGGAGCGCCAAGTTCCGGTATAACGCCGAAAAGGAGACGTTCACGGCGCGCATCCGGCTGAATATGCGCGCGGATATGTGAGCTGTACCGCGGATAAGAATAGCACAAGCGACGGGGCCCTTTGCGGGAGGAGGGAAAGAGAACGAAATATGACTGATGAGCACGGAACAAACGAAAAAGACCTGGAGAACGCCCAGCCGGAACGGGCACCGGACGCCGGGGCCGGGGACGAGGGCGAATATTTCACCTGCGCTGGATGCGGGACGAGATTAAAGGCAAGACTCAGCTGCACAGGTCCGGACGGCAAGCTCTATTGCCGGGTATGCGTGGGCCTGTTCCAGTTCTTCAATAAGATATATGAATAAGATCAAAAGAGCTGCCTGTCTTCAAAAGTCAGGCAGCTTTAAGCTTTATCCGGGATGCGGCCGGGAACGGAGCCTTTATAACGCGATGGACCGGCCGTCCTCACAGATCTGCACTTGCTTTCTGTCGCGGATCATATACGCTTCGCCATACAACGTCGTTCGCCCGCCGTCAATCACGATGTAGCTCCCGTCGTTCAACGCGAGTATATCATGGCCCACGCTGTCGTCAAAGGTGATGTCCTCGATGAGACGCATGCCGTCCAGATACGCGTCTTTGAGGCTCTGCATGTGGGGAAAGATGTTTATGTCCGTTATCCCGAGGCCGGTGATCCAGCGCTCATAGAGCGGGTCGACGGCCTCTCCCTCCAGGTCCGGACCGGCGTAAACCGTATCCGCGCAGTTCATGGAGCCGGCACTCCATGCCAGGATCATACCGTCATAGTCCGATAACCGCTCTCTCAGCCGGAGCCGCTTCATAAACCGGTTTTGCGTGGGAACGTGGCCGCCGGTCAAGATCAGCACGTCGATATTTTTCAGACCATCCACAGCGTCCGGTTCCCGGTCGTCGCACACATCCACGCGCGAGACACTCAATCCGCTCATGGGGAATGCCTCTCTCAGGCAGGCGCGGATGCTGTCATTTTTCTCATATTTTGTCGGGTCCGCGCAGAGGATCAATATCCTCGCGTTCTCCGGCCAGAACGACTTGAGCCTGTCCGTCAGCCCGTTGTTCCGAAGCAGCGGAGCGGGCGCTCTTGTTCCGTTCGTCTTGGAATAGCCGCCGAGGCTGCTTGTCAGTATCGCCCTCATATTATCGTCCTCCTGAGCCGTGGAGCATAAAAATGCCGCCGGGCCGTCGCCACAAGTCCCGCGAGGCAAATAAACGGCCCGGATCTGTAAGGCGCAGCGGCTTCTTCGCCGTCATTCCCACTCGCAAAATGAAACTTAATTCTAAACGCTTTTGTTTGGGGGATTTGATACCATTTGATTTTTCCTGATA
>CANRDC010000114.1 GCA_947629245.1 uncultured Oscillospiraceae bacterium | reverse complement strand
TGGTATGAAGGCATGGAGGTACACAAGCTGTATCTCAGCGCCATTCTGGACCTGTATGACCGGCATATCGTCTCCTAATTCTTTTTCATTGTCCTCTTGACGGGGTGCAGTTCAGGGTGTCGGGCACATCCGTCGGCCGCCGTTATATTCATTTTTACTGTCAGTCGCCCATTCGCGGCGGAAAGTGCACCGTAATAACCGTACCTTTCCCAACATCGCTTTCCAGATTTATCTCCGCACCCAGAACAAGGGCGGCGTGTTTTACGATGGAAAGGCCCAGGCCGGTGCCGCCGCTGGCCTTGCTGCGGCTTTTGTCCACCCGGTAAAAACGCTCGAAGATACGCTCCTGCTGATCCGGCGGGATGCCGATGCCGTCGTCGGACACAGTGAGGACCGCACCCGTGTCATCCCCACGGGCCTCTACGGTCACATGACCGCTTTCGTGATTGTATTTGATAGCATTGTCGCAAAGGTTGAACACGATGCTCTGAACAAGCTGCGGGATGCCGCGCATGGGAGCCGGTCCACCGGTGAGCGAGAGGGCCACGCCCGCCTTTTCCGCCCGTGCCTGCAGGTCACGGACGACAGACTCGGATACCGCGTACAGGTCCGTGTCCTCAAAGCGCATATCTCCCATGCCCTCGTCCAGATGGGAAAGGCTGATAATATCGCTGATGAGCTGCATCATCCGTTGGGCCTCGGAACAGATCTTCCCGGCGAAAGGCTGCACGTCCTCCTGCCGCACCATGCCGTTCTGGATGAGCTCGGCATAGCCGGAGATAGTCTGCAGGGGCGTTTTCAATTCGTGAGATACGTTGGCGGTGAACTCCCGGCGCATGGCCTCCGCCTGTGCCTTTTCCGTCACGTCCATCATCAGCATGGCAACTCCTGAGATCGTTCCGCCGCTCGACACGGGGCTGGCGCTCAGGCGGTAGACGCCGTTCTTTTTATGGATATACTTCTCCGCCGCCTCACCCTTGCCCGCACGGGTCAAAACATCCTGAACATCCAGATCCCGGCTCACGGCGAGGATATCCTTTCCCTCCGCGGGGAGGGCTGTTTCCAGCAGGGCGGCAGCAGCCTGGTTCATACTCAGTATCCTGCCTTTGGGATTGAGCAGAACCATACCCTCCTTCATGCTGCCTGTGACCGCGTTCAGTTCATCCTGCCGCTTCCCCAACTCGACTTCCTGAGCCCGGAGCTGCTTTTGCTGCTGATCGATCCGGCGCAGCAGCGGGGATATCTCCTCGTATCCCTCGTTTTCCAGCGGCCTGTCCAGATCCACCGCATTGAGCGGCTGCACGATGCGCTTGGAAAGCCGACGGGCCAGCAGCACGGACAGGATCAGCGCGATAACGATGACCGCGGCAAGCCCCTGTCCTACGCCCAGGAGCATGGTGAGGACCGTGTTCTGGGCAATGGCAAGGCGAAGCACCGTTCCGTCGGCCAGCCGCTGTGCCGTGTAAAGAGACCGCTCCATCAGCGTAGAGGAATACCGCTGGCTCTCCCCAAATCCTTCCGCCAGCGCCTGGCGGACCTCCTCCCGCTCCAGATGGTTTTCCATGGAGGCGGTGTCCGCGTCGCTGTCGTCGTAGAGCACGTCCCCGTCGGCGCCGATCCAGGTGATCCGGTAATCCCGGATGTCCAGGCCGTCGAAGTAGGCCGCGCCGCTTTTTTCCACGCCCTGGGCGGCCAGCTCCGTCTGCATCCGGAGCTGGGTCTGCTGGATGCGGGAGAAGTATTCGTACAGCACCCCCATGATCAGCGCCACGGAGGCGAAAAATACCGTGAACGCCACCAGGCACAGGGAGCGGAATAGCTTTTTCGTCATGGCGTATCCTCCAATCGGTAGCCCACGCCCCGGACCGTCTGGATGCAGTCCGCGGCGGCGCCCAGCTTGGCCCGGAGGGAGCGGACGTGCACGTCCACGGTCCGGGTCTCGCCGGAATAATCCGTGTCCCATATCTTCTGCAAAAGCGTCTCCCGGTCAAAGGCCCGGCCCGGATTGGCCATGAACAGGCGCAGCAGTTCGTACTCCTTGAGCGTGAGCTGCACCCGCCGCCCGTCGGCCGTGACGGTGTGCTCGGCGGTGTCCAGGACCAGCGCGCCGACGCGCAGAACACCGGCGTTTTGCTCCGGGGCCGCCCGGCGCAGCACCGCCTTGATGCGGGAGATCATCTCCATCATGCCGAAGGGCTTGACCAGATAATCGTCCGCGCCCTGGTCCAGGCCCGTGACCTTGTCGTATTCCGTGCCCTTGGCGGTGGTCATGATGACCGGGATGTCGGCGGTGGCGGGCCGGGCCCGGAGGCGGCCCAGCACCTGGATGCCGTCCTCGCCGGGGAGCATGATGTCCAGCAATATGAGCTGGGGCGGGGCCTGGTCCACGGCGCGCCAGAATTCGCCGCTCTCGCCGAAGCCCCGTGCCTCGAAGCCCGCCGAGCCAAGGGCGTACAGGATCAGGTTGCGGATGCCGTCGTCGTCCTCCAGACAGTAGATCATGCTCATGGTATGCCCTCCCTCTCTCCGGTGATGGAAAACACCACCCATTTTGCGATGTTGACCGCGTGGTCCCCGATGCGCTCCAGATACTTGCCGATCATGAGCAGGTCCGGCGCCTGCTCGCCCGCCGGATCGCCTGCCCGGAGCCGGTCGATGAGTCGGCGCTTCAAGGCGGTGAAGTAGCAGTCCACCGCGTCGTCGCTGTCGATGACGGCCCTGGCGGACACCACGCTCTTCTCCACGAACGCGTCCACGCTGTCCGTCACCATCCGGATGACGGCCCTGGCCATGGCGCCGATGCTTTCGCTCTCCCCGGCGGGGACGGCGTTCCCCGTGGCCACGATCTCGGCGATGTCCCCGGAATTGTCCCCGATGCGCTCCATGTCCGTCACCATCTTCAGCGCGGCGGAGACGGTCCGCAGGTCCGCGGCCACCGGCTGCTGCCGCAGCAGCAGCTTCAGGCACAGCCCCTCGATCTGCCGCTCCTGCCGGTCGATCTGGGCGGACAGCTCCGGCACCGTCCGGGCCAGGGCCGCGTCCCCGTCGGCCAGGGCCTTGGCGGATGTGGCGATGGCCTGTTCGCACAATGTGCCCATGGCGATCAGCTCCTGATGCAGCTCGCCCAGCTGCCGGTCAAATTCCGTGCGCATCATCCAAACCTCCCCGTGATATAATCCTCCGTCCTCTTATCCGTGGGTCTCGAGAAAATCTCTTCCGTGGGCCCGTATTCCACCAGCTCGCCCAGGAGAAAGAACGCCGTGTAGTCGGAGATGCGCACCGCCTGCTGCATGTTGTGGGTGACGATGATGATAGTATACTTCTCTTTCAGCTGGGCCGCAAGCTCTTCTATCTTCCCGGTGGAGATGGGGTCCAGGGCGGAGGTGGGCTCGTCCATCAAAAGCACCCGAGGCTCCACGGCCAGAGCCCGCGCGATGCACAGCCGCTGCTGCTGGCCGCCGGACAGACCCAGGGCGTTTTTCCGCAGCCGGTCCTTCACCTCGTCCCAGATGGCCGCGTCCCGCAGCGACCGCTCCACGATCTCGTCCAGCCTGGCCCTGCCCTTGACCCCGTGGGTCCGGGGGCCGTAGGCGATGTTGTCGTACACGCTCATGGGGAAGGGGTTGGGCTTTTGAAACACCATGCCCACGTCCCGCCGGAGGGCGTTCACATCCGTCCCCCGGGCGAAAATGTCCCCACCGGCGTACTCCACCTGCCCCGTGATCTTCACGCCGGGGACAAGATCGTTCATCCGGTCCAACGTCTTGAGAAAGGTGCTCTTGCCGCAGCCGGAGGGGCCGATGAGGGCTGTGACGGCGTGCTCGGGGATGTTGATGTTGATATTCTTCAACGCCTGTACGCCGCCGTACCAGAGGCACAGGTCTTTTACCGTGATGATATCGCTCATTGCTCTCTCCTTCTCTTGAACCACCGGCCCGCCAGCATGGCCGCCAGCTGGATGACGAGGGTCAGCGCCATGAGGATGGCGGCGATGGCGAAGGCCACGCCGAATTGGCCCTGCTCCTTGGCGTAGAAATACAGCGCCACGGTCAGGGTGGCCCCGGAGTGCTCCAGCCCCTCGAAGAAGCCGTGGACCGCGTGGGCGAAGCCCGCCGTGAACAGCAGCGCCGCCGACTCGCCCAATATGCGTCCCACGGAGAGGATGCAACCGGTCACGATGCCGTCCACGCACCCCGGCAGCACTACGGTCCGTATCACCCGCCACTTGCCCGCGCCCAGGCCGAAGGCCCCCTCCCGATAGCTCTGGGGCACGGTCTTGAGGCTCTCCTGGGTGGTGCGCAGCACCGTGGGCAGATTCATGACGACCAGCGTCAGGGCCCCGGCCAGCAGCGACGTCTGCATGTCCAGAAAGGAGCAGAAAAACAGCATGCCCACCAACCCGTAGATGATGCTGGGGATGCCGGACAGCGTCTCGGCGGCGTATTCGATGACCGCCACCAGCTTCTTATTTCTGGCGTACTCGGTCAGATACACCGCCGCGCCCGCCCCCAGCGGGAGCACGAACACAAGCGTGGAAAGGATTATGTAAACTGTGTTCAGGATGTCTGGCAGGATGCCGATGCTGCCGGTGAGATAGCTGGGCTTGGTGCTGAGGAGGGTCCAGCTCAGCTCCGGCAGACCCTTCGCCATGACGTAGACCACCAGAAACAGCACCAGCGCGGCGGTGACGGCTGCGGACAGCCCCATCAGCGCCCGCATGAGCAGGATATAGGCCCTGCGCTTCCTTGAGATACCCGTTTGCATGTCACGACTCCTTTCCGCGCTTGAGGAAGAAGTTGAGCGCGGCGTTGATGAGCAGGATGAACAGGTACAGCACCAGGGCGATGGAAAACAGGGCCTGGCGCTGCAGCCCGCTGGAATAGCTCATCTCGCTGGCCACGGCGGTGGTGAGGAACCGCACGCTCTGGAAAAGGGACGGCATGTTGGCCACGTTGCCGGAGACCATCATGACCGCCATGGCCTCCCCGATGGCCCGGCCCACCCCCAGCACCACCGCCGCGGCGATGCCGCTGCGGGCGGCGGGGACGCTCACCCGGAACCAGGTCTCCGTGGGCGTGGCCCCCAGGGCCAGGGACGCGTCCTCGTACTCCTTGGGCACCGCCTCCAGGGCCGTGATGGACACGTTCACGATGCTGGGCAGGATCATCACCGCCAGCACCACCATGGCGGCCAGCAGACTGGCCCCGTCCGGCACATGGAAAAACCTGCGGATGCCGGGCACCAGCACCAGCATGCCCACCAGACCGTACACCACCGAAGGGATGCCCGCCAGCACGCTCACCGCCCCGGATACCACCGTCTTGACCCTGGGCGGCGCCGCCTTTGCCAGATACACCGCCGTGAGAAACCCAACGGGCACCCCCAGGGCCATGGCTCCCGCCGTGCCGTACACGCTGGTGAGGATGAAGGGCAGGATGCCGAACTGGGGCGTTTTGGCCGTGGAGGCCCAGGTTTTTCCGAACAGGAACTTGAACAGCCCGATCTCCCGAATGGCCGGGATGCCGGAGAGGATGAGATACACCGTTATGAGCAGCACGCACCCCACCGTGATCAGGCCCAGGATCAAAAATATGCCGTAGACGAAGCTTTCAAAGGCTTTTTTCTTCATATGATCGCCTCTTTTACAATATCAGCATACCGCCGTATCGTAAAGTTCGCTATCGGCGGTATGTAAAATCTAAGTAAAATATAAAAAACCGGCGGCCGTATAGCGGCCGCCGGTCACAGGTCTGCGTTATTCCGCCGCATCCGCGTCCGCCGCGTCCGCGTCCGCCTCGGCGGGGGCGTTCACGGGGACCGCACCGGCCAGGGTGATATACTCGGCGGCGTCCTCGCTCAGGGCGAAGTCAAAGAACGCCTGAGCCGCGTCGCTCAGCTCCTCGTCCTCCCGTGTCACCAGCACGAAGGGGCGCTGCACCGCATAGGAACCGTCCTTCACGGTCTCCTCGGTGGGCTCCACGCCGTCCACAGCCAGGGCCTTCACCGTGTCGCCCACGGCGGCCAGGGAGGCATAGCCGATGGCGTTGGGGTTCTGGCTCACGGTGGCGATCACGTCGCCGGTGGAGGTGAGCTCCTGCCGGTACTGGCAGGCGTCCTCGGTGCCGGTGATGGACTCGAAGCCGTCCCGGGTGCCGCTGCCCGCCTCCCGGCCGATGAGCACGATCTCGCCCGCGTCGCCGCCCACGTCGGCCCAGTCGTCTATTTCGCCGGTGTAGATCTTGGCGATGGTCTCCAGGTCCAGATCGGCCACCGGGTTGTCGGGATGTACGATGATGGCGATGCCGTCCAGGGCCAGCGTCGTTTCGACCAAACCGGACTCGAGCTCCTCGTCCTTCAGGGCCCGGCTGGCGAGGCCGATATCGCAGCGGCCCTCGCCGACGGCCTCGATGCCGGAGCCGGAGCCGGTGGGGTTGTAGGTGAAGGTCACGTCCTCGTTGGCCTGCGTGAACGCCTCGCCCAGCGCGCCGATGACCGACTCCATGGAGGTGGAGCCGTCCGTGGCTACCGTGCCCTCCAGGTCCGCCGCCAGCGCGCCCGCGCTCAGGCAGGACACAGCCATGACGGCCGCCAGGGCCGTCGCCAGGCTCTTGCCAAACTTCTTCATGTTCATTTCTCCTTTTGTCATATGAGATTTTCCGGTCTTTCCGTCCGGTCGTTCCCAGTATGGCCCCGAAAAATTAAATCCGCTATCCCGGTCCGGTAAAATCTTCGTAAAATAAGGCGCGGCCCGAAAATGTTCGGGCCGCGCCGAAAAATAACCTTGCCTTCCATAAAATAATGCGCTACAATAGAAGCG
>CANRDC010000113.1 GCA_947629245.1 uncultured Oscillospiraceae bacterium | reverse complement strand
TGTTCCTGGGGCTGCTGTTCACCATGGCGGCCATATTGATCATCTACTACAAGCAGATGAGCGAGGGCCGGGACGATCGGGAGCGGTTCCAGATCATGCAGAAGGTGGGCATGAGCCGCCTGGAGGTCAAAAGGACCATCCACGCGCAGGTGCTGATCGTGTTCTTCCTGCCCCTGGTCACGGCGGGGCTGCACACGGGCTTCGCCTTTCCTATTCTCAACCGGGTGCTGGCGCTGTTCAACCTGGCGGGCACCAACTTTTACATCTGGTGCGTGCTGGGCACCTTTGGGGTGTTCGCGGTGCTGTACGCGGCGGTGTATCTGCTCACGGCCCGGACCTATTACCGGCTGGTGAGCATGTGAAAGGAGGCGGGCCATGAAAAAACTTTCATTGGCGCTGGCGGTTTTGCTGCTGGCGGGGACAGTCCTCTCCGGGTGCGCCAAGGACCAGGTGCTGGACGTATACGGCGCGGCGGTGGCCGTCTTCGGCAACGTGGGGCTTGACAGCTCCCTGACCCTGCGAGGGGACCGGGAATTCGGCGCGGACAAGTATACCGGCACGTACACGGCGGAATACGAGGATTTTACCGGGGAGGAATGTCCCTTCGGCGGGACCTTTCTGGAAAAGCGGGAGCAGGAACATGTGACGGTGACGTGCGCCATCGAGCGCGTCTCCGGCGAAGCCAGTCTCGTCTGGAACTGCGGCGCGGCGGAGCCGGTAGTGCTGGCCCAGGGGGAGGGAGAGTTCACCGAGACGGCGTATCTGGCCCCCGGCAGCAATTATTTCGATTTGGAATTTGACGATTTTACCGGCAGCGTGGAGCTGACGATCCGGTAAGGAGCGGCGCCCCGCGAAACGCGGGGCGCTGTGTTTTGTGCTGCTTTCGGGGCGCGGGACGTTTCGCCATCATATAGTCATTGTTGACAGTGGAGGCGAAAAATATTATAATACTGTATCAAATATGACTGTCTATACCCATCGCGCGGCGTGGGGCCGCGGTCAGAGAGAGGATATGTTATGAGTGAACAGACAACAACAGGAAGGCATCTGAGCCGACAGCCCTCGGAAGAACAGACCGGCCGTCCGGCGGAGCGGGCGGTACGCCCGGTGAATACGGCCCGGACCCCCTCGGCAGCGCGGCCTGCGAACGCCAACCGCCCGGCGAACGGGCAGCGGCCTGCCGCACCGGCCCGTCCGGCGATCCGCGAAGAATGGGTCAACGAGCCCCAGAGAGACTGGCGCTCCGGCGGCTCCGGCGGCCCCTCCGGTCCGGTCAGACCGTCCGGCTCCGGCAGAGGCAGGAAAAGACCGCCTCTGGATATGTTTGTCCGCTGCTTCCTGCTGGCGCTGCTCTTCGCGTCGATGGCGGCGCTGGTGGGCGTGCTGGTCAGGACGAAGATGCTCACCGGTAAGTATCTGCTCATCATCTGCGGACTGCTGATCGTCATTTTCGCCGTGGTGGCCGTGCTGATGTTCGCCTTTGGGAAAAACCGGCGGCCCTGGGGCGGGATCATAGCGTCCGTACTGCTGTCGGCGGTGATGATCGCCGGAAGCGTGCTGGGCGCCCAGGGGACCGAGGCCCTTCGGTCCATTACGAGCCGTACATACAGCGCGACCCGCATCAGCGTGTATGTGCGCCGCGACGATCCGGCCAAGTCGCTGGAGGAGATCGCCGGATATAACTTCGGCGTTATGCAGACCATGAGCCACGAGGGCGTGGACAAGGCCATCGAGGACATCAACGCCCAGCTGGGCGCCGCCATCCAGACAACGGGCTTCAGCACGCCCACGCAGCTGGTGAACGCGCTTTTCGACGGCAGCGTGGGCGCGGTGATCGCGGACGCGTCGTACATTGACGGTCTGGGCGAGCTGGAGAATTACACGGACCTGGTCAAGCAGATGCGGGAGATCACCAACATACACGTGCAGGTCGCCATCGGACCCACGCCGGATATGGAGACGGCCGAGGAGGACGATCACGTATACACGATCCTCATCACGGGCATCGACAGCCGCAACGGTCTTGTGCGCAGCAGCCTGAGCGATGTGAACATCCTCGTGACGGTGAATACGGACACCCGCCAGGTGCTGTTCGTCTCCACGCCACGGGACTACCGCGTGCCCTTCTCCAATACCGGCGAGCTGGATAAGCTGACCCACGCGGGCTGGTACGGCGAGGAGGTCTGCATGGGGACCATCGGCGATCTCTACGACGTGGATATCGATTACTATTTCCGCATCAACTTTGAGGGCTTCGTGAACATCATCGACGCCCTGGGCGGGATAGAGGTCAACTCGCCCATGACCTTCGATTCGCAGAACGTCCCCGGATACCACTATAACGAGGGCCTGAATGTGCTCGATGGGCAGAGCGCCCTGGCCTTTGTGCGGGAGCGCTTCGCGTTCAAGGACGGGGACGCCCAGCGGGGCCGGAACCAGCTTGAGGTGATCCGCGCGGTCATCAAAAAGGTGATGAGCGCCGATATACTGGCGAAGTATTCCTCGCTTCTCACCGCGGTGAACGGCAGCTTTGAGACGACGGTGCCCTACGATCTGATCGCGTCGCAGATCCGGCGGCAGCTGGACGAGGGCGGCGATTGGAACATCGTCAGCTACAGCGTCTCCGGCGAGGACGCCCACGAGGTCTCCCCGGCCCTGGGCGAGAGCGTTTACATGATGATCCCGGATGAGGCGACAGTGCAGACGGCCAAGGATATGATAGCGCAGGTGTTCAACGACCAGGCCCCGAACGCGGAGGGCATGCCTGTCGGTACGTGAGAGCGGCTGCCGGACCGGATATGCGCAGAGGAGGGAGACGGCGTGATGGCGGGGATGGATGAAGGGACCGCGCCGGTCGCCTATACCCTGACGGCGGAGCAGGAGAGGTATCTGCGTGTGAAGCGCGGCCTGGACTGCGCGCTGGCGAGCCTTCTCATCATCCTTCTGAGCGTACCCATGGCGGTCATCGCGCTGAGCCTGAAGCTCCTGTCCCCCGGCGAGCCGGTGCTGTTCCGGCACCGGCGGGTGGGGGAGAACGGGGAGCTGTTTGAGCTTGTAAAATTCCGCAGTATGAAGGGCGGCACGTCGAAGTATGTGGCGTCGGCGGACCTGGCGGACAGCGGAGCGCATATCACGCGCTTTGGCCGGTTCCTGCGCGGCGCCAGTCTGGACGAGCTGCCCCAGCTTTTCCATGTGCTGAGCGGAAAGATGTCGCTGATCGGCCCCAGGCCGCTCATCCCCCAGGAGCGGGAGATACACGCGCTGCGGATGGCCGCCGGTGTGTACCGGCTCCGGCCGGGGCTCACCGGCTGGGCGCAGATCAACGGCCGGGACCGGGTGACGGCCAGGGAGAAGGCCGAGCTGGACCGGCAGTACCTGGAGAACATCAGCTTCCGGCTGGACTGGAAGATATTTTGGATCACGATCGGCAAGGTCCTGTCCGGAGCCGACGTGCGGCAGGAGCCGGAGCGGGACGGACGGGGCGGTACCAAAGGAGCGCGAATGTGAGATACGATTATCTGATCGTCGGCGCGGGGCTCTACGGCGCGGTGTTCGCCAGGGAGGCGGTCGACCGGGGCAGGCGCGTGCTGGTGGTCGAAAAACGGCCCCATGTGGCCGGGAACGTATACACCGAGCGGGTGGAGGGCATCAACGTCCACGTCTACGGCGGCCATATCTTCCACACCAACGACCGGCGGGTCTGGGAGTATGTGAACCGGTTCGCCTCCTTCAACCGCTTCACCAACGCGCCTGTGGCCAACTATCACGGGGAGCTGTATTCGCTGCCCTTCAATATGTACACCTTCAACCGGATGTGGGGCGTGACCACCCCGGCGCAGGCCGCCGCCGAGATCGACCGGCAGCGCCGGGAGGCGGGCATCGACCGGCCGAAGAATCTGGAGGAACAGGCCATTTCCCTGGTGGGCCGGGATATCTATGAAAAGCTCGTCAAGGGCTATACGGAAAAGCAGTGGGGCCGCCCCTGTGACGAGCTGCCCTCCTTCATCATCCGCAGGCTCCCCGTGCGGCTGACCTTCGATAACAACTACTTCAACGCCCTTTACCAGGGCGTTCCCGTGGGCGGATACACCCGGCTGGTGGAGAAGCTGCTGGACGGCGCGGAGGTGCGGCTGGATACGGACTATCTGGCCCATAGGGAGGAGCTGGACGCCCTGGCGGACCGGGTGGTCTATACCGGGCCCATCGACGCGTATTTTGATCACCGGCTGGGCGCGCTGGCCTACCGGTCTCTCCGCTTTGAGACCGAGGTGCTGGATATGCCCAATTTCCAGGGAAATGCCGCCGTCAACTATACAGACCGGGAGACCCCCTGGACCCGGATCATCGAGCACAAGTGGTTCGAGTTCGGTCGGGACGAGGCGGGAAACGACCTGCCCAAAACGGTCGTCAGCCGGGAGTACAGCGCCGAGTGGAAGCCGGGAGACGAGCCCTATTACCCCGTCAACGACGAGCGAAACAACAGCCTCTGCGCCCGGTATAAGGCCCTGGCGGCGGCGGAGGGGGAGCGGGTGCTCTTCGGCGGGCGGCTGGGCCAGTACCGGTACTACGACATGGACCAGGTGGTCGCGGAGGCCCTGAACGCGGCGGACAGGCTCCTTTGACGGAGCGGATGATATGATAAGACCGGAGAGGCATGGCCTCTCCGGTTTCCTGTTCCATTCACTGTTCCAGCACGCGGGCGCCCCAGGGCGGAAGAGGGAAGGGGGCGTTTTCGCCGACGGGCTCGTTTTCGGGCAGAAACGTCCCGGCGGGGTGGGCCCCGACGGTCATGGCCTGGCCGGAGTAGTTGAAGAAAAAGGTGATGTTCCGCCCGGCGGTGTTGACGCCCTGGCGGATCACCAGGGGGAAGCGCTCCTTGGGCACGGCCACGCCCATCCGGGGCAGCAGAGCCTCCAGCACCGCGTCCAGGCCATCCGGGTCGAAGCAGGCGGCCAGATACGCGGCCTGTCCGGCCCCATAGGCGTTCACCGTCACGGCGGGCACGCCGCCCCATACCGGGTGCCGGTAGACGCAGAGCGTCTGCGCGCCCCTGAGCTCCACGAGCTCCATCCAGTCTGTAACGGACACACGCGCCGGAAGCGGGATGACGTCCGATGAAAGCTCCGTGCCCGGCTCCGGCTGGGTGAACCGGTCGTAGGTCAGGCCCAGACAGTCTGTGAGCAGATGGGGCTGGGCGTCGTGGTAGATCTTCAGATACTCGTCCGCGAAGCCGGTCCGGAAGGTGGCCAAAAGATGTCCGCCGCCCCTCACATAGCCGTCCACGGCCCGCAGCAGGTCCTCCGGCGCGGCGTAGAGACAGGGCAGGACCAGCAGGTCATATGCGGAGAAGTCCCGCGACCCGTCGGAGACGATGTCGTATTCCACGTTGAGCCGGTACAGGCTGTCGCACAGCCAGCGCAGAAAGTCGCTGTAATTTTTCTCCGGCGTCTGGCCCATGGGCGCGGCGGGGAACCACCGCAGCCCCGTCTGGGAGCGGGAGCTGACCAGCACGGCCACCCGTGCGCGTTTTTTCAGATGCAGCAGGTGAGAGGAAAGCTCCTGCAGCTCCGCGCCGATGGCGGCGCACTCCCGATAGGTCTCGTTGGGGGCCATATCGTGGCTCAAAACGCCCTTCCAGTAGCTTTCTGCGGCGTTATGGATGCTGTGCCAGTGCCAGTATTCCACGCCGTCCGCGCCGGAGGCGATGTGGCTGAGAGTCTGTAGGCGCAGCTGGCCGGGGTAGGGGAGCCTGCCGAAGGTCCCCTGGGCCTGGGTCTCCAGGACCAGATAATTGTCCTTTTTCAGCCCCCGCGCCACGGCTCCCCCAAAGGCGATCTCCGCGCCGGTGAGGGCGCTTTCGCCGGGGTGATAGATATCGCATCCGGCGATGTCTACCGCCGCCGCGGCGTCGAACTGGTCTACCTCCGGCTGGAGCCCGAAGGACCAGCCCCGCCACTCATAGTCGAAGTTGTGGGTCACGAACTGGTCCGGCCGACGGTACTCGTCCACGATGGACCGCTGCCACAGGAGAAATTCCGTCACCAGATGCCGCTGGAACGCCTGATATTCCGCCCCCAGGCTGCCGTTGATGGTCCCGCGCACGTCGGGCAGATCGTCCCAGTCCGCGATGGAGTTGGACCAGTAGGCCAGGCCCATCTCCCCGTTGAGGGTCTCCGCCGTGCCGAAGCGCTCCTGGAGCCAGTCCTTAAAAAGCGCCTGGGCCCGTGCCGAGCAGGTGTCGTAAGGCTTGGTCTCGTTGTCCAGCTGAAAGCCGATGACGCAGGGATAGTCCCGGACTGCCTCCATGAGCTTTCGGATGACGCGCTCGGCGTGGAAGCGGTAGCCGGGGTGGGTGACGTCGAAATTCTGCCGGGGGCCGTACCGGCAGGGACCGGCGTGGGTGTCCGAGAGCACGTCCGGGTATTTTTTCGCCAGCCATGGAGGGATGGCGTAGGTGGGCGTGCCCACGATGACGGATATACCGTGAGCCTGGGCGGCGTCCAGCACCCGGCGCAGGAGGGAGAAGTCGAATTCCCCGTCCCTGGGCTCCCAGGTGCTCCAGGCGGACTCCGCCACCCGAATCAGGTCGAAGTGGGCTTCCCGGAGCATCCGCATGTCCGTCTCGATGCGGTCCTCGGGCATGTATTCCGCGTAATAGGCGGCGCCGTACAGCAATTTTTCAGGCATTGACGTACCTCCACTTGACGGGGGAATGATTTATTGATATAACTGATTATACAATATTTTCCGCGCTATGAAAACACAGAATATCCTGTGTTTTGACGTCAGGAGGGACATGCCTATGGACCAGTTCATCGTCAACATCATCCACCGGCCGGAGATGGTGCCGGAATACGCCGAGAAGGTCACCGGCCAGGGCAAGGCCGAGGACATCGGC
>CANRDC010000112.1 GCA_947629245.1 uncultured Oscillospiraceae bacterium | reverse complement strand
TGGCGTTACTTCTCCTGGACCAACCAGACCCTGGCCATGATCGTGCTGTGGGCCGCGTCCATGTTCCTGGTGAAGGAGAAGAAGAACTACTGGATCACCGCCGTCCCCGCCACCTTCATGAGCGCGGTGTCCATCACCTACTTCTGCGCCGGTTCCGAGTGCCTTGGCCTGAGCACTACCATCGCCTACCCCGTGGGCATCGTGGCCGCCGTCGTGTTCTTCGGCATCTTCATGTATGCTGCCAGCAAGAACAAGGCCGCTCTCGCGAAGTGATTTTCCAAACATACCCGATGGCGGAGGGGCATCGCCCCTCCGCCGCTTCCATATAGGAGGCTTTTCCATGATCTTCAAACCCAAACAGCTGGGCAAAATCGCCGTTCCCGAGCAGACCGTCGTCGAGGAGAAAAAGAGCTGCATACGCTTCGGCCCCTGCGGCATCGGCAAGGAGCTGATCTTCCTGAACAGCTTCTACTTTGAGCGCCGGTTCTATCTGCCCATCAAGTCCGTCAAGCGCATCTTCAAGCGGGTCGCCATGAGCAAGGGCGGCTTCACCGGCCGGGGCGTGTTCGCCTCCATCCCCTATCTGGTGGTGGAGTACGACAACGGCCAGGTGAAGCAGTGCAACTTCAAGCGGGAGGACGACGTGGACATGTTCCTGGAGCGCTTCGCCCGCATCCGCCCGGAGGTGCCCCGCCACAGCGTGGAGGCGGAGAAAAAGCTGCGCCAGAAGGCCGAGCGGGAGGCCGCCCGGTACCTGAAGGAACTCACCCCCGAGGCCCAGGCCGCCTGGGACGAGCTGGAGCGGGCCAAAAAAGTCCTGGAGAACGACCCCGGCCGGTCCAACCGCCTGGCCCGGGCCGCCAAGAACAAGCGCCGCAACGATCAGGCCAACCCGGCCTATAAGTGGGTGGCGCTGGCCATCGTCATCGCGGGCGCCCTGTGCGCCGCCTATGGCGTGTACACCCTGGTGACCCACGAGACCACCGGCATCTACTGGACGTTGCTGGGCCTGGCCGCCGTGTTCTTCTTCTCCGGCGCCCACGTGCTGCCCACGGCCAAGAACAACCGCCGGGCCATCGACCGGGAGTGGGAGCAGGCCAGGGACGCCATGAAGGACGCCGTGGGCCCCGACTTCCCCGTGCCGCCCCAGTACGCCCACCCCGTGGTCCTGGAGCGGATGATCCGCATCATCCGGGAGGGCCGGGCCCAGAGCGTGGACAAGGCCTTCGAGCTGATGAAAAAGGACCTGAAAGCCCTCAATTCCTCCGTCCAGGTGGAGCAGGAGGAATATGACGAGGTGGTCCTGATCAAGCCCATCTTCCTTCTCTGTAACTACGAATGAGTAAGTATTTGGTCAGCGCGTGTCTTTTGGGGCACGATTGCAAGTATAACGGCGGCAATAACGACAATGCCGCCGTCCGGGAATTTCTCCGGGACAAGGACTACTGCGTCTTTTGTCCCGAGCGTGCCTCCGGCCTCCCGGCCCCCCGGCTGCCCAGCGAGATCCGGGGCGACAGGGTCTACAGTAAGGCGGGCGATGACGTGACGGCGGAGTTTCGTCTGGGCGCGGAAAAGGCCCTGGCCTTCTGCCAAAGGCAGGGCGTGACCCACGCCATCCTGAAGGCCCGGAGCCCCTCCTGCGGGCCCCACGCCGTCTATGACGGCACGTTTACCGGCAAGGTCGTCCCCGGCATGGGCGTGACCGCCCGGCTCCTGGCCGAAAACGGCGTCACCCTCATGGACGAGGAGGACATCTGAACCACAGATAAAGCGCGCCCGGAGAGCATCCGCTCCCCGGGCGTGCTGTTATGTGTCCGGCTCCTTGACGTACTCGATCAGGTCCCCCGGCTGGCAGTCCAGCAGGCGGCAAAGCGTGTCTATGGTTTTCCACGACACCAATTCTCCGTGCCGAATTTGCTGGAGGTAGGATTGCCCGATCAGCTTTTTTTCACGTATCTTCGTGGAGGAATAGCCGCGTTCTCTTAACGCGGCCAGAACATCGATTCTGTATCGCAGCGCCATTTTTGTCACACCCTTTTTGCCGCCTGGTCGATGCGCCGGGCAAACGCCTCCGAAATGACGGCGCACGCTTCGATATGGACCTTTTTGTTTCCCAGCCGCAGGGTCCACGAATCCGGATTGCGCTTAATACCGGTTATCTGCGAGAATTTATAGATCGTTCTTTTCCCAAGCGCGGTCGAGTACTCAAACTCCTCCTCGTTTATCATGCGGGCCCACTGGTTTTTCCAGCACAGCAACACAGCCGCGGCCAATCCGAGGAAGAGCAGACTGATCACGACGCAGGCGATCGGGCCGATTACGGATAGAAGCAGAAAGACCGCGGCCGCCAGGCAGAGCAGAAACACGCCGAACTTAAATACCCATTTGGGTAGATACATATCTTTTTCGCTCATAAATTTCCCTCCCCAAACGCAGGCGTTCCGTGCGGACCGCCAGAAAATTTTACCACACGCTTTCCGGCAAAGCAATACCCCGGTCCGTCGGCGTTACAGCCCGGCAGACCGGGGATATTTATGCCTTGAAAAGGCTTACGCCATGCGGTCCTTGCGCCGCAGGGTGAGAGAATCCGCGATCATGGCGATGAATTCGGAATTGGTGGGCTTGCCCTTGATGTTGCTCACGGTATAGCCAAAGAATTTTTGCAACGTCTCCAGGTCGCCCCGGTCCCAGGCCACCTCGATGGCGTGGCGGATGGCCCGCTCCACCCGGCTGGGGGTGGTGGCGAATTTCTTGGCCACGGCGGGGTACAGCACCTTCGTCACGGCGTTGATGGCGTCCATGTCGTTGACGGTCAGGATGATGGCCTCCCGCAGATACTGATAGCCCTTGATATGGGCGGGCACGCCGATCTCATGGATGATGTCGGTCACCACGGCCTCCAGGCTGGGCTCCTTGGGCAGGGGCGCGATGGCCACGCCCTGGGCCGTCGGCGCGCTGGACCGCTCCCGCTCGGCGGCCACCTGCCGGATGTGGGTCAGAAGATTCGGGATGTCGCAGGGCTTGGGCATGAAGTAATATACCCCCAGCTCGGAGCACGCCGTCACCACACGGTCGTTGAAAAAGCCGGACAGGACGATGGCCGCCGGAGCCTCCGCCCTCTCCGACAGCGCCTTCAGCAGGCCCAGCCCGTCCAGCCGGGTCAGTACCAGGTCCGTCAGCAGGATGTCCGGCCGGAGCGATTCCGCCAGCGCCAGCGCCTCCTGTCCGTCCCCGGCGGTCCCCGCGACCTCCAGGTCCTCCTCGGCATTGATGACCTCCGCCAGCATATTCCGAAAGTCTTCGCTGGTGTCGGCAATGATGATACGCGTTTTTGATTCCATGTTCGTGTTATCCTCCCTGTATCAATTTCCGGACTGCGATGTTCTCTCTCTTGTGCTGGGTCCGATGTATCAGCTTTTACAATTTACCATAACACCCCTTCATTTGCAACAAAAAACAGTGAAAACAGCGAGATTTTTTGTTGACATAATTTTACATTGTTCGACATCTTTCGACACGCGGGCGTTAAAAACGGACGCCTGTCAAGGCGTCCGTTCGGTATATTTATTCATTTTGCTCCCGCATCCTCCGCCGGACCCGGTTCAGGTGACGCTCGAAGTGGCCCTGGTCGATGAACTGGGCCAGGGCGTACTGCTCCAGCACCGGCACGGAGCAGGAGTACATCCCCACCCGCTCCCGATAGACCGGCAGCAGGTCCCAGGGCAGGATCATGTAGCCCATGCGCATGGAGGGCGCCAGGCTCCTGGAGAAGGTGTTCAGATAGATGACCGCGCCCCGCTCGTCCATGGCGTACAGGCTCTCCAGGGGCTTGCCGGGCATGAAGAACTCGCTGTCGAAGTCGTCCTCCACGATCCGCCCGCCGGTCCGGGCCGCCCACTGGAGGTATTCATACCGCTTGGCGGCGGGGGCGGTGACGCCGGTGGGCCAGCTATGGAAGGGCGTCACATGCAGCACGTCCGCCGCCGCTGCCCGCAAAGCGGCGCTCTCGATGCCGTCCGGGCCGATGGGCAGCCGCTCCACCCGCGCCCCGGCGCCCCGGTACACTGCCTCGATCTGGCCGTAGGAGGGCCACTCGATGGCGTAGGTCCGCTCGCTTCCCAGCATCCGCGCCACCGCCCCGTACAGCTGCTCCGAGCCGGAGCCCACCACGATCTGCTCCGGCTGGGCGTACATGCCCCGGTAGCGGAGCAGATACCGGGCGATGGCGTTTCGCAGCACCGCGCAGCCCTCGTTGGGGGAGCGCTCCACCAGCCTCTGGCCCTGGTCGCTGATCACCCGGCGGAGGGTCCTGAACCACAGGGAGTAGGGGAAATCCGTCTGGCCGGAGGACGTCTCCTCCGGCAGGGGCCGGAGCGGCTCCCGGCCCCGGCCTGATGCCGGTCCCGGCGCGCCTACCGCCACGGCATAGTATCCGCTCCGCTCCCGCGCCTGGGCGTATCCCTCGTCTATCAGCATCCGGTACGCGGTCTCCACCGTCACGGCGCTCACCCCCAGGTGGGCCGCCAGCGTCCGCTTGGACGGCAGCTTCTCGCCGGGCCGGATGGTCCCCGCCGCGATGTCCTCCCGGATGAAACGGTACAGGGCGTAATACTTCGGCCCCCGCCCGGCCTTTTCCAAGTCATAGGTCAGCATTTGATACTATAAAAACTCGCTTTCCGGCAATTCGTATCATACCAGATTTGATTATACGATACCCGGAGCATGGTTGTAAATAGGAAATGCCAAAATAGACCCTGACGCGGTTTGCGTCAGGGTCCCGATTTGCTTTGCTGCGGACCGCCCGTTGGAAGGGCGGCCATATCGCGCGGTCTTGCGTCACACGGCCGCGGCAGGGGCGTCGAGTTTCTTCACCGTCAGCGCGGCGGTCTGGCCTTCGCCAAATGTCACGTCCGCGGTGCTGGGAGACGTCAGCGCCAGATCGACGACGTCGCCCGCGGCCAGGGTCACGACGACGCTTCCGCTCAGCGGGGTCTCTACGCCGCCAGTCAGCGCGACGGTCTGGGTGGCGGACGGCAGGGCCGTGTCGTTGACACGCACAGCCAGCGTGAGCGACTGCCCGCCGGTGGTGCTCACCAGGGCGGAATAGTTGATCTCATAGTCGCCCGCTTCCGCGATGGTTATCTCGTTGTCTGTGGGATAGGTCACGCCCAGCGCGGGCATGGTCGCCGCCAGAGGCACCTGAGTCGGTGTGGCGGCGGTCAGGTCCAGGGTGGAGCCGGTGACGTTATACCGTCCGCCGTAGGCCGCCAGACCTGTCGGCGTGGTGGCGGCGGGACCGGTGGGTCCAGTGGGTCCAGTCGGCCCGGTGGGGCCTTCCGCGCCCGTAGCGCCAGTCGCGCCCGTGGCACCGGCAGGGCCAGCAGGGCCGGTCGGGCCGGTAGCACCAGTAGCGCCAGCAGGGCCAGTCGCACCCGTCGCACCAGTGGGGCCGGTAGCGCCGGTCAGACCGATCAGTCCGGCAGGACCAACGGGGCCCGTCGGGCCAGTGGGGCCGGTCGGACCGGTAGCACCAGTAGCGCCAGTAGCGCCAGTAGCACCCGTAGCGCCAGTGGCACCAGCAGGGCCGGTCGGACCCGTGGGGCCGGTAGCACCAGTCGCACCCGTAGCACCGGCAGGGCCAGCAGGGCCAGTCGGACCCGTAGCGCCAGTAGCGCCAGTTGCACCGGCAGCGCCAGTCGCACCCGTGGCTGCAAGCATTTATCCCCAAAAACCCGGAAACCCTTGAAAACACTACATATTTTAGAGAAACCCACTCTACACAGAGGCCCCCAAAAAGGGCCTCTAAAATTTTTTTCAAAAGTTTTCGTTCAAAATCCCTGTTCAGTTCCAATAGAGAGTGAAGGACAAAAAGCCCGGAAAACTGAATGAGGGTCTTTTGATACGTTTGTGTTGGAGCCGAAAGGGAAGCCAGACAAAGGATGCGCGATGACACCACAGGGCCGAGCGAGAAACATTTTCTTTGTAAGGGGACAATGGACTACATCCCCTGGCGATGACCTCCTGCACAGGATAATGATACTTCCGTATAGTCACAGGTCGAGCGTGATAAAACCGTCGCAGCCAATGAGTACGGCGCACCCATAAGCATGGGCCGGGGTAATACTCCCATGAGGATCGGCAAGTCACCGATCCGTCAAAAGCCTCTCGGAACCGAACGAATCAAAATGGACCAACTATGATAATTGGTCGCATCAATTCCAAGGAGGCTATGATTTGAAAGTATTGAGACGTATATTACCCCTCCTGCTTGCCATAGTGCTGACGCTTGGCCTGCTTCCCTTGGGCGCATTTGCCGCTGAGGATGAGATCATCCCTACAGAGGAACCCAGCGAGGAGATCGGAGAAGCCACGCCCAGCCCGGAAGCAGAAGCGACCACTCCCCCGGAAGCTCCGCCTGCTGACACGGGCAGCGAAGTCCCGGACGGACCGGCAGAGACGCCGGAAGCACCGGAGACGACCATCGAACCGGAGGCCACGCCGCCCGAAGAAGTTGCTCCCCCCGCAGCGGAGGAAACCACGTCTCCGCAGCCGGAGGAAACAGAACAGCCAGAAACGGAGGCCAGCCCCTCTCCGGTGCCAGAAGATGAATCTCCCATCATAGATGGCGTATCTTTTTATGGGCAGCCCTGGGGCGAGGGCATCTTTGAGGCCCCGAAAAACCGCCGGACCACATGGGGCGCGATCAGGTCCACGAATCCGATGACGCCCACGAAGGCCACCGCCGTGCCCGTCAGCACCGCCACCGCCCCGATCAGCAGTATCTTGCACCGGCGCAGGTCCACGCCCATGGCCTGAGCCTGCTCCTCCCCAAAGGTCATCGCGTCCATCTCCGGGGCGTACCGCGCAAACAGCGCCAGAGCCAGCGCCGTCACCGGTCCCAGCACCCACACCGCCGA
>CANRDC010000111.1 GCA_947629245.1 uncultured Oscillospiraceae bacterium | reverse complement strand
CTTCGTGCCCCGCAGGAGGCGAAAAGCCCTTGCGCCGCTTGCGGTTACGGCGGTAAACACCTGGACGCTCCGCCTTGCGCGAATTGTCCGGCCTACCCGAAGGGGGCGGGATGATGGTACACCTTGGGGATATAACGCAAATATCCGGATACGATGTCCCGCCCGTGGATTGCGTTATCGGGGGATCGCCGTGTCAGGACTTGAGCGTTGCCGGGAAGCGGGCTGGGCTCGCGGGGGAACGGTCAGGGCTTTTTGCGGAGCAGATACGGATCGTGAAGGAGATGCGAGATGCCGACAGATTACGAGGGCGAACAGGTCAGCTTATTCGGCCCAGATACATGGTGTGGGAGAACGTCCCCGGAGCCTTCAGCTCAAACAAAGGGCAGGACTTCCGGGCGGTGCTCGAAGAAACGATCCGGGTCGGGTCGCCGGACGCTCCCGACATTCCACTACCTCCCAAAGGGAGGTGGCCGCTGGCAGACGCCTACTACGGGGACGGATGGTCCGTTGCCTACCGAGTATTCAATTCAGAGTTTTGGGGAGTCCCCCAGCGTCGCCGTCGTATCGCGCTTGTCGCAGATTTTGGAGGACGATCCGCACCCGAAATACTCTTTGAGCGGAATGGCCTGTCTTGGGATACGCCGGAGGGCGCAGAAACGGGGCAAGCCGTTACCGGTGGAGCTGGACGCGGCGCTGATAAGGCAGTCACAGTCCGTATAAGATGCGGTTGCGAGGGCGGCGGAAAGGGCGCTCTAATACAGGCAGAGAAGTCCGGGGCGCTGAGTTGCAATAATGATCAGGTGCTGTCTACCGTCGCCGGGTTCAAAGCCGGAAACGGCCCGAAAGCGAACGGGATAGGCTATGAGCCGGAGAAAGCCCCGACATTATCCGCCGCGAGCTCCGGGACAAATCAAGTACCCGCAATAATCTGTATGGCAACCCAGCAGGGTGGGGCTGTGGTCTATGATGCCCGTGGTAACGGCAACGGCGAGACGGTCCCGACTATCACCGGCGACCATGAAAACCGGGTGACGGATTATACGGCGTTGGTTATGCCGTTTGACGCCACGCAAATTACGTCAAAGCAAAACGGGAGCCACCCTCGCTATGGGGACCCATGCCACCCGCTGGCGGCAGGGGCTTACCCGCCGACCATCGTTATGGCTACCGGGCATGGCAACGCTGAAATTACGGCGGATAAGTCCCCAACGCTGAATTGTAACCATGAAGCGCCGACCGTAGCGGCTGTCGATTGCCGGAACGGTGTGGAGAACACCGAGGTCAACGGGACGCTTCAAGCAAAGACAACAGGTGGGACAAGCCTTAACCTGAATAACGTTGTGCGTGTAGCCAGCACGGTCCGCCGCCTTACGCCGATGGAATGTGAGCGGCTTCAGGGCTTCCCGGACGGGTGGACGGACATCGGCGACTGGACGGACAAGAAGGGCAAGAGGCGCAAGACCTCAGACGCCGCACGGTACAAGGCACTTGGCAATTCGATAGCCCTCCCGCCGTGGAAGTGGGTACTGAAACGGCTGTGCGCCCTCTACGAGCGGGACGCCACCATGGCGAGCTTATTTGATGGCGTGGGCGGTTTTCCACTTATCTGGGAGCAACTTAACGGCCCGGGAACGTGTCTGTGGGCAAGTGAGATCGAGCCGTTTTGTGTGGCGGTCACTAAAAAGAGATTTGGAGGCGTTATATGAAGAATGTTATAGAGCGGATGGAGGAAAATCAATCGGCTAAAAAAATCGCGGATTTCCATGTGAAACAGCAACAACCCTATCAGTTTAAACGCGACTATGCTGAAATTCGGGCCCAAGAATTTTACAACCACCCGGAAATTAACGGAAATTGCTATGTTGCTGTGGGAGGGCTTGACAGCATAACGCTTTATTTGTTCCTGCACTCCATTGGAATCAAGGTACCAGCTGTGTCTGTTTCCTTCCTTGAAGATAAAAGTATTCAAAAAGTACATAGAGCGTTGGGCGTCGTTTGTCTCAAGCCTGCCCTCCGAGAGGACGGCACCAGATGGACAAAGGCCAGGGTCATTAAAGAGTGCGGCTTTCCAGTGCTTTCAAAGGAGATCGCTAACAAAATTGCCTTATTACAACACCCGAGCGAAAAAAATGCCACGGTTCGTCATGCAATTATCACCGGAGAGACCGGAGCCTACGGAGGTTATCGCAAGGGCACAAGGATGAAACTGGCCAAAAAATGGCTTGAGAAATTTGGAGGCTATGAAAACGAACGCGAGGGAACAAATTACGGTATCCCGGATTTTCTGGTGTCAGATAAATGTTGTTACTACCTCAAGGAAAAGCCCTGCAATGACTACGCCAGAGAAACCGGCCTTTTTCCCTACATGGGTTTAATGGCCTCTGAGGGCGGGCGGCGCCAAAAGGCACTCATGCTCAATGGTTGTAATTATATAAGCAAAGGCACAAAGAGAAGTGCCCCCTTCGCAATTTTTCAAAGACAGGACGTGCTGGAGCTGGCCTTGGAAATGGACAAATACTATTTGGCCCACAGGGCAGAATTTAACCCTGACCCTTCACAGTGGGTAGACACTATCGTTCCAGCAATATATGGAGAGATAGTTCGTGACCCAGTGCGAATGGATCTCACGGAAACACTTAAATATGTGGAGCGATACGGCGCCTTACCAGTTGGGCAGTTGAGAACAACGAAAGCACAGCGCACAGGTTGCTCCATGTGTGGCTTTGGTATCCACCTGGAGAAGCGACCACACCGCTTTGACCGTCTACGACAGGAAAACCCCCGGGAATGGGAATATCAGATGTACCATATCGGCGTGGACATCAACGGAAATGAGATTGGATGGGGCCACGTACTGGACTACATAGGAGTGGGCTGGCGGGACGACCCATTTGAGCGGACGGACAAGCCGGAGGGGTGGCTATGAGACTTATAGATGCTGACGGACTTGTAGAATGGCTGACGAAACCAACGGGATTTCAGACGAATTGCGAAGATTGCCCCTCCTCTGGTTCTGAATGTGTAAAATGTATTGTCGAAGAGGTAATTAAAAATGCCCCCACCGTCGACCCGGTAAAACATGAGTTCGAATGGACATATGTGAAAGATAAACTCCCTGAGTGCGATTGGGGGGCCGAGACAGCACCTGTGCTGTTTATCTTTGGAAGTACTGTGTTTAGCGGATATTATGGACGTGGTGGGAAATTGAGAGATAGTTACTTCCGGCAATACAATGATGTGCATGAAGGAGTAGACAGCAAAGACGTAATTGCGTGGGCTTGGGCCTCAAGCCTGAATCCCCCAAAGAAGGAGTGAGCAGGCGCAAGATGAACGCCGTATTTAAGTATCCCGGTGCCAAGTGGAGTATTGCGCGGTGGGTGATCGACCACTTCCCGGAGCATCACAGCTACCTTGAGCCGTTTCTTGGTTCTGGGGCGGTGCTGTTTTGCAAGGCCCGGAGCGACATCGAGACGGTGAACGATCTGGACGGGGACGTGGTGAACGTCTTTGACTGGATACGCCGCGACCCGGAGAAGCTTGCCCACGAGGTCTATTTTACCCCATACTCCCGCCAGGTCTACGACGACACATTTAAACGCCGGGGCAAGGACGTGGACTCGTTGCAAAGAGCGGTAGACTTCCTGGTTCGTATGATGATGGGCCACGGGTTTCGAACGACTGGGGAAAAGGTGGGCTGGAAGAATGACGTCCAGGGCCGGGAGGCGGCGTATGCGGCCGGCTACTGGTGCAAGCTCCCGAAGGTCATATTTGAGGCCGCCGAGCGACTCCGGGGCGTACAGATTGAGTGTATGCCGGCCGTGGACCTGATCCGCCGATTCAATTACCCAAATGTTCTCATCTACGCCGACCCGCCATATCTGCTTAGCACCAGGCACGGGAAACAGTACAAGCACGAGATGGACGAGCGGGACCATGTTGAGCTTTTGGAGGCGCTGAAGGCCCACCGTGGGCCGGTGCTCCTGTCCGGGTATGACAGTGAGCTTTACAACGACGCCCTGCGCGGCTGGTACCGGGACGAAGCGACGACTTACGCCCAGACGGCTACCAAGCGCCGTGAGGTGCTCTGGATGAACTTTGCCCCGCAGGGGCAGATGAAGATGTTTTGAGGAGGGTGAAGAAATGAAGGATTTACATACGCTGGACGCCTACCGCCTAAAGGACGATGAGCGCAGATACTACGGCGTGAACGGTGACGGTGGCAACGGCATTTTCAAAGTCTTTGTTGGCGGGAAGTCATTCCGGGTGATAGCCTCCAACGGTGGAGGTTGGGAACACATCAGCGTGAGCCGCCAAAACCGGTGCCCCACATGGGAGGAAATGTGCGCCATCAAGGATATGTTTTTTGACCCGGAAGAGGTGGTCGTACAGTACCACCCGAAAAAGAGCGAGTACGTCAATATGCACCCCTATTGTCTGCACATGTGGCGGCCTACGGAGGGAGAGATACCGACGCCGCCGAGCATATACGTTGGAGTTTAGGAGGTGAAGAAATGAAATTCAGGGACCCGATGACTGGAAAAGTGTTTGAGGACATCGTAGCGGCAATGGACTTTTTTTGCTTTGAAAGCCACCGAGAATGTGATAAATGCGATTTTCGTAACAAGCAATGCGGCAATGAGTGGATCCGTGACCACCCCGCCGATGCCGCCCGCCTGATGGGCTACGAGGTCATAGACGAAAAGGAGGAAATCAAAATGCCAGGAGGAAGATGCGGGCCGTTCTCAGGTCTACCGCGAGGCCCGGAGAATGACAAGACAATCGCGACTTTAAACGCCGAATATGCGATCAGGCGTGAGCGGGAGGCGCAAGACGAGAAGTGGGGGTTTCCTCAGCACAATACTTGCTGTGAATGGTCGTCCATCCTTGCTGAAGAAACAGGAGAACTCGCCAAGGAGTTAAACGAGCTTAACTTTGGCCGCGGGAACCGGGAACGTATGAGAGCCGAAGCCGTTCAAGTGGCGGCCGTGGCAATCAGTATCCTCATACATGATGATCTCGGAGCCATCGTCGAAAATAGAAGCATCACTACGGAGCAGGCCCGCAGTGAGGACGAATAGGAGGACAACATGGATAAACAGGACAAGCCCTTGAGCGAGTGGACGCTGGGGGAGGTTCAGGCACTTTGCGAAAGGCGAAACGGAGACGGCTGTTGCGATGAATGCCCGTTTGCTAACGTCATTGGGCATTGCATCCTCAGGGTTTTGCCTGAGGAATGGGATCTTGACGGTGGAGATGGGGCAAAAGCGGAGCGGAGGGCCGGTCCGGAGCCCTCACCTACGGGAGAGGCGTGTGGGGATAATCGCTTTGAGCTCATAGAGAAATACAAAAAGAAGCTGGTGGACAGCACCAATATCGAGACAGCCAAGGACGAAATGGCCGTAATCGACAATATCCTTTTCAGGTTTTGGCAGATGGGCTGGCTCGATGTGCTTGAAGAGGCGTACGCGCCGACGACAAGCGCCCCTGATATGGGTGGCAGGGCCTCTACTCGCCCGAGGCTGGCCGAGGTGCTGGGGGTGGAAGTGGGAGAAAAATTCAGGGTCTTGCGCAATGGGGTAGAGTATGCCTGCGTTATTGGTCAAGACGGTGCGCCAGAAGGAACGGCGTGGGAGGTGATATACGCCATAAATCACCCGGAGAGCATCATCCGCGCCCCTCATCTCACGGAGCCGGAAACCGCCATCATGCGGGCGGTGGGGGCGAAGTGGGTGAGTCTCGATGCCAATCTCATTGATGAATCTGTAATGCTCTGGTCAGACAAGCCCGATAATGATGGTGATGGAGATTTTTCTTCTACTACATCTGCCCTTGCGGCGGTGGCAGAAGAGCTTTTTCCCTCCGTCCAGCCGGGGGAGTGCATCGAATACAAGAAGGAGGAAACAAAATGAAGAAAATCATAGCGTACATAGTTACCGCGGCGGCGGTCGTGGCGTTGGTCATGGCCGGGAGTGTTACGGCCAGGGCTACGGGATCCAACCCATCCTCTCACCTCAGCGAGGGGAGCCTGACTGCCCGGCAGGAGGATGTCCACCAGGCGGCGGAGCTACTGAGAGAGCTGGGAGTCGACGAGGAGGACCAGGCAATTAAGGCCCTATCCGATGAGTGGTGGCGGTGCGAGAGACTGAAAAATGCCCGGTATCTTGGCGTGTACACCGTCACGGGGTATGACGCCTACTGTAAACACTGCTGTGCCCGCGCTGACGGCATCACGGCCTCCGGCGCGGTGGTGACGGAGGGGTACACCGTGGCGATGTGCCGAGATTTTCCCTTTGGCACCAAGGTCTACATTGAGGGCCTGGGGATTTTTGAAGTACAAGATCGTGGCGTCGGTCCCGGAAAGATTGATGTTGCCTGCACCAGCCACAGCGAGTGCTACGCGCTGACGGGGAGATACAAAGTGTGGGTATTGAGCGAAGGGGAGAGCGTATGAGCCGTCAAAAAAAGTGGAAGGAGCTCCGCCGACAAGACAGGTACTCCCGTAGCCTGAAGAAGTGGTATGACAGTAAGCCGCCCTGGTACCGGTTCTTAAAACGCCTGAAGTGGAAGCGATCCCGGCCGGTGGCAGAGGGCTACAAAGGATTTTCTGAGGTGAAAATCAGATGACGGACTTTCGGGGACGGAGATATGAAATATGCCTATCGTGCAAATTGAAGTGGTATGTGCACGATAGGCCGGTGCCCAAGTCCGGGTTTATCTGCCCGGTATGTAGGGAAAAGGAGGGCAAGCATGGAAACGAAAAAGCCGGAAATAAGTGAGGCGGATGAGGAAAGGCGGCAAAGCTGTATCCTTAAGCGCATAAGGTGTCCGGATGACCCGTGCTATAAGTGCGGGTGGAATAAGGACGTGGCCAGCCGAAGAATCGAGGCGATCCGGAAGGGAAAGATGCTCCCGGACGAGAACGGTCTTACGCGGCTCAGGCTGAGGGACGGGCTACCAATAAATAAGAGGAGCGAGGACAATGAAAAAATATAAAACCTTGGGACTATACGCGGGGAGGGATAGCACACCAAAGGAGGCGCCAGCTCCGGGATCCTGCCCGAGCGTTGGCGATACGGTAACAGTGAGACCTGTGACGTTCGGAAGCGGGCTTGGGGAGCCGGGTGGGCGCTTACGCAGTGGAAAGGTAACCTATATTCATCCGCTGGGACGATTCCAAACAGTTGAGTTTGACGTCGGCATGGGGCAGAAAATAAGGGAATGCTTTTACTTAGGCAACGGAAGAGCACGACAGGAAACGCCAAGGAATGGCGGCCCGGGACTGCCGAGGTTCAGGGTCGTGCCGGCTGACTGACCGGGGGAGGAATAATGTGGCTGTCTTGATAGTATCTGATCATCCTCAGGACGGGTGGACGGATTTTTTAGCAGACACCGTTCGGATCCTTGACAACTATGATGTCAGGGGCGTTGCTATTATAGCACTATTTAAGGAGGAAACGGCAGAGAGTGATCAAGCACTTGTCGCTTATCACAACATGACGCTACGGGACAAGCAGGAGGCCGCTTCCATTGTGGAAGCGGACGTAACAAAGAGAATCCTCAAATCTAATCTCAGGGAAATGCTTCAAGAACTTGAGGATGAGGAGAGCGGGGACGACTGAAAAGGCCGTCACGTTCTCACCGGCCCCTGAACCTATCGGGGGTCGGTGAGAGCGGATA
>CANRDC010000110.1 GCA_947629245.1 uncultured Oscillospiraceae bacterium | reverse complement strand
GTAAATCCAAAATTTCGCAGCAGCGCGTCGGAGTCCCGCCAGTTCTCCTTCACCTTCACCCAGGTCTGCAAAAACACCTTCGTGCCCATGAACGCCTCGATGTCCCGGCGGGCCTGCTCGCCGATCTTTTTGAGCATGGCTCCCTTTTTGCCGATGATGATGCCCTTGTGGCTCTGCTTTTCGCAGTAGATGGTCACGTCCAGGTCGATGACGCCGCTGTCGTCGTCCCGCTCGGCGAAGCGCGTCACCACCACGGCGGTGCCGTGGGGGATCTCCTGGTCCAGGTTCAAAAGCAGCTTTTCCCGCACGATCTCGGCGCAGATCTGCTTTTCCGGCTGGTCGCTTATCACGTCGTCGGGGAACAGCGCCGGTCCCTCCAGCGCGAACTTGGAAAGCTCGTCCAAAAGCTCCTCCACCCCGTCTCCGGTCTGGGCGCTGATGGGCACGATGGCGGCAAAATCATACGCCTCGCTGTAGGCCGCGATGACCGGCAGAAGCGCCCGCTTGTCCTCCACCGTGTCCGCCTTGTTGACGGCCAGCACCGCGGGCACGCCGTTTTCCCTGATACGGGCGATGAGCTTTTTCTCGATGTCCCCTACGGCGGGCACCGGCTCCGCCATCAGCACCACCGCGTCCACGTCCGCCACGCTCTGGCGGACCACCTCGTCCATGTAATTGCCCAGCTTTGTCCGGGCCCGGTGGAAGCCCGGCGTGTCCGCGAAAACGAACTGGGTGTCCCCCCGGCTGGTCACGGCCAGGATGCGGGTGCGTGTGGTCTGGGGCTTGGGAGAGACGATGGCGATCTTCTCTCCCACCAGGGCGTTGGTAAGCGTGGACTTGCCCACGTTGGGCCGGCCACAGATGGTGACCATAGCGGTTTTCGTTATCATCAAATATCCTCCGTAACGGTATCCGGCTCCAGCGCGGCCATGATGCGCTTCTCACGCTCGCGCATCTGCTTTTTCATAGGTCCCTCGTCCACATGGTCGTAGCCCAGCAGGTGCAGCACGCTGTGTACGGTCAGGTAGCTGATCTCATGGTCCGCCCCGTGACCGAACCGCTCTCCCTGCTCTTCCGCCTGGGCCACGTTCAGCACCATATCCCCCAGCAGATACCGGCCCGTGGCCGGGTCCGTGTCCCCCATGGGGAAGCTCAGCACGTCCGTGGGCCTGTCCACGTCCCGAAACTCCCGGTTGACGGCGCGGATGCCCTCGTCGTCGGTCAGCAGCACGGAAAGCTCGCAGGGCCCGTCCACCTCCTCTGCCTTCAGTACCGCAAGGGCGGCGGTCTTGACGCGGCGTCTCAATTCCGGCGGGCATTTTTGTCCCCGCTCGCAGCGAAGGGACAGCTTCAGCTTCTCCATCAGCGGCGGCCTCCGTAATTCTTGTTCTTGGGCTTATACGTCCTGACGGGGGGCTCGTCCTTGGCGTGGCGCTCGTATGCCTCGATGATGCGCTGCACGATCACGTGGCGCACCACGTCCGCCCCGGTCAGGCGGCAGATGGCGATGTCCTCCACGCCCTCCAGCACCCGCATGGCCTCCTTCAGGCCGGACACCTTGTCCGCGGGCAGGTCGATCTGGGTCACGTCACCGGTGATGACCGCCGTGGAGCCGAAGCCCAGGCGGGTCAGGAACATCTTCATCTGCTCCCGGCTGGTGTTCTGGGCCTCGTCCAGGATGATGAAGCTGTCGTCCAGCGTCCGGCCCCGCATGTAGGCCAGGGGCGCCACCTCGATATCGCCCCGCTCCAGGTATTTGTTGTAGGTCTCCGCCCCCAGCATGTCGAACAGCGCGTCGTACAAAGGCCGCAGGTACGGGTCCACCTTGCTCTGCAGGTCGCCGGGCAGAAAGCCCAGCCGCTCCCCGGCCTCCACCGCCGGGCGGGTCAGCACGATCCGGTTGACCCGCTTCTCCCGAAAGGCCGCCACCGCGCAGGCCACGGCAAGATACGTCTTGCCCGTACCGGCGGGGCCGATGCCCAGGGTGACGGTGTTATTTTTGATGGCGTCCACATAGGTCTTTTGGCCGATGGTCTTGGGCTTGACGGGCCGCCCCTTGGCGGTGATACAGATGACGCCCCTGGCCACGTCTCCGATCTTGTCCTCCTGGCCCGCCAGGACCATCTTGATGATATACCGCACGTTCTGCGCGTCGATGGCCTCGCCCCGGGCCGCCAGGGATAGAAGCCCGTCGATGGCCTTCTCCGCGTGCATCACGTTCTCCGCGTCTCCGGCGATCTTCAAATGGTCGTCCCGGTTGGTGATGGACACGCCCAGCTCCGTCTCGATGATGCGCAGATTCTGGTCGAAGGAGCCGAACACGCTGATCACGTTCTCCATGCGGTCGATCTGCATTACTTTTTCTGTCATTTATTCCTGTTCCTCTGTCTTAGGTATTTTTGCCTCTATCTCCGCCAGGTCCCGCGCCGTGAGCGGTTCCTCTCTTCCGATCTGCTCCAGGCACTCCGCCCGGAGGGTCACGTACATCGCGCCGTCTTTCTCCGACGCGGAATACACGCTGGACACGATCCGGCCGTCCTCGCCCACGATCCGCTCCAGCCGTTCCATGAGCCGATGCTCCAGTTCCTCCCGCAGCCCCGCCACCGGCTCGGGCCGGGTCTCGTAGGCGGTGTATACCGTTTTCTCCAGCTTCACGGGCAGGGTGAACAGGCCGTCGCTCTGCAGCGCGTACTCCTCTATGATTTTATCACATCCGGCGGGGCAAATACTACTGCCTTTATAAAAATTTATCCGTGTTTTTCCCAAAATCAGCGCCCAACGGGCGGTTTTCTCCCCGTCGGGCGTCTTGACATGGGCCTCCGTCGGGCTTTTGGCCGTCAGTTCATACCAGGTCCGGGCGGTGACGGAGCCGATGGCCCTGGCCGGTCCGATCACGCCGGACCGGCCGGTCATATACCCGCCGATGAGGGTCTCCCCCGGCAGCACCGCCCGGTTTTCCTCCGTCTCCGCCGTGCCGTGCAGGGCCTCCACCTTCTCCACCAGCCCCGCCTTGACCGCCACGATCTTGGTAAGCTCCTTCCGGTCTATCACCGGCAGATGCTCCCGCTTTTCCCGGACGACCACCTTGGCGTGGCTGCCACGCATGGTGACCGTCATCCACCGCAGCTGGGGCACCCGCAGAAGCACGCTGTTGCGGATCTGGTCTTGGGAGAAGGCGGGCCAATACGCCCCGATGTCCACGCCGCACGCCTGCAGCGCCTGGCGGATCACTCCCTCCGGCACCGTCTCGTTGCCGGTGACGCTGATCTCCCAGACGAAGGCGCTGCCCACGTACAGCAGCGCCCCTATGAGCCCGACGCATGCCAGGAGCATATACCGCCGCCGCACCTTCCAGAAGGCCGCGGGCAGACCGTGGCGGGCCGTGATGGCGCCCTCGCAGCCGTTGGCCGCCGCCAGGGGCCGGATGAGCTTCGCGGCGCTCAGGGGCACCTGGACCGTGAGCCGGTAGTCTCTGGGCGGCGTGGCGCCCCAGAAGGTGATGCCCCGCTCCGCCAGGGCCCGCAGCATCCGCTCCGGCTCCGCGCCGGAGATCTCCGCCGTGACCCAGCCTGTGATGTACCGCGCCCAGCTCATTCCAGCTCCACCGCCCAGAGACGGCCCGATACCACCATCTCATGCCGGTCCATGGTCACCAGCCCCAGGCCCTCGCCCTTGATAAGGATACGACAGCCCGGCCCGGCCGCCGCGATCCGGTCTCCGGCGTACTCCAAAAGGCCCCTGTGCCCCTCCACCAGCACCCTGGTGCCGCCGGAGATAATAATGCGCGGCGCGTTCGACGCCGCCTCCTCGGGTATGTCCAGCTTCGTCATCATCCTCTGTGTCAGGGACATCTTATCCGTCACGCTTATCACCCGGAATAATTTATGCGGGGCCGGTTGAAAAAAGGACAGCGGGGACATACGTTGACGGCGCAGCCGCCTGACTTTCTTTCATACGCTCTTTGACAAGCTCATACGCTGTGAGCATGAAAAAACATCTTCCCGTACTCGTCGTGCTGGGCCTTTTCGCCCTGCTGGTGGTCTTCTCCGGCCCGGCGGCGGAGGGGGCCCGAAAGGGTCTGGACGTCTGCGCCGCCACGCTGGCGCCGTCGCTGCTGCCCTTCTTCGCGCTGGCGAACCTCCTGTCCGCCTTAGGACTGCCGGACCTGCTGGGAGGTCTCTTCGGCGGGGCCATGGGGCGGCTTTTCCACATCTCCCCCGACGGGGCCCAGGCGTTTTTCCTGGGGCTGTCCGGCGGCTACCCCCTGGGCGCGGCCCTGGTGGCGGACCTGCGCCGGAGCGGCCGCGTCGCCCGCGACGAGGCGGAGCGGCTTCTGGCCTTCTGCAACAACTCCGGCCCCGCCTTCATCCTGGGCGCCGCCGGGGGCGTGTTCAAAAGCCCGGCGGCCGGGCTGCTGCTATACGTCACGCATGTGCTGGCGGCCATAACGACAGGCGTCGTCTTTCGCGGCAGAAGTCCCGCGCCGGTCCCGGAAAAGCCCTCTGCGGCGAAGGCCGTCCCGCCCTTCGGAAAGGCGCTGACCGCCGCCGTGTCCAAAGCCGTCGGCTCCACGGTGACCGTCTGCGGCTATGTGGTCCTGTTCGGGGCGCTGCTGGGCATCCTGGAGCCGTATCTCACGCTGCCGCCGCCGGTGAACGCGCTGGTATGCGGCTTTCTGGAGCTGGGCAGCGGCGTGGCTGCCATGGCCGGTCAGGCCCCGGAGCCTGTCCCGCTGGCCCTGACCGCCCTCATCATCGGCTGGGGCGGCGCGTCCGTCCACTGTCAGACCATGGGCGTGCTGGCGGACACGGATATAAGCTGCGCCCGGCACCTTGCGGGCCGGGCGCTGTGCGGCGCGTTCGCCGCGGTATACACTTATTTCGGGGCGCTTATGTTATTCTGACGGCTCGTCCGCCTCATAGGGGAACTGCAGCACGACGCCGCCGTCCCGGAAATATTCCTCCCCCATCAGGGTCTTCAGATCGCCGATGCCGGTCACGACCGCGTTGTAGGCGTCCACGGACATCTCGTCCTCGTCGTAGGAATCCACGGTCTCCTGGGCGTCCAGCAGCCGGTAGCGGCTGCCCGCCTCGTCGGTGGCCGTGTAGCTCATGAACAGCGGACTGGCGGTCACGCCGCTGATCCACACGTCGCCGTTGTCCGTGTCCTTGCTGACCTCGATCCTGACCACGGCGGAGAGGTTCGTATAGTTGTCCGTAAAGCAGCTCATCAGATTGGACAGGCTGTAGCATACCACGCAGTTGGCGTTGCCGCTGTCGCGGGCGACGGTGCGCACCTGGATGGGCTGGGGGGACTTCACGCCGCCGCCGACGAGGATGTCCACGCCGCTTTTCAGCAGATGGTCCGCCACCTCGGTCTGGTTGGCCCTGGGCTCGGTATAATACTGGGTGTTGTTCCACCAGTACGCGAAGCACACCACGATATCCGCCCCCGCCTCCCGGATAGCGGCGATGTCGGCGTCGATCTTGGTATAGTCCACCTGTTCCATTTCGGTCATGTAGTCGGTGGTCATCAGGTCCAGGCACCAGCTGTTGTCCACGATGGATACGGGCTGACTGTCCCCGGTGCTGGTGGCGGTGCTGTACGTATAGCTCAAAAAGCCCACCTTCACGCCCTGCACATCCGCCATGAGCAGCGACCGATTGGCGCTGTCATAGGCGCCCAGCACGCCCAGTCTGCTGCTCCGCAGGATGTTCACCGTCTCCACCAGGCCATCCAGTCCCCGGTCCAGAATATGGTCCGAGGCGGCGTTCACCAGGTCGAAGCCCGCGCCCTTCAGCGCCTCCGCCACAGAGCCCGGCATGGTATAGGCGTCGTAGCCGCCGTTGTTGGTGAGCGAGCTCACCAGCGTACACGCGGCCAGATCCGCGTCCTCCAGCGAGGCCCGGACGCCGTCCAGCTCCTCTGTGAAATCGTAGGTCACCGTTCCGTCGCCATCCGTGCGCTGGGCGTCCGTAGTCAGTCCCGCCTGCCCCACCAGATCCCCGGCAAAGGCGAGCGTGACCGTGTCCGCGCTCCGATAGGGCACCTGCGTCACCACAGGCGCGTCGGTGGGCGCGGGGGTAGACGTGGCCGCCGCCTGCTCCAGAGCCGCCGCGATGTCCTGCTGCTGCTGCCGGTTGGCCCGGAAATTGAAAAAGATAAGAAAACCGAGCCCTACCGCCAGAAAGACCAGCAGCACATACATGAACCCGGTGGAAAAACCGCTCTTTTTCACTCGTTCACCTCAATCGATCAGATAATCGTCATCGCCCATTGATTTTACCGCAAAGCGGCGCAAAAGGAAAGCCCTTTCGCGCTCTTTTCATCGACGCCCGGCGGCAGACACCCCGCATCTCACGGCGCGAGCTGGGCATAGCGCCTCAAAATGGCGCACACCTCCGCCCGCGTGGCGGATGCGCTGGGACGGATCGTACCGTCCGTATAGCCCTTGATGAGACCCGCCCGGACCGCCCACGCCATGGAATGGGTGGCATAGCTGTGGATGGACCCGGCGTCGGTAAAGGCGCTCAGATCGCTCTCCTCTGCGGGCGAGCCCTTCATGCGGTACAGCATGGTCACCAGATCCTCCCGGGTGATCTTCCCGTCGGGGGTGAACGCGGCGTCGCCGGTGCCGTTGACCACGCCCGCGCCAAACGCCCAGTTAACCGCTTCCTTATAATAATCCTGCCGCAGATCGGCAAAGCCCGCGTCCGTCTCCGCCTTCGGCTCGCCCTGCAGCCGGTGGATCATGGTGATGACCTGCCCGCGGCTGGCGCTGCTCTGGGGCGCGAATTTGTTGTTGCCGACGCCCCCGGCGACCTTCTTCTCGGCGGCCCACTGCACGTCGTCATAGAACCAGTCGCCCTTCGACACGTCGGCGTACTCCACCGGTCCCGGCGCGGGCGTGGGACTGGGCTCCGGCGTGGCGCTGGGCCCCGGCGTGGCGCTGGGTCCCGGCGTGGGACTGGGTCCCGGCGTGGCGCTGGGTCCCGGCGTGGGACTGGGTCCCGGCGTGGGACTGGGCTCCGGCGTGGCCGACGTACCGTTGGACGGCGGCGTTATGGCGCCGTCGGGATCATACCAGTAGTCCAGATCCACCGTGTTGGGGATGCCGCTCACCGCGCCAAGGCCAAACTGCCAGTACTCATACGCGCCCGTGTATTCGGTCTGCTCGGTCCAATGGGCCAGCCAGACCCGCCCGAGCTGCTCCCGGTAAAGGTCACTCCCCAGCATGGCCAGGTTCGTATAGACCATGCTCTGATAGCCCGCCTTCTCCACCTCGTCGCAAAAGGCGTTGCAGATATCCGTCTTGAGCTGACGGCTCAGCTCGGCCATCTTCAGACGGCGGGACCTGACCGAGGGGACCTCCTCGTAGTCGAACACCAGCGGCAGATCGATGCTGTAATTGTTTGCGATGCCGACAAGATACCGGGCTTCCTCCCGCGCCTCGTCGGTCGTCGTGGCCTGGGAGAAGAAATAGACGCCGACCTTGATGCCCGCGGCCTTCGCGCCGCGGATGCTCTGGTCGTAGAACGCGTCCTTGGCCAGTTCGCCGCTCCGGGTGCCGCGATAGGCCGCGCGGACAATGGCAAACTCGACGCCCGCCTCGGCCGCATTCTTCCAGTTTATGTTGTAGGCGCTCTTGTTCGTGACCTGAAACTCGGACACGTCCACGCCCTTGCGCAATGTCTCGCCCTTGCGCAGGGTCCTGGGCCGCGCCTCCGAGAAGGCCGAGGGGACCACGGCGATCGTCATGGGCCCGTCCGTATACTTCCAGTACAGGGGGTCCTCCGAGGCCAGTTCCTCCTCCGACGGCTCCTCCGGCTCCGGCACGGCGGGGACCTCCGGCTCCATGGGCACTTCCGGCTCCATGGGCGCTTCCGGCTCCACGGACGCCTCCGGCTCCACGGGCGCCTCCGGCTCCGCAGGCGCTTCCGGCTCCACGGGCGCTTCCGGCTCCACGGGCGCTTCCGGCTCCA
>CANRDC010000109.1 GCA_947629245.1 uncultured Oscillospiraceae bacterium | reverse complement strand
TCTCCGGCGCCGTCAATTACCAGGTCCTTTACAAGACCGGCTCCTCCGACTGGACCAGCGCCGCCAATACCACCGCCTCCTCCTATGTCTGGACCGGCGCGAAGAGCGGCGTCAAGTATACCTTCACCGTCCGGTGCGTCACCGCCGACGGCGATGCCAATGCCAGCGCCTATGACGAGACGGGCCTGTCCGTCACCTACCTCGCCCCGCCAAAGCTCACGGCGGCGTCCAACGCTGCAAACGGCGTCAAGCTCTCCTGGGGCAAGGTCTCCGGCGCCGTCAATTACCAGGTCCTTTACAAGACCGGCTCCTCCGACTGGACCAGCGCCGCCAATACCACCGCCCTCTCCTATACCTGGACCGGCGCGAAGAGCGGCGTCAAATACACCTTCGCCGTCCGCTGCGTGTCGAAGGACGGCAAGACCGCCGCCAGCGCCTATGACGAGACGGGCCTGTCCGTCACCTATCTGACCCCGCCAAAGCTCACGGCGGCGTCCAACGCCGCAAACGGCGTCAAGCTCTCTTGGGGCAAGGTCTCCGGCGCCGTCAATTACCAGGTCCTTTACAAGACCGGTTCCTCCGGCTGGACCAGCGCCGCCAATACCACCGCCTCCTCCTACACCTGGACCGGCGCGAAGAGCGGCGTCAGGTATACCTTCTCTGTCCGCTGCGTGTCGAAGGACGGCAAGACCGCCGCCAGCGCCTATGACGAGACGGGCCTGTCCGTCACCTACCTGGCCCCGCCCGCCGTGAAGATCGCCCTGGCCTCCAACGGCATCAAGGTCTCCTGGAACAAGGTGTCGGGCGCGAGCCGGTATATGGTGTACTACCGGGAGAACGGCGGAAGCTGGCACAAGATCGGCACCACCACCAGCACCGCCTACACCCGCAAAGCCGCAGACCTGAAAAACGGCGTCGCCTATCAGTTCACGGTCCGGTGCTGCGCCAACGACAAAAAGACCCTGCTGAGCGGTTACACCGCCAGCAACAGCCTGAAATATTACGCCGCGCCGAAGGTGAAGACCGCCCTGGCGGCCAACGGCATCAAGGTCTCCTGGAACAAGGTGTCGGGCGCGAGCCGATACATGGTGTATTACCGGGAGAACGGCGGCGACTGGCATAAGATCGGCGCCACCACCGCCACCGCCTACACCCGCAAAGCCGCAGACCTGAAAAACGGCGTCACCTATCAGTTCACGGTCCGGTGCTGCACCAGCGACAAAAAGACCCTGCTGAGCCCATATCAGGCTGGCAGCAGCCTGAAATATTACGCCGCGCCCACCGTGAAGATCGCTTTGGCGGCCAACGGCATCAAGGTCACCTGGAACAAGGTGTCGGGCGCGAGCCGGTATATGGTGTATTACCGGGAGAACGGCGGGGCCTGGCATAAGATCGGCACCACCGCCGCCGCCAGCTACACCAGAGCGGCCTCCAAGATGAAAGACGGTGGCACATACCAGTTCACGGTCCGGTGCTGCGCCAACGACAAAAAGACCCTGCTCAGCGGTTACACCGCCAGCAACAGCCTGAAATACTATGCTGCGCCCACCGTGAAGATCGCTTTGGCAGCCGACGGTATCAAGGTCACCTGGAACAAGGTGTCCGGTTCGCCCCGCTACGCGGTGTATTACCGGGAGGACGGCGGAAGCTGGCACAAGATCGGCACCACCACCGCCGCCAGCTACACCAGGGCGGCGTCCAAGCTGAAAAACGGCGTCACATACCAGTTCACGGTCCGGTGCGTAAAGAACGACAAAAAGACCCTGCTCAGCGGCTACGCCGCCAGCAATTCCCTGAAATACAAGAAATAACGTAAAAATTTGAATGGGCGCGTCATCCGACGCGCCCATACTTTAACTTTATGGAAAGCTCCCTTGTGTAAAGCGGGAGCGTACAATGTTGTTGTGGAATCTCCTTTCGGGGACCGTCCCGGCGCGCTCGTCTTTTTGCCGCGAAGCTCAAGAGAGATACTCGAGCCGCAGTTTTTGAAAGTCCGCCCGGTCCTCCCCCACGGCGTACAGCCCCAGCACCACGCCGGTAAAGCCGCCGGACACCTCGCTGGACAGATACTTGGCCCGTCCCTCGCCCAGGAACCGCTCCGCGCCGTCTTGGTTTACATAAAACTTATACGCCAGGCTGTCCGCCCGGATCACGAGCCGGGCGCGGCCCGCTCGCAGCGGGACAGCGGCCTGGGTGTGGCGGACGCCGCCGATGTTCAGCTTCAGCGCCGCCTCCCAGCCGTCGGGGCCCTGCCGCAGGGCCAGGTCGTAGTGCTCGTCCTCGCACATATACGCCGTCACGCCAGCCTCGCCGCCGTCGGCGGTCACATCCACGGACAGCTCGAGATCGAAGCCCTTCTGGCGCAGGGCGGCAAAGACGGGCGACCCGGCCTCGTCCAGCGTGACGGTGCCGCCCCGCAGGGTCAGCCCGTGAGGCGAGAAGGTATAATCGCCCATATCCGGCCTGCGCAGAAAGCACCAGTCCAGCCTCGGGTCGGTGTTTTCAAACGTATAGACCCGCTTGCGCGTCTGGGCAAAGTCCCCGGCCAGGTCATAGACCGCCTCCGTGGTCCCGTCGTTCCCGCAGCGGGGCCAGCCGTTCTCGTCGAAGCGCACGGGCGTAAGGAACACCTCCCGGCCCAGAGTGTGGTAGCTCTGCCAGGGGTGTATCTGCCGAAAGCCCAGGGTCAGGATGTGCCAGCCGCCGGTCCCGTCCTGCACCAGGTCCCCGTGACCGATGCCCTGGATGACGCCGGGGGCCTTGTTCCGGTTGGTCAGCACCGGGTTGAACGGGCAGTTCTCAAAGGGCCCCCAGGGGCTCTTCGACCGGGCGCAGACCACCATGTGGCCGTACTCGGTGCCGCCCTCGGCGGCCAGCAGATAGTACCAGCCGCCGATGCGGTACATGTGGGGCGCCTCCAGATACCGGCCGCCGGTCCCCTGCCAGATGCGGCGGCTGGGGGTAAGCTTCCGGCCCGTGGCGATGTCGATCTGGCACTGGGTGACGCCGTCGGCGCCCTCGTCGTCCTGGCCGTTGCTGATGAAATAGACCCGGTCCCCGTCGAACAGCAGCGACGGGTCGATGCCCCCCTGCTCCACCGTCACCGGCTCGGACCACTCGCCGCGGATATCGTCCGTCCAGACGTAAAAGTTCCGCTGGGCGGTGGCGTTGGTGGTGACCATGTAAAACCGGCCGTTGTGAGCGCGGATGGTGGGCGCGAACACGCCGCCGGAGCTGGGCACGTTCTCCAGCGCCACCTGGCTGGGCCGGGTCAGCGCGTGGCCGATCTGGGTCCAGTTCACCAGGTCGGCGCTCTCGAACAGCGGCACGCCAGGAAAATACTGGAAAGAGCTGGCAGCCAGATAATACTTCCCGTCGGCCCGGCACACGCTGGGGTCGGGGTAGAAGCCGGTGATCACAGGGTTTTCATAGCGCATGGGTCCGTCCCTCCGTTCGTCCGATCAAACCGCGCGGCGGACCGGCTCCTCCGAGCCGCCTGCCTGCCCGGCGGCGGGCGCGCGCCGGTGTCCGGCGTTGGCCAGCATCAGCTTCAGGCGGTTCTCCTGATTGACCCGGCTGGCGCCCGCGTCGTAGTCGATGGCGACGATGTTCGTATCCGGACACAGCTCCTTCACCGGCTTCATCATGCCCTTGCCACAGATGTGATTGGGCAGGCACCCAAAGGGCTGGGCGCAGATGATGCTCTTACACCCGGCGCGGGACAGTTCCAGCATCTCCGCCGTGAGCAGCCAGCCCTCGCCCATCTTCACCGCCCTGCTGATGGCCTCGTCCGCCATGCCCACCACGCGGTCGAAGGGGGTGAAGCCGCAAAATACGCCGCTGTCCTCCAGCGCGCGGCTTATATCGTCCCGCTTGCGGCACAGCAGCCGGTACGCCGCGCCAAGAAACAGACGCCTGACCCGCCCGTGCCCGTACAGCTCATAATCCGTCAGGCCGTTATAGACGCAGAACAGGCAGAAGTCCAGAAATCCGGGGACCACCGGCTCCGCTCCCTCCCGGATCAGAAACCGCTCCAGGTCGTTGTTGCCGAAGGGGGAGTATTTCACATAGATCTCCCCCACGATGCCCACCTTGACCTTCTCGGTGCGCTTCATCGGTATCTCCGCGAAGGAGCGGACGATCCGCCGGTAGTTTTCCCGGATCTTTCCGTAGCGGATGCGCTTCGTGCCGCCCAGCTCCGCGCCCAGGCGCTCCGTCCACTCGGCGGCCTTGCTCTCCGCCTGCCCCGGTTCGAGCTCGTAGGGACGGACCTGGTTCACCAGGCTCATGAGCATATCCCCATACAGCACGGCGTAGAGCATCCGATGGAGCTTCCGTATGCTCAGCCGGAAGCCGGGATGCTTCTCGATCCCCTTCAGGCTCAGAGAGATGACGGGGATGTACTCCATCCCCGCCCTGGCCAGCGCCTTTCGGATGAGGGATACATAGTTGGACGCCCGGCAGCCGCCGCCGGTCTGGAACATGATCAGCGCCGTCCGGTGCAGATCATACCTGCCGCTGAGCAGCGCGTCCATGAACTGGCCGATCACCAGGATCGCGGGATAGCAGATGTCGTTGTGGGCGTATTTCAGCCCCGTCTCGATGACCTGCGGTCCGCTGGATTCCAAAAGCTGGAAATGATAGCCGTAGGTCTCCATGACCTTGATGATCAGCTTGAAGTGTCTAGGGAGCATATTGGGGACCAGGATGGTATAGTCCCGGATCATATCCCTGGTAAAGGGGACAAAGCTCTTATCCTGCATGCTCCCGCTCCTTCTCCTCCAGCGCCCCCAACAGGCTGCGCAGCCGTATGCGCACCGCGCCCAGGTTGGTGATCTCGTCGATCTTGATCTGCGTGTAATACTTCCCGCCGCGCTCCAGGATGGCGCGCACCTCGTCGGCGGTGATGGCGTCCACGCCGCAGCCGAAGCTGACCAGCTGGACAAGCTCCGTGTCCTCGTGGGCGGCGGCATAGGCTGCCGCCCGGTACAGCCGCGCGTGGAACGTCCACTGGTCCAGCACCTTCACATACTGTACCGGCGCCAGGTGGCACACGCTGTCCTCGCTGACCACCACGAACCCCAGATCGGACGCCAGAGAGTCGATGCCGTGGCCGATCTCCGGGTCGATGTGGTAAGGCCGCCCGGCCAGGATCATGATCCGCTTGCCGTGCTCCCGCGCCCAGGCCAGGGCCGCCTCCCCCTCCCGGCGGAGGGCCGCCTTATATTGCTCATAGGCGGCGAAGCCCGCCGCCACAGCCTTCTTCATCTCGCCTCTGGCGATGGTCCCGTCGATCTGGCGCAGACAGGGCAGAAGCGTGTTCACCAGCTCCCGCTGGCTGTCCAGACTCAGGGGCGGATGGAGAAAGCGCACCCGCTCCAGCGCCTCCATGTTCCCGCCTAGAAGCTCCCCGTAGTAGGCCGCCACCGGGCAGTTATAGTGATTGGAGGACGCGCCCTCGTCCACATTGTATGTAAGCTCCGGATAAAAGATGGTGCCGACGCCGTCCTCCAGCAGCTCCATCACATGCCCGTGCATGAGCTTGGCGGGGTAGCAGACCGTGTCGGAGGGGATGGTGAACTGGCCCTTTTCATAGGTGGCCCGGTTGGACTGCCTGGAAAAGTGTACCTCAAAGCCCAGGGACGTGAACAGCGCGTGCCACAAAGGCGCCTGCTCATAGATCACCAGCGCCATGGGGATGCCGATCTTCCCCCGCTGGCCAGCCACAGGCTTCAGGCCGTTCAGATACTCCCGCTTCCAGGCGTGCAGATCGGGAAGCTCCCGCGCCTGCTTCAGGCCCAGCCCCCGCTGGCACTGGTTGCCGGAGATGAACCGCTCCCCGTCCGCGAACCGGTTGACGGTCAGATGGCAGCGGTTGGCGCAGCCCTTGCAGACCGTGGAGGCGGACTCATGGGTAAAGGCCGCCAGCTCCGCCGGTCCCAGCAGCGCGCTCTTTTGGCTGTGCATGATGTGCAGCGCCGCGCCATAGGCCCCCATGAGCCCGGCGATGGCGGGCCGCACCACATGCGCGCCCAGCTCCTGCTCAAAGGCCCGCAGCACCGCATCGTTGTGGAAGGTGCCCCCCTGGACCACGATGTGCTCCCCCAGCTCCTTGGGGCTCACCGCCCGGATGACCTTATACAGCGCGTTTTTCACCACGCTCATGGAAAGCCCCGCCGAGATGTCCTCCACCGTGGCGCCGTTTTTCTGGGCCTGCTTGACGGAGGAGTTCATGAACACCGTGCACCGGGACCCCAGATTGACCGGCGCGCGGGCAAAGATGCCCAGCCTGGCAAAATCCTCCACGCCGTATCCCATCGCCTTGGCGAAGGTCTCGATGAAGGAGCCGCAGCCGGAGGAGCATGCCTCGTTGAGCATGATGGAGTCGATGGCCCCATTTCGGATGCGGAAGCACTTGATGTCCTGACCGCCGATGTCCAGGATGAAATCCACGGCCGGCTGGAAGTGCCTAGCCGCGGTGTAGTGGGCGATGGTCTCCACCACGCCCTCGTCCACATGGAAGGCGTGGCGGACCAGGTCCTCGCCGTAGCCGGTCACGGAGCTGCCGCAGATGACGATCCGGTCCCCGCACAGCTCGTACAGCTCCTCCAGCCGCTCCTTGACCAGGGACACCGGATTGCCCCGGTTGGAGCCGTACCAGCTCCAGAGGATGGATTTATCCTCCCCCAGCAGCACCAGCTTGGTGGTAGTGCTGCCGCAGTCGATGCCCAGCCACGCCTTACCCGCGTAAGCCGTGATATCGCCATGGGGGACGGCGGCCTTTTCGTGTCGGCGGCAAAACGCCAGGTATTCCGCCTCGCTTTTGAACAGCGGCGGCAGCCGGTCCGCGCGCTCAGATCCGTGTCCGGCGCTGTCCCGAAGCCTGCGCATCAGCTCGGCATAGGTGACGCTCTCGCGCGTTTCCGCGTTCATGGCCGCGCCCATGGCCACGGCGTACAGGGCGTATTCCGGGAATACCGCCGTCTCCTCCGTCAGGCCCAGCGTCTCGTAAAAGCGCCTCTTCAGCCCCTGGCAGTAATAGAGCGGTCCGCCCAGGAACATGATCTTTCCCTCCAGCTTCCGCCCCTGCACAAGGCCGGTGATCGTCTGATTCACCACCGCCTGATAGATGCTGGCGGCGATGTCCGCCTTGCTGGCCCCTTGATTCAAAAGGGGCTGGATGTCCGACTTGGCGAATACGCCGCAGCGCGAGGCGATGGGATACAGCCGCTGGGCCCGGAGGCTGGCCTCGTCCATCTCGTCCACCGTCATGTCCAGCAGCACCGCCATCTGGTCGATGAACGCGCCCGTGCCGCCCGCGCAGGAGCCGTTCATCCGCTCGTCCACGCCGCCGGTGAAAAAGATGACCTTGGCGTCCTCGCCGCCCAGCTCGATGACCGCGCCTGTGTCCGGCGCGAGACGCCTGACCAGCTCGCCCGTGGCATATACCTCCTGGACAAAGGGCAGCCCCGCCGCCTCCGCCAGGCCCAGCCCCGCCGAGCCGGATATGGCCACGGCAAGCTCACCGGCGACCGCCCTCGGCGCTATCTCCTCCAGCATCTCAAGCGCCGTCTGCCGGACCCTGGATAAGTGCCTCCGGTAATTCTGATATATCACACGCTCTCCGTCCATCAGCACCACCTTCGTCGTGGTGGAGCCGATGTCGATACCCAATGTCAGCTTATCCCGCATCCGTTTTGCACCCGCTATGCATGGCCCGCCGGTCTTTCCGTTCCTGTCCTTCGGGCCGAGAGATCGCAAATTGAAACTTGAAACCCCGCCGCATCGTCCTGCGCCGTTCGACTTTATTCTACTACAAAATATCGACCCTTGCATAACAGCATAACATCCAAAGATTCTCCCCCGAACGGACGTTTTGTCATGAATATTTCCTTATACGTCCGCGAGTACGGGCCAAAAAAGGAAAAAACGGGGGGCCTGTCCGGCGGTCCGGGCGAAAGCGTCTGATCCGTCGCCGCCCATGGCGTCAAGCCGTCGCCGATAAGTGTGACCCGCCCTCTTGTGCCCGGTCGCAAAATGGAGTAAAATAGGGTCCGATCTCACAGCGGAGGCGAGCTTATGAACAAGATCATCCGTCGCGTACTGACCATTCTCCCGGCCGTGCTGCTGCAGGCGGTATGGCTGGCGGTCCTCTTCTCCTGGCTGGCGCCCTGGGCGGCGGTCATCAGTTTCGCGCTGTCCATCCTGGCGTTTTTGCTGGTGCTGTACATCATCACCAAGCAGGACGAGGGGACCTACAAGATCATCTGGCTGCTGCTGGTGCTGACCGTTCCCCTGCCCGGCGCGCTGCTCTACCTTATCTTCGGCAATAAGCGTACCACCAGGCCCCTGCGAAAAAAGCTGGATGCAGCCAGGCCCCTCCCGGCCCTGCCGGACGACACGGCCCCGCTCTATGAGGAGCTGGCCGCCTCGGACAGCCGCGCCGCCCAGACCTTCCGCACGGTGCAGAATGCCACCGGCTTCCCCCTGCGCCCCAACCGCTCCGCTACCTATTACCCCCTGGGGGACGACATGTTCCCCGTGATGCTCGAAGAGCTGGAGAAGGCGGAGAAGTTCATCTTCGTGGAATACTTCATCCTGGAGGACGGCCTCATGTGGGACTCCATGGTGGAGATCATGGCCCGCAAGGCCGCCCAGGGCGTGGA
>CANRDC010000108.1 GCA_947629245.1 uncultured Oscillospiraceae bacterium | reverse complement strand
GGCTCGGGCGTGGCCGTGGGCTCGGGCGTGGCCGTGGGCTCGGGCGTGGCCGTGGGCTCGGGCGTGGCCGTGGGCTCAGGTGTGGCCGTGGGCTCAGGTGTAACCGTGGGCTCAGGTGTGGCTGTGGGATCGGGCGTAGCCGTGGGCTCGGGCGTGGCTGTGGGATCGGGTGTGGCTGTGGGCTCGGGTGTGGCTGTGGGCTCGGGTGTGGCCGTAGGCTCGGGCGTCTCAGATGACGCGGGGGAGCCGGAAACTTCGCTGATGGGACTTTCGCCCTGTGTCTCTTCCGCGGCGAGCGCGGGAACGCACAGGGAAAACACCGTCAATATCGCCAGGATCAGGCTCAGGATGCGCTTCATGAACTCCTTCCTTTCTGTTTATGGGCTCGAAACGTCGTGTTGATTTAATAATTTAATGTATGCCGCCCATTATTTTACCTCTCTCTTTGGGCCCTGTCAAGGCGATTTTCACAGGCGAAAGGACCGGCGGCGGGAAGCTTCGGTCTCGCGTGCTCTTGCGTTTATATCCGTTTCCGGTTATAATGACCATGTATGGACTTTTCTTCCGGAGGATAACTGTCTTGAAACTGACCGCGGGCATGGTATATGACGCCATCGTGGCGTTGGTGATCCTGCTGACCCTATGGCGGGGCTGGCGGCAGGGGGTGCTGTCGGAGCTCGTGCGGCTGCTGGGCTGGGTGGCGGCGGTGGTGCTGATCAGCATGTACGTGGGCGGCTGGGCGGAGCGGATCTACGCCTCCTTCCTGGAGCCGAAGGCCGTGACCGCCGTGGCGGAGGCCATCCCGCCGGATATGCTCAGCGCCATGGAGAGCGGGGCCGTGGCCGTGGAGAGCCTGCAGGAGGTGCTGAACAGCCTCCGGGGCTTTTTCGGCGGCCAGGTGGTGGACCAGGCCACCGTGGACCAGATCACCGCCCTGCTCCGGCAGGACGCGGGGAGCCTGGCCCAGATCATCACCCAGACCGTGCTGCGGCCGGTGCTGCTGACGCTGGTGCAGGCGGTGCTGAGCATCCTGCTCCTGGCGGCGTGCCTGACGGTGAGCAAGCTTTTGGCCAGGCTGGTGGCCGCCCGGCGGAGCGACGGCATCGGCTCCATGACCAACCGCCTGTTGGGGGCGGCCCTGGGCTTCGGCGAGGGACTGGTGACGGCCTACATCTTCGTGTTCGTGCTGAGCCTGCTGGCGGTGTTCTTTTCAAACTCCGTCATCAGCCAGGCGACGCTGCAAAATACCCGCCTGGTGAGACTTTTTTTGTGAGATCGTAAGGGAGAGCCTAAAGAGATGACCACGAACGTATTGGACTATCTGGACGCCTCGGCGGACCGGTTCCCGGACAAGATCGCCTTTGGAGACGAAAAGACGACGCTGACCTTCGCCCAGCTGCGGGACCTGTCCCGCCGGGGCGGGACATATCTGGCCGGGCACGTCAGGACCGGCCTTCCCGTGGCGGTGTTCATGGAAAAGACGCCGGAGTGTCTTGCGGCCTTTTTCGCCGCGGTAGAGGCCGGGTGCTTCTATGTGCCCCTGGACACGAAAATGCCCGCCGAGCGTATCCGCCTCATCTTTGACACCCTCCGTCCGGCCTTCGTGTTCTATGATGAGAAGAACGCCGAGGCCGCCAGAGCCGTGGCCGGGGACGCGGGAAGCGCCCTGTTCGCGGACGCCTGCGAGACAGAGCCGGACGAGAAGGTCCTGTCCGCCATCCGGGCCGCCCATGTGGACACGGACCTTTTGTACGTGCTGTTCACCAGCGGCTCCACCGGCGTGCCCAAGGGGGTCACCATCAGCCACCGGAGCATGGTGGATTACGCCGACTGGCTCCATGAGGCGCTGGATATCGACGAGACCTGCGTGCTGGGCAATCAGGCGCCCTTCGTGTTCGACAACTCCACCCTGGACATCTACTCCACCCTGAAAAACGGCTGCACCACCTGGATCATCCCCAGAAAGTGCTTTTCCTTCCACAAGACCATGATGCGCTTTTTGGCGGAGCACGCCATCGACACCATCTTTTTCGTGCCCTCGGCCCTGATCGCCATCGCCAACTCCGGCATTTTGGACGTGACGCCGCCCACGGGCCTGAAACGGGTCTATTTCTGCGGGGAGGTCATGCCCAACCGGCAGCTGAACATGTGGCGGCGGGCGGTGCCGGACGCAACTTACTGCAACATGTACGGCCCCACGGAGATCACCGACGTGTGCGCCTATTACGTGGTGGACCGGGACTTTGACGACGACGAGCCTCTGCCCATAGGACGGCCCTGCGCCAACACCCGCATCTTGATATTGAACGACGAAAATAAGCCCGCCGCTCCCGGCGAGACCGGGGAGCTTTGCGTGCTGGGCACCTGCCTGTCCCTGGGCTACTACAATAACCCCGCCCAGACGGAAAAGGCCTTCGTGCAAAACCCGCTGAACGGCCTGTTTCACGAGCGGATGTACCGGACCGGGGACCTGGCCCGGTATAACGATAGGGGAGAGATCATGTTCCAGGGCCGGAAGGATTTTCAGATCAAGCACCAGGGCTGCTACCGCATCGAGCTGGGGGAGATCGAGACGGCCCTGCTGGCGGTGGACGGCGTGTCCAACGGCTGCTGCCTCTATGACGGGGACAGGGACGAGATCGTGTGCGTCTACATGGGCGAGGCGGATGAAAAGGACCTGGCCGGACTTCTGGCGGAGAAGCTGCCGGTGTATATGCTGCCCAACCGGTACGTGCGTCTGGACCGTCTGCCCATGACCATCAACGACAAGATCGACCGGGTCGCGCTGAAAAAGACCCACATCGGATAAATGGAAGGGGAACTGATCAGCGTCATCATCCCGGTCTACGGGGTGGAGAAATATCTGGAAAAGTGCGTGGACAGCGTGCTGGCCCAGACCTATGAAAACCTGGAGATCATCCTGGTGGACGACGGCTCGCCCGATAAGTGCCCCGCCATATGCGACGCCTTCGCGGCCCGGGACAGCCGGGTGAAGGCGCTGCACAAGGCCAACGGCGGCCAGGGCTCCGCCCGGAACCGGGGGCTGGACATAGCCCACGGCGCGTGCGTCGGCTTCGTGGACGCCGACGACTATATCGCCCCGGACATGTACGCGAAGCTGTACGAGGCCATGCTCGAGACGGGGGCCCAGATCAGCATGTGCGATTTCGTCCATGTGGACGAGACGGGCGCGAAGGTGTCGGAGATGCCGCCCCTGCGGACCGGCGTTCTGACGAAGGAGGAGATGTTCTCCCGGATAGAGGACGTAGAGCGGGGCCGGTATGTGTCGCCGGTGCTCCGGCTGTGCAGGCGGGAGCTGTTCGACGGCCTGCGGTTCGAGGAGGACATGCGCTACGAGGACGAGATGCTGGCGCACCTGCTCTATGACCGCTGTGAACACACCGTCATCATCCCGGACGCGGCGTATTTTTACGTCCAGCGGGGCGGCAGCACGACCCATCAGCCCGCCTCCATCCGGCGGCTGGACGCGGTCCGGGCGATCATGGCGCGGTACGATTTTTTCATGGCGAACGGCTATACGGACCTGGCGTCCCGGACCGTGCGCTATGCGGGGCAGAAGCTGTGGCTCGTGCTCACCTCTGTGAATGTGTGGCGGTACCGAAAGCAGATCTGGCCCTGGTTCAGGCGCGTGGCGGCGGCGGCGCTGCGGCATTTTGGACCCTGCGTCTCCGCCGTGGCGGGGTACGCGTTCAGGTCGGTCAGGGGCGCCGGAAAAGGGAGCGGGACAGAATAAATGGAACGAGAGCTGATCAGCGTCATCATCCCGGTCTATCGGGTGGAGGCATATCTGGAAAAGTGCGTGGACAGCGTGCTGGCCCAGACGTATCCGGACCTGGAGATAATCCTGGTGGACGACGGCTCGCCCGATAAGTGCCCGGCCATGTGCGACGCCTTCGCGGCGCGGGACAGCCGCGTCCGGGTGCTCCACCGGGCCAACGGCGGCCTCTCCGCCGCCCGGAATACGGGCCTGGACGCCGCGTCCGGGCGCTATGTGGGCTTCGTGGACAGCGACGACTACATAGCCCCGGATATGTACGGGAAGCTGTACGCGGCGCTGCGGGCCACGGGCGCGGATATGAGCATCTGCGGCTACGAGTGCGTGGACGAGGCGGAAAACGCCGTCATGCCGCTGCCGCCCCTGCGGGAGGAGACTCTTGGTCCGGACGAGCTGTTTGAGCGGGTCGAAACGGCGCAGGGCAAGGGCCGGTATGCGACCGCCGTGAACCGGCTGTATAAGCGGGAGCTGTTCGAGGGCCTGCGCTTCCGGGAGGGGAAGCTGTACGAGGACGAATTTCTGGCCCCCCATGTGATAGCCCGGTGCGCCGCCGTGACCGTCGTGCCGGAGGCGCTGTATTTTTATGTGCAGCGGTCCGGCAGCATCATGAACGCCGCGGTCACCGTCCGGCGGCTGGACGCGGTGGAGGCGTTCATGGAGCGGTACGGGTTTTACCGGGACCGGGGCCTGAACGCGCTGGCCCCGATCGTTCTGGGCCGGGCCTACAACGTCCTGTGGCAGATCGTCACCCATGTGGACGCCCGGAGGTACCGGAAGGTCCTCCGCCCCTGGGTGAAGCGGGTGGGGACGGCCCTGCTCCGGCACTGGAAGTCCGGCGGGCTGCTGCTGCCCGCGCGGTACGCGCTGGAGACGCTCCGGTCCGGGGGAGAGAAACGATGAAGACGGTCCTTCTCATCTTCGGCACCCGGCCGGAGGCGGTGAAGATGTGTCCGCTGGCGCGGGAGCTGCAAGGCCGGGCCGGGGTCCGGACCTTGGTGTGCGTCACCGGCCAGCACCGCCGGATGCTGGACCCGGTGCTGCGGGCCTTTGACGTGACGCCGGACTTCTCCCTGACCATGCCCGAACGGGAACCGGAGGACCTGGCGGGTCTCACGGCGGAGCTTTTGAAGGCCGTCGGCGCCGTGCTGGAACGGACAAAGCCCGACCTGGCCCTGGTCCAGGGGGACACCGCCACCACCTTTGCCGGGGCCCTGGCCTGCTTTTATGCACGCGTGCCCGTGGGCCATGTGGAGGCGGGCCTTCGCACCTACGATATGGACCGGCCCTGGCCGGAGGAGCTCCACCGTCGGGCCGTGACCCTTATGAGCCGCTGGCACTTTGCCCCCACCGAACAGGCCCGGCAAAACCTGCTCCGGGAGAGGGTCTCTCCGGACCGGGTGTTCGTTACCGGCAACACCGTCATCGACGCGCTGCGGACTACGGTGCAGAATAATTATGTAAACCCGATTTTGGACTGGGCGGCGGACAGCCGCCTGGTGCTGGTCACCGCCCACCGGCGGGAGAATCTGGGCGCGCCCATGGAGCGCATGCTCCGGGCCGTCCGCCGGGCGGTGGAGGAGCGGCCGGACGTGAAGGCGGTCTATCCGGTGCATATGAATCCGGCGGTGCGCCGGACGGCCCAGGCGGTGCTGGGCGGCTGCGAGCGCATCCGGCTCACGGAGCCCATGGACCTGGCGGACTTTCACAACGTCATGGCCCGAAGCTATCTCATCGTCACGGACTCGGGCGGCGTCCAGGAGGAGGCCCCCAGTCTGGGCAGGCCGGTGCTGGTGCTGCGGGATGTGACGGAGCGGCCCGAGGGCGTGGACGCTGGAACGCTCAAGATCGTGGGCACGGACGAGGAACGGGTATACCGGGAGCTTGCCCGGCTGCTGGACGATCCGGCGGCCTACGCCGCCATGACCGGCGTGTCCAACCCCTACGGCAACGGCGGTGCCAGTCGGCGCATCGCGGACATTTTACTGGAGAGGCTGTAAAACGGAAAATGCAGCAAACAATGTGGCCCGCGCTCTTGGGAGCGCGGGCCTTTTCAGCGCTGCGCCTACGGCCGGAAAATGCAACTATTGGTTGTAAATATCCAAAAATGCCTCCATTGTACTCAACCAGTGTTTGTGATATGATTCAACCAGAAAGGCAAAAGGATGGTGCTTTGCATGGCAAGCAAACTGAGCGAGCGGATCGCCGCGCTGCGGAAAGAGCGGGGCCTGACACAGGAACAGTTGGGAAACATGGTAGGCGTGTCCTCCCAGGCTGTGAGCAAATGGGAAAAGGGCGGCACGCCGGATGTGGAGCTGCTGCCGGTGCTGTCAAGGCAGCTGGGCGTGACCATCGACGCCCTCTTCGGCATGGAGGGCGGGGAGCAGGTGGCCGTGGAGGACGCGGTGGGCCGGTGGCTGCGGGGGTTCCCGGTAAAAGACAGGTTGAATAAGTTCTGCCGCCTGGTCTGGGATTCCATTAGCTACTTCATGCCGGAGGATCTCGTTCTGCCGGACATGAGCTATCCCCCGTCCTGCAAGATCGACGGCGGCGACGGGGTCGTCCAGCTGTTTTTGACCCAAGTGGTGGAAGAGAGCGGCATGCTGCTGGACGTGCACGCGGACGACCTGTCCTTTGTGACGCTCTGGCCGAGGCCCAAGGGCGGCTGGGCCCAATGGCTGGCCCCCATGGAGGATTACCGAAAGCTGTTCGCGGTCCTGGCAAAGCCGGGGTGTCTGGAGCTGCTGGGCTGTCTTTACAGGCGCAACGACAATTGGTTCGCGCCGGGCGTTGTAGTGAAGGAGCTGAAAATGCCGAAGGAAGCGGCGGTGGAACTGCTGGAGGCGCTGACGGAGCGGGAGATCCTGACGTCCATGGATCTGGAACTGGAGGACGGCCAGGTGAGGGCCTATCGGGTGACGGAGCCGATCAAGCTGGTGCCGTTTCTCCTGCTGGGGCGGGTGCTCATGCAGTTCGATTCCAATCTCATGCGGTTCGGCGACGCTTTGCCGATCATAGGCCCGGACGAGGTCTGGGCGGAAACAGAAAAGTCTGCAAATAAAAAGTCAATAGAAAAATGAATGGAGGCATAAAAATGAAATACTATCTGAAAAAATACTGGGGAGCCAATCTTTTGGCGATCCTGCCGGGGCTTGTGGTGTGCGCCCTGGATGTGGGAAACGACCTTTTGATGATGCAGGTCTTTGAGAGTGTCATCAAGCTTGATCTGCGCGGCTTTATCTTCTGGGATCTGATGATGGTGGGCGCTTGGGTCCTTCTTTTGTGGATCGGCAGTCTGCGGGATTATTTCCAAGCCCGCGCCATCAGAGCCATGAACAACGCGGTCCGGAGGGACATGGCTGCGACGCTGCTTCATAAGTCCCATGTGGAGTTCCACGGGAAGGACACCGGAGAATATCTCTCCTGGTTCACCAACGACGTTAACCAGATAGAGGAGCTTGCGTGGCCCCCCTTCTATCAGTGTGTGGATCTGGCAGCCACCGCCGTCTTCTGCGTCGCCGCTCTGCTGACGCTCCACTGGTCTCTGCTGGTGGCGGCGCTGGTCAATGCGGTCGTCATGCTGCTTGCCCCACAGCTTTTCACCAAGCGCATGGAGCGGCTGGGCGAGGCCTGCGAGACGGAGCAGGCCAAGGCCACCGTAAAGCTGAAGGATATTCTGTCAGGATACGACGTCCTGCGCTCCTTTGGCCGGGAGCCGCGCTTCCGCGAGGGCGCGGACGGTGCCAGCGAACAGATAGAAAAGCCCAAGTTCAGGCTGAGATATGTGAAGGCCTTCATAACCGCCGGATTCGGCTGCGTTAACGTAGGCTGCCAGATGGTGATAAATCTTTTGATCGGTGTGCTGTCCATCCGGGGCGTGATCCTCCAGGGCGCCCTGATGGGCGGGGGAAATATTGTCGGGGGTCTCTCCAACAGCGTCGGCAATCTGGCCCAGTACCTGCTCTCCTTCTCCTCCACAAAGCCCTATTTTGACAAGATCGCCGTCCGGGCCGACGAGGCGCGGGACGAGGAAAACGGCGGCCTTCCTGAGATCGGCAACGCTATCACCGTGAAGGACCTGACCTTCCAATACGGCGACAAGCCCGTCCTCAGCGACCTGTCCCTGACCTTCAAAAAGGGCGGCAAATACGCCCTCACCGGCCCCTCCGGGTGCGGCAAGTCCACCCTTTTGAAGCTCCTGCTGGGCTGGCTGCCGGACTATAGCGGCGCGATACGCTTTGACGGCGCGGACGCTCACGGCTTCACGCCGGAGCAGCTCCAGGAGCAGATGAGCTACATCGAGCAGAACGTGTTCCTTTTTAACTCCACCATCCGGGACAACATCACCCTGGGCGAGGCCTTTTCCGACGCGCAGATGGAAAAGGCCCTGCGGGACAGCGCTCTTGCGGGGGACCTGGCCGCCATGCCGGAGGGCCTGGACACCGTGGTGGGCGAGGACGGCAGCAATCTCTCCGGCGGGCAGAAGCAGCGCGTAGCCATCGCCCGGACGCTGATCCACCGCCGCTCCATCCTCCTGGTGGACGAGGGCACCAGCGCCCTGGATCAGAAGAACGCGGACATTGTAGAAAAGAGCTTGCTGGCAAACCCGGAGCTTACGCTGATTTTGGTCAGCCACCATCTTACCCCAGAGAGAAAAGCCCAGTTCACGAACGTGTACAGTTTGGAACCGGTGACAACCCTCCAACAGATCGCGTGAAAATATTCATCGAAATCATGCATAAACCTATTGATATTCACTGTCCGCTGGGGTATGATACGCATATTGCGACTGACAGGAGGAAACACCATGAGCGAGATCAAAAAGGTAGTGCTTGCCTATTCCGGGGGGCTGGACACGTCCATCATCATCCCCTGGCTGAAGGAGAACTATAA
>CANRDC010000107.1 GCA_947629245.1 uncultured Oscillospiraceae bacterium | reverse complement strand
ATGTACCGGGCAGAGCCGGACACCGCGTTCCAGGTGACCTGGATGCCGCCGCTGGTCTGGGCGATCTTCACCGTGGGGGCCGCCAGTTCCGGGGCGTATTTCACCTTATTGCTGGCCTTGTAAGAACTCAGCAACGTCTTTTTGTCGCTGGCGCAGCAGCGGACTGTGAACTGATATGTGGCCCCGTTTTTCAGCTTGGACGCCGCGCGGGTATAGCTGGTCTTGGCGGTGGTCCCGATCTTCTGCCAACTGCCGCCGTTCTCTTTGTAATACACCATGTACCGGGAAGAGCCGGACACCGCGTTCCAGGTGACCTGGATGCCGCTTTTGGTCTGGGCGATCTTCACCGTGGGCGCGGTAAGCTCAGTGGGCTTCGAGGTGTCAGGCGCTTTGCCAAGGGACTTGAAGGTGTAACCGTATTTTTTGGCATACGTCTCCGCCGTGGAGCCGCTATAGCCAGAGACGACGGTGGTGCCGGGAACGCCCAGTCGTGAATTATCATAAATTTCATTAGCGCTGCCAAAATCGCAGTTGGGATTCAAGACCTTTATACTCGTCAGTTTGTCGCATTCGCCAAACGCAGCCTCCCCAATGCTGGTCACGCTGGTAGGGATCGTCACGCTCGTCAACGCCTTACAGCCGCAAAACGCCTGATATCCGATGCTGGTCACACTGCCGGGGATCGTCACACTCGTTAGCAAGTCATACCACGCAAACGCATAGTTCCCAATAGAACTGACTGTGTTGGGGACCGCATAGGTGGGGGCCGTCTTGCCATCTGGATAGTAAACTAAGGTTTTCTTATCCTTGCTGAACAGCACGCCGTCCACGGAAGAATAGCTTTTGCTGTCCTTCACTACATTGATATCCGTCACGCAATTAGAAATCGCGAAATATGCAATGCTGGTCACGCTGGCAGGGATCGTTATACTGTCTAGAAAGTCATTGTTACAAAATGCTCCAAAGTGAATGGTTTTGACCGTGTTGGGAATCACATATGATGAATCCGTATTGCATTCCGAATACCAGATCAGCTCCGTTTTGTCCGCGCTGAACAGCACGCCATCTACGAAGGCATAGTTCTTATTGCCCTTGGCTATCTTGATTTCCGATACGCCGCTTTCTTCGAACGCCGCGTCCCCGATGTATGTCACGCTGGCCGGGATCGTTATGCTCGTCAGACTGGTGCACGCCCCAAACGCACCTTCCCCGATACTGGTCATGCCTTCTGGGATCGTCACGCTCGTCAGACTGGTGCAGTAAGCGAACGCATAGCTCACGATGCTGGTCACGCTAGCGGGGATCGTTATGCTCGTCAGGCTTGTGCACTCACAAAACGCCCAACTCCCGATGCTGGTCACGCTGGCGGGGATTGTTATGCTCGTCAGACTGGCGCACCCCCAAAACGCATCTTCCCCGATGCTAGTCACACCTGATTTGATGATGACTTTCTTGATTTGTTCTTTCCAGTCGTTCCAAGGCGCACCATGGGCCCAATAATCCTCCATCTTCCCCTTGCCGGAGATGGTGAGGGTGCCGCCGCTGAGGGACCACTTGACGTTATCCCCACAGGAGCCGGAGGTCGCCGCCGCCGTCTTGGGCTCGTTCTCCACCACGCCCCCATCCGCCGCAAACGCCGGGACGGCCAGGGCGAACACTGTCAAGACCGCCAAAAGAATACATAAACCGCGCTTTGCCATGATGTGTTGCCTGCCTTTCTTTTTTTGTTGTTTTTCACGACAGTACCGGCCCAAGGGACGCTCTCGCGCCCCCCGGGCTTTCCTGCCGGAACAACAAAAGCGGCGCAGGGGATAGAAATTCCCTCCACCGCATAAAAGGCCGCAGCACATAGCCCATAACGCCCATTTATCCCCTCTTGTAAACGGAGGGGCAAACGGGTATAATGAGGCAGGCGCAGATTTTCACTGCTGTGTGGGAGACCGCATTCTCCTGCATAGGGGCTTGGGGTGTTGGCCCACTCCAAGTCCCGCCTTTGTTATTCCGTTGGCACCATTATAGCGCGTCAGTATATCCAATGCAAGCGGTTTTTTGCAAATGAAACGACCCGCCGCACCTTATCCGCGGTAGGTCGTTTCATTTTCCGCTGTCCTTACAGTCTCTGGGCAAACTCCCAGATGGCGGAGGTGTCCGCGTCCTCCACCCTGCCGCTGTCGCAGGCGGCGGCCAGGGCGGGATCCAGGGGCAGACTCACGGTGTTGCCGATGCCTAAGCGCAGGGCCTGCTCCTCCACATGGCTCTGGCCGAAAATGGACAGCTTCTGTCCGCAGCAGGGGCACTCGTACCAGGCCATGTTCTCCACCAGACCCATCACGGGCACGTTCATCATCTTGGCCATGTTCACGGCCTTTTCCACGATCATGCCCACCAGGTCCTGGGGGGTGGTGACCACCACCACGCCGCTGACCGGCAGGGACTGGAACACCGTCAAAGGCACGTCCCCGGTGCCGGGAGGCATGTCCACGAACAGGCAGTCGATATCACCCCAGATCACGTCCGTCCAGAACTGCTTCACCGCCGAGGCGATCACGGGGCCCCGCCAGACCACCGGGTCCGTCTCGTTGTCCAGCAGCAGGTTGATGCTCATGACCTTGACGCCGTCCCGGCTCACCAGGGCGGGCATGCCCTTCTCGGTGCCGTAGGGCCGGTCATGGACGCCGAAGGCCGTGGGGATGGAGGGGCCGGTGATGTCCGCGTCCAGCACGCCCACCTTTTTCCCGGCCTTGGCCGCGCTGACAGCCAGCAGGGACGTGACCATGCTCTTGCCCACGCCGCCCTTGCCGCTGACCACCGCGATCACCTTGCCCACGCGGGACAGCTCGTTGGCCGGTTCCAGCAGGCTGGACGGGCTCTGACGCTGGGCGCAGTCCACGCCGCAGCTGTCGCAATTATGGGAACATTCTTCGCTCATCGCTCATCGCTCCTGTGTCTGTAATTTTAAATAGTATACCCAAGTATACCCATATTGTTATTTTTTGTCAACGCCGTCTATGCCGCCTGGTCTGCCACCAGGCGGGTCTTGACTGTCTCCGGCTCCGGCGCGCGAAACGCGCCGCACAGCCGCTTCCACAAAAGGCACAGCACCCCGAAGCCCAGCCCCAGCATGAGAACGGCCCGCGCGGCCGTCCACTCCGGCCACGCCATGGCCAGGACCATGTCCGCCGCCGTCAGGACCACGGCCCCCAGCAGCAGCCGACGAAGATTCTTCTTCCGGAACAGCTCCCGGACCTTCCGCTTGGGGAACAGCAGCTTGTATGCCAGGCAGAAAAGCCCCGCCAGCACGGCCGCCTGGACGGCGAAGCCCAGCAGCGCGCGCCATACCGGCCCCAGCGCCGCCGCCAGCGCCGCCGGAAGCGTCCCCGCCGCCCACAGAGGCAGCAGCGCCGCCGCCTTGACCCACACCGGCAGACGGAGGATACGGCTGCGGACCGCGTCGGACCGGGACAGCTTCCGCTCCTCCGCTGGCAGCTCCGCGATCACGCTCTCCCCCGCCGCGGGCGTCTGCTCAAAGGCCGTGACAGGCGTCTGGCTGTCCGGGCTCCGGAGCAGCTCCTCCACGGAAAACCGCTCATGGACCGCCGCCCCGGCGGTCAGCACCACGGCGGCGGCCGCCGCGGCCGCCAGCTTCTTGCCGGACCGCTTCTTTTTCCCGGTCTGTTCGTCTGTCTTTCGTATACGCACGGTTCGTCCTCCTTCCGGACGGCTTATTATCCTCCGTTCTCATCCATGGCGGCCTGCAAAAGCGCCCGGACACGCTCGCCCAGCTCTCTGGTGGAGCAGGCGGCCACCTCCTCCCGGCCGATGCAGGCGCACAGGTCCAGCGTCACATCCGTGCAGCGCCAGAGGAAATTCTCATGTATCTTCTCCGTACCGGTGATGGCCGCCGCCACGATGGGCACGTCCGCCTTCTTGGCGATCTTGAACACCGCGTTGTGGAATTCCAGCATCTGCGCGCCCTTGCTCCGGGTCCCCTCCGGATACACGCCCACGCTCACCACGTCCCGGGCCAGCAGGTCCGCCGCCGCCTGGATGGTCTCGATGGCCTTGCGGGGGTCCTCCCGGTCGATGACCAGGTAGTTGGCCGTATGGATGAACCGCACCAGGGGGATCTTCATGTTCTCCGGCTTGGTGATGAAGGCCATGTCCACCTTCCGGCGGCTCAGGGCCCACACCGTGGCGATGGGGTCATAGTTGGACCGATGATTGCCCACCAGTAAAAACCGGCCCTCCGGCAGGTTCTCCCAGCCCTTCACGTGGATGCGAAGCCGCCCTACCCGGCACAGCAGACCGATGACCTGCACCACGATCCGGCGGCAGAGGGGATGGTCCTCCGTCACGGGCTTGGAAAGGTCCACCGTCAGGCTCAGCACCCACACGAAGATCAGCCACGCCGCCAGCAGCGTCACGGTCCAGCACACCAGCATGGCGGCGAACATCCAAAAGCCCCAGTGGTATATATACCCCAGCGCTGCGCAGATAACAGCCGCGCCGATGATGAACGGCCAGAACACCCGCTCCAGTCCGTCCTCTCTTTTTCGGAACATCCTTATCCCTTCCCTCATTTCTTTCACCTGACTTGGTATTATAGCATATTGTGCACTCTTCCGGCAACCGGTATCTGCGCGGCGGCAAATGCCGTCAAGTCGCTCTATTGACGGAGGCGAAAAAAAGGGATAAAATTTAAATAGCATCAAACACAAGGCAGGCGTATCGTTTCATGGACAGCAAAACCGGCATGGACAGCAAAAGCAGGATAGAGAGCAGGACCGTCTATACGGCCCTGGACGATCTGGCCTATGGCCCGGAAAATTCTCCGGACGCGGCGGGAAAGGTGGGAAGGATACGGGTCCCGGACGGCATCGGCGCCCGGCAGCTCTACCGGGACGTGGTGCTGATCGCCTGGCCCAGCCTGGTGGAGCTGGTGCTGACCCAGCTGACCAGCATGGCGGACCAGGTGATGGTGGGCAGGCTGCCCGGCCAGGAGGGCATCGCGGCGCTGGCGGCGGTGGGTCTGGCCGCCCAGCCCAAATTCCTGCTCATGACCATGATCCAGGCCATGAACGTGGGCGCCACGGCCATGGTGGCCCGGTTCCGGGGCCAGCAGGACCGCTCCGGCGCCAACCGGGTGTTCAAGCACGCCATGCTTTTGAACCTTCTCATGTCCGCTCTTTTCATGGGGGTGGGTCTTTTTTTGTGCGAGCCCATGATCCGGCTCATGGGCGGCTCCGGCATCACGGAGGACACCATGCGCCAGAGCGTGGATTATATGCTCATCCAGCTGTACGGCTTCATCCCCCTGTGTCTGGCCATCACCGTGACGGCGGCGCTGCGGGGCATCGGCGACACCCGCACCCCCATGCTCTACAATACCCTGGCCAACGTCATCAACCTGATCTTCAACTACATCATGATCTACGGCCACTTCGGTGTGCCCAAGATGGGCGTGGCGGGGGCCTCCTGGGCCACCGTCATCGGCCAGACCGCCGCGTTCTTCATCGCCATGGCCGTGTCCCTGGGCCGGAAGCACTACGTATATCTGGACTTCAAGGAGAAATTCGTCTTTGACAAGCGGCTCATGAGCCGGGTGGTGGGCATCGGCATCCCCTCCATGCTGGAGCAGCTGTTCCTTCGGGCCGGGATCATCATCTACACCATCCAGGTCACCGGCCTGGGGGACACGGTCTACGCCGCCCACCAGGTGTGCATGAACGTGCAGTCCATGACCTTCATGGTGGGCCAGGCCTTCGCCACCGCCGCCACCACCCTCATGGGCCAGTCCATCGGCAAGCGGCGCTACGACATGGCCGCCGTGTACATGCGCAAGACCCGGAACGTGGGCATCGCGTCCTCCTTCCTGCTCATGGCGCTGATGGTGCTGTTCAACGAGCAGATCATCGCCCTGTTCAAAAACGACCGGTCGATCATCAGCCTGGGCGCGCCGATCCTGCTGCTGCTGGCCGCCAGCCAGCCCTTCCAGGCGGACCAGTTCATCGTGACCGGCGGCCTTCGGGGCGCGGGAGACACCCGGTTCCCCGCCATCGTCATGGCCGTCACGGTGCTGGGGGTCCGAAGCGCGCTGGCCATCGTGCTCATCAACGTCCTCCACCTGGGCCTGTGGGGCGCGTGGATCGCCCTGGTGGCGGACCAGCTCCTGCGCACCCTTCTTGTGGCGGTCCGATACCGCAACGGCAAGTGGAAGCGCCTGGCCCTTGGCAAGGCGCACCACCCTCGTCAAAACGCTCCTGAAGACAGTGAGGACCTGTAAACAGGGTCCTCACTTGTCGGTCTGGGACGTTTTCCTCTCCCCCAAAGGCAGGCGTGCCCTTTGGGGACCCCGGTAACAAGGGCGCCGCGTAAGGGCGGCGATTTGATTTTTTCATTCCCATCGAGCGCATCCTGTGAACGCTGGGCGGGCATGGTCCCGCCCTTGCGCTTTTATGAGCGCCGGGGTATAATGAGGGCCAGAGAAACGAACAGCGCGATTAATAGGGACCTATAGGTGAAGGATATGAACAAAGAATGGTCTGAATTCAATAGATCGATGCAAGCGCAGATCAAAAAGAAAGATACCTACAGGGAAGGGTTCGATACGCTGTTTGCGCTGCGAAATGAACTGATGCGGGTCATATTATCCTTCCAGTCGGATTTAACAAGAGAAGATTTTAACGCGATCCCTTTTGTAAACGCGAACGGTTACCATTGCAAAACGATCGCATATTCTATATGGCATATTTTCCGTATTGAGGATATTGTCGCCCATACGCTGATAGACGGAACGGAACAGGTGTTTTTTTCTGGCGGCTATCAGCAGCGCATCCATTCTCCTATCATCACGACGGGCAATGAACTTGTAAAATACCAGATAGCTGATTTTTCAAGGCAGCTCGATTTAGAAGAACTGTATTCATACATATCGGAAGTAAAGGAAAGCACTGAAAAGATAATAAATGGTCTGTCCTACGATATGCTGAAAATGAAAATATCGGAAGAGAGAAAAGCGCACTTAAAATCATTGAATGTCGTCAGCAATGATGAAAATGCGATATGGCTCATTGACTATTGGTGCGGAAAAGATATTCGCGGATTGATCCAAATGCCGTTTTCAAGACATTGGATCATGCACATAGAGGCAAGTCTGCGTATCAAGGACAAGATCGGGCCTGCTGTTTTATGAGGGCAGCAAAGAATATGGACAAAGGGTTATCTGTCGGCCAGGGCGCTTTGTGGGTCCTCGCCTGGTTCGGCGTTATGCTGTTCTATACGTTTTTGGATGTGGCGGTATGGAGGAAAATAGCGCCCGGCTGCGCAAAGCTGCTGAACGTCATTTCGATCGCCCTCTGCATGGGCGGCTTTCTGAGTCTGTTAAGATCAAAGCTTCATTTTCAGATCGATATTGTGAAAGGGACTTCGGTTCAAGGTATATTATTGGCGATAGGCTGCGCGGTGGCACTGTACTTGCTTCTGGATAAATTCTTAGACCCTGTTTTTGAGGGAATGCTGCCGGGGAGCGAAAAACGTTATCAGCAGACGCTTCAACACTTGAGCAAAGCGCCGGTACTTAGCTTCGTTCAGGTCTGTATCCTGGCGCCGGTCATGGAAGAAATCTTAATGCGCGGTTTTCTGCTTGGAGGATTGTCCGTCAGCTATGGCAAAGTGACCGCGCTGTGCGTATCGTCGGCGTTTTTTGCGCTGCTCCATTTCAACATGGTGCAAACGCTCTCGGCATTGATCTGCGGTATCATATTGGGTCTGCTATATATACGAACAGACTCTCTTATGTGCTGTATAGCAGCGCACGCGGGATATAATCTGATCTCATATTTTACTATGATCCTGCCGCTTTTTAAAAGAACGTAGCTTGTTGCGAAAGGCTTTATAAAAGGCGTAATTATTGATAATCAAGGACCTAAATATGGATATTAAAATAGCGTTTTTGCAGATCACGCCCGGAAAAAATCTCGATGAGAATTTTTCTATAGGAAAGAAAGCTTGTATAGAAGCAAAGGAAAAAGGCGCGGATATCGCTCTTTTCCCGGAGATGTGGAGCGACGGATACGATCTGCCGCAGGATCATAACGCGTTAAATCGTCTTGCCATCGGAAAAGAGTGCGCTTTTTTAAAGGGCTTTCGCGCTCTCGCGTCAGAATTGCGGATGGCGATAGGGATAACATTTCTGGAAAAACATGATCCAAAGCCGTTGAATTCGGTCATCTTTGTCGATAGAACAGGCAGGGAGATCCTTCATTATTCAAAGGTGCATACCTGCGCGTTCGATCTTGAAAGGGTATTGGACGGCGGCGATGATTTCTATACCGCTGATCTGGCCTTTGGAAGAGGGACCGTAAAGATCGGCTCTATGATCTGCTTTGACAGAGAATTTCCGGAGAGCGCGAGAATATTGATGCTGAAAGGCGCTGAACTTATCCTGGCGCCGAATGCCTGCCCAATGGAGATCAACAGGCTGTCCGCGTTGCGGGCAAGAGCTTACGAGAACATGGTCGCGGTGGCGACCTGTAATTATCCGGCGGGATATCCCGATTGCAATGGGCGTTCAACTCTTTTTGACGGCGTTCCATGGCAGGTTGAGGGCGTTAGAGATATGTGCGTTTTTGAAGCCCCGGAGACCCCGGGCGTTTACGTTGCCGCGCTTGACCTGGATAGGCTCAGAACGCATAGAAGCAACGACATTATGGGGGACAAGTACAGGCGTCCTGATAAATATGATATTCTGTCGGATGACGATGTTTGCGGAGTTATCGGCGGGGAATTCGTGCATTGGTAATTCCAGGACTTTCAGGCTGTCAAAAAAGTTTTTTTGAAAAATTCGGCCCTGCCGGGATTGTAGTGCCCCAGGAGAAACGGACAGGAAAAAGAAGAGGTCCCTGAGTAGGAAATATAGGAATTAAGCGGAGTGGCG
>CANRDC010000106.1 GCA_947629245.1 uncultured Oscillospiraceae bacterium | reverse complement strand
CTCTGCCCTCCACCCTCTCTTCCGCCTCTCTACCCGCAGGCGCCCTCATTTCCTTCGTCCTCGCTCAGCAGGTGACCATGGCGGACTTCCAACCGACGGACTGGCAGAGCACAGGGGATAAGTATTACGAGTATAACAGTAGCACGATGAACGGAGGCACTGACGTCGTAGATTGGAGCCTCGATACAGATTCAAACCTGACAGGAAAGGAATACGTCGAATGGACTGATGTCAGGGGATTCGACATCATTGTGTACGGGAAAGGATCGGTGAAGACCCTGAAGCTCACGAAACGCATGCTCGGAGGCCCGGCTAATTTTCTCCAGAATGGCGAGAATTACCTTAAAGTTGAGAACCTCTGGATTACTCGAGCTGCCAATGCTAGTGGCGCTACTAATGCTAACTACTGGACTATCGTACCGCGAAATGGATCCCCTCACTCGACCTGGAATGGGCAGCATTTCTTCGATGAGGTTGACAACTTCTGGATTAACAACACGTGCTTTGTGGCCCAGGACAATTCTTACGATATCACCGGCATCAGCACCAATCTTCACCTTGGGGCTTCGGCGTACGATAATGGCATCTCAGCCAACTATGACTATGTCGTTTTCTGGATGAAGAAGCGATTTAAGACTTCGGGATACCTAGATGTGGTCGAGAACACTCAAATTGTGCTGGAGAACGGCACGTTGTCGGTGTCGAACATGCAGGGAGCTGGGGACCTCATCATTGGCACGGTAAATAACTATGTGGGGACGCTGAAAATCACGGGCAACGTAGATGTAGAAAGTGGGAGCGCTTACACCGGGGTACTCTCCTTCAATCACGTCGGGAATGATACTGTCAACCGCCTTGCCATCGAGTTGGCAAACGGCGTCACCTTTGACGTGAAGGGTCTGAAAACGGAAAGTGATACTGCAGGGGCAAGTTTCACAGTGGCGACCGGAGAGGACTCTCCAACTGCCACGGTGAAGATTACCAACACAGACAGCGCCGGAAGTACCGCAGCGAACATGCAATTTGGCGAGGGGGTGACCCTGCAGATTGAGAGTAGCGCTGTCCAAACCTTTACCGGGACGAGCTCGGTGAGCAAATTGATGGGTGCAGGAAACCTGACAGTAGGTGGCACGTTCACCCTCGGGGATGTTTCCGGTTACACCGGAGCTATCACCGTCCAGGCTGATACCAAATTTTACTGGATCGGAAACGCGGGGAATGCAAGAAGCGTCGACCTGAGCGACGCCTTGTATAGCAGCCTCTCTACTGCTTCCGGAATTACCTATGGCGTTGCCTCCGGCAAACTCGCACTGGCGAACCTCCCTTCTTCGGGCGGCGCGCTTAGTCTGTACGCCGGAGAAGGCGCTGAACTCACTTTGGGCGCCGAGAGTGAGAATATTACCGTCAGCGGCATGCTCCGGCTGGAGGGCTCCGGGAGCTACAATGGTTCGATCACGTTCACGCCGGAGTACAGCGGCAAACTCTACGTCGGTGCCGGGGCGGATGTTAGCGAGCTTTCGCTCAAGTTCCAGTTGACCGGCGTAGGCGATGATCCTTTCTGGTCGGTTGAACTTGCTGATGGCAGTGGCAAACCCTCCGTGACGGCGTGGACGGTAGATGGGATGGGTGAAAGGCAAGCGCTCGGCTGGTCGGGGAATCGTTTGGTGCTTGAGAGTACAACCAATATGGGGGACAATCCGATTGGCGGACAGCCTTTCACGGGGCCCACTCTGTCTGATGGCAAGAGTTGGAGCAGCGCCACGAGTCCTGAAGGCGACTCTCGAACCTATGCATTGACCGGCGATTCGGGAGATCTATACTGGCTGAACCTTCCCGCTTCCGCTTCATCAGAGCAAGCGTGCACGATCACAGATGGGGGTCCAAATACACAAGTGGTGATCAATGTGGTGAAGAACGGCGACACGATATTGGGCAGCAGTACCAGCATTAACGCAAAGGATGTGTGGGTCCGGCACAGCGCGACCGGCAAAGATGGAGAAGCCTTAGAGAATGCCGTCAGCGCAAACTTCTATCTTAGAGTTGACTCTGCAACCGCATTTAGCAGCGTGAGTAATTTGTACGTAAGCGATTGTGGGGTGCTGTTCAAGGTCTCCTATAATGGCGCGGTGAATCTCTTCCTGGGGCGTGGCGCGGATGGATATTATAACAATAGCACTTCTGCGTTGCGATCATTCACGCTGAGTAATGGTGGGGTATTCACAACAACCGGCTCGATGACGATTGTGGATGATGCCCAGGTGGTGATGGACGGGGCCAACATCACAGTCGGAAGCTTGACCGGCTCCGGTGATTTGATGGTGTCCGTTACTAAACACGGCACTGTCGGACACCTCATTATCACGGGAACCTCTGAGAGCTACAAGGGGCATATCAACTTTGACCGGAGCTATAAAGCCGGAACTACGATCGAGCTCGGCAGCGCCGGGAGCGCAGCTTTCACGCTTACCACTGCCGGCATCTTGTCCGGAACAGCCGGTGATGGTAATGTCCGTGGCGGGAAAATTCTGCTGGGAACCGGGGCGACATCAGCCACGGTCAGGGTTCTTGGCAGTAATCCGGGAGCGGCAGAAGGAATCACGATTGGCACCGGCGTCACCTTGGAGATAGCGCAGGGAGCAAGTCAGATGTTCGGGGATCAGACGAGCGTGTCAAAGCTGAAGGGGGCAGGCGCGCTTGGGGTGTCGGGAAGCGTGACTGTAACTGATGTGGGCGAATTCACGGGCGAAGTGCATTTGGTGGGGAACGGGACAGCTGCGGAGGGGACGCTGAATGTCGGAAGCTCCGGGGGCGCAGCTCAAGAGATAACCTTCAGCAAAGTCGTGCTGAGGCGCGGCGGCGGAACGCTCAATGTGGGAAAGGGAAGTTGGACCATCACGGAATTTGCGGTCAAGGACGGACCGGAATCCGCCTTCTCGGGGCTGACGCTTGGCGCTCTGGGGGACGCGCAGGGCGCGTCTATTCAATTTGGAGGAGGAGCTAAAGAAAACGCGGCGGATCTCGGCAAAGACATCACCCTGCACCTCAAGAGCGGACTCTCTTACAGCGGCTATCTGAACTTGAACATCGGCACCGGGGACGTAGCTCCGGAGGGCGCGCGCCTGACCGCGGATGCGGGCGTGGGGGCATCTCTTCTCAGCGGGGATGGGGACGGGAAAACTTCATCGCTGCATATCATCCTGGAGGGCATCCTGTATACAAGCGCGAAAGACGCTCTGGAGTGGAAAGGCGTTCAGCTTTTCAATGAGGGACAAACGGAGAGCGATCTCGAGGGATTGACGAAATCCATCGAACTGGCGGGCGGTACTGAGGCTCCGGAGGGGCTGAGGCTGGAAGTCACGGCGGATGGATACATCCACTTCGTGCGCGAAACCGCCGCCGACCTCACGTGGAAGGGAGGAGTCGAAGCAATTTGGGAGGATCACGGCGCCACGGAATGGACAAATAAGACAGCCTCCGCGGATATCTTCACCACGCATGATAACGTCACGTTCGACAGTGCAGCGAGCGGGCTCACGAGCGGGACTGTCACATTAGGAGGGGACATTACCGCCGGTAACGTCACTATCAAGGGAACGTTCAGTGGAGAGGACCGCGCGACGAGCGGCTGGACGTTCGGATCAAATGATACTAGCGCGAAGACTCTCACTATCACGGGCAATCTTGCTCTGGATGGTAATACCCAGGCTCTTTTTGATGAGCACGTTTCTGTCAAACTCAACAGTGCTCAAGAAGGGGGTATCAGCATCACGGGAGCCGGGGACGTCACTTTTGGAGCCATTCAGGGCAACGATGCGGGGATTACCATCGGCGATGGAAGCACGTCGACCACTGTGCACTTCACCGATAAACGAGCAGACACCACGATGCGGCACTTCGGCGCGGTCGAGGTAAAGGGAGAAAGCAAGCTGATAATTGATTTCATCCAGGGGAACGATGCATGGGGAAACAAAGCGAGCACCACTTTGATTGGCGGTGACTACGTGTGCGGCGACGGCACTGTCGTGCTGCGTGGTGGGGGCGCAGTTGTGAGCTATGGAGGTCAATATTCTATTTTGAGGCGATTGTTTAAATCAGCAGGAGCGGGTAAGGTCCTGGACACTCTGGAAATCGAGAACGTTACCTTATCGCTCATGAATCAGTGTGCGCTCAATGGAGTTCTCGAAAAGCACCTGAAGAAATTTGTTGTCAAGGAGAGGAGCACTTTGAGCCTCGCCAGTAATGATGCGGGATTTACAAGTAAGGGTGAAGGACTGAGCAACACCCTGTACCTTGCCGGTGGAACCCTTGCTGTAACCAGCATCGTTTCTCCGTCCATCGGATGGGACATCGTTGTGAGCCAAGACGCTACCATACAGACCGAAGACGGAGGCAATGATCTCAACATCACCGGGACGTTGAAACTGAGCGATGATAATGGGACCGCGCGCACGCTGACCAAAATGGGTTCCCACGCGCTGAATATCGGCACGATGGTAGGCGTGAGTGACACCGACAAGGGCAAAGCCGGAAGTTTCGACATTCGGGCAGGTACGGTATACATCCAGGCGCTGGCAGAGCCGGGCAGCAACAACTACGTGGCGGAGAGCGTCACCCTCGCCAACGAAAACACGCATTTCAAGCTCGGAGGTGGAGGGAGCGCGAGCTACACTGTAGGCAAGATTACCTTTGGAGGTACTAATGAGGGCCATAGCGACACCATCTCACCGACCGCTTACGTTGACCTTGTCTCGGCAAGCGGGACAGCGCCCACACTCAGCGTTGACACGCTCGAGCTCCAGAAAAACGGGCGCATCACCGGAGTGGGCGGCACCCTGAAGGTCACGGGCTCCGTTACGGGTGGCCTCAATCTGCGCGTGCAGGGAGCCGCGCTCGACGTCAGCGCAGCCACGACGAAGAGCATGACGGGGGGACTGTACCTGTACAATAGTGCAGCGCTCAAGATAGGAGGTGTCTGGAGCCTCGCGTTTCTTGGAGGGTCGGAAGCAAGTGATGGTGTCTCTTACGGCGCCCGCATTACCGCGGACGAGGCAAGCGCCGTGCTCACTCTGACGGGGGACAAGGGAGCAGACGAGACAGTTACGCCACACATCATCAGGGAACTGTCGGTGGGTGATGGCGTCACCTTGAAGTTGGGAGAAGGTGTCACGCAGAAATTCATCGAACTTAACAAGAATTCTACCAACACCGAGAGCAAACTGGAGCTTGCCGCCGGCGCAACGGCCATCTTTAGAAGAAATACCAGTGAAGTCGACAGTAAAACCAATCATATTGGAGCGGTCGCCAATGCCGGATCTGTTCAACTGAAAGATGGAGACACGGCAAACACCAATGCGAACCTCACCGTTCACGGCAATCTGACGGACACCGGGGCGGGAGGTCTCAGTGTCAAAGGCGCAAGTACCCTCACCGTCACGGGCAATCTCGTCCACAATTCCACCGGGGGCATCGTTGTCGATGATGGATCCGGTCAACTTATTGTTCAGGGAGGCATTAGCGGCACGGCGGGAGACACTGCCACGGGCAGCATTCAGTTGTTGAGAGGCATCCTTACGGTTCGAGGAGGGACCGCAGAGAGTGATTTTGCCGGCATGCTTGAAATGAGCAACAGTGCCAGGCTTACCCTCGGTAACGGAGCCGCCACGGCGGGATATCTCACCGTGGCAGGGTTGCGAAATGAGACGAATCAGACGGGACAGAATATCATCGCCGGCAACGGCACGCTGGAGCTCAATGTGACGGGTGAGGTCAACGGGACAGGGATGAATATTCAGCTCGAAGGCTCCACCACCCTGAAGAAGAGTGGGGCAGGCACGCAGAAACTCTCGCGTCTGAGTACATCGGGGGCGGATGCCAAGGTGCACGTCACTGATGGTACCTTGCAGATCGTGGCGCCCGGTCAGGGCGAGGCGGCGCTGTCTGTCGGCAATCTTATCGTTGAAGGAGGGGAAGGAAAGAATGCCAAACTCGACCTCGCCGTCGGTGGATTAGCCGCATCGGGCACGAACATCACGCTGTCCAACGGCGGCACGCTGAGCAACAGCGCGACGGGGGCGGCTGAAGGTAACTCTCACAGCTTCAACTTTGGCAAGCTGGCCCTCGGCGGAGGAGAGGCGAAGCTGGAGCTGGGAGATTACCAGAACTACAACTTCACCGGTCTCACTGCGGAGGACGGCTCCACGCTGAGCGTTGGAGACGATTCCAGCCTTCTGGGCAATGGAACAGGGAGAAGCATCTCTCTTGGGACTCTGGAGAGCTTCAGCGGCACGATCAGCGGGAAGGTAGCAGGAGATAATCATCTGTACATTGAAGGAACCATCAGCACGGGAGACGATGCTGGCAGCATCAGCCTGACCGGTGGCGCTGTCGAGCTCCGTTCGGGAGGCGGCGTCCTGAAGAAGACGGGAGGCACAGGCGCCATGACCATCAGCAACCTCAAGCTCACGAGCGGGCAGGGATTGGGCATGACCTACGGGGGCGAGGGGGCGCTGACAATCGGAGGAAGCGGTTTCGAATTTGAAGGCGGTGTGAGGCTCGTCTATGACAGTGCAACCTGCCAAGGTAAAGAGAGCGGCCTCGTCACCCTGAAAATCGATGAGATCTTCCCGACTCTGGAGAATCTGGGAGAGGGCAATCATCTGGTCATTGAGACGCAAGGGATCAATCCGGATGAGGTAGAAAGCATCTACCTGGGCATCATTTCCGACGACAATCAAACCGACCTGGACGCAACCTACTCTGCTTCAAAGCTCCAGCCATACTTTGAAGGTGATTTCATCCTCGGCGAGTCTCACACCCATATGGACGAAGTCGAGCTGACGTGGGAGTGGGACGGTACGAAATGTTGGTTGAAAGCTACTCTGCTCAACGCGGAGGAAGTGCACCGCTACTGGGATGAAAACTGGGACGACACCGGCGCCACCCCATACAACAAGGACATGACCGCGCACGGGGACGCGTGGTACAAAGCGGCGACGGGCGGGGAGGCAGCCTCAGGATTGTGGAGTGAGCAGGAATGGCAAACGAAAGATCGGACCGCGGGCAATTTTGCGGACGTCACTCTGGATCTGAGTGGGGAGACGCGGGGAACGTGGAACCACAACAACACGCTCTCGCTGCGTCTGGATGTGGGCAGTGGAAGCAGTAAGGATAATACCTTGCTTACCATCATCGGCGGAAAACTCGACAACAACCCGGATGTCGCCGGTACGGAGACAACGGTCAGCGGAGGCGTGTATCTGAGCCTTTGGGCGAATGAGGCGGATCACTTCCACATGCTCGTGGGCGGCAGCTCCTTCAGGGACACCAATGGGACGGCAGGAAGCTTCACGGGCAACGCGCACATTCAGGTGCAGGGCGGCACAGTGGACTACCTCATCGGCGGCAATCACCTGAGCTCCGGCGGGGCCACCTTTGCGGGCGACACGTACATCTCGGTCTATGAGGGCGGGAAGCTGAGAGATCCCGACACCGGGAAGCTGGGTGAGGAGTTGCAAGCCTCCATGCGCAGCGTCGTGCGGGGCGGCATCGTGGGCGGCAGCACCATCACCATGAGCGACGCGACGGGAGCCGTGAGCGAAGGCGTAACCGTTGACTTCAGGGGACACACGCACATCAACATCTACACGGTTCTGCAAACCTACAGTGGTATGCCTTCCATTGATGATGCGGGGAGCGTCTACTTCTCGCACATCGTAGGCGGCAATGCGTGGGTCACCGTGCCGAGCGGGACAGAGGTGGAAGCTCTCTCGCCCACCTTCCACGGCAGCAGTGACATCAGCATCGACCTCAGGAATTACCAGGGCAAGTACACCGGACAGTCGCCGAAGGGGTATGACGAGTACGACTTCCTCAAGGGAATCGTGGGCGGCAACTACAGCGCCGGCGGGAACGCGGAAGGAGGAGCGCGGAACACCGTCTTCCGTTACGACAGCGACGTGGCAGACAAACATCCCTACGGATCGCACATCGTCATCTTCGGGCACAGCGATTTCGGCGAGGGGCGCGATATCACCTTCTATGCGGGGGTCAACGGAGCGAGCCGGCGAGACACCTCCGGCAGAGGGAAGACCACATACGAGGGCGACACGCTGGTGGAAATCCACGGCGGAACCTTTGCCAACTACGTGGCGGGCGGCTTCTGGTTCGGCGGGGCGACGCAGCAGGATACCAGCGAGCAGGTAACGCCGATCAAGGACTCGGTCAATGAGGCGGAACTTATTGGCGACACGGCGGTTGAGCTTGAAATTTCCATTCCCGATGAGGAAGGAGCTTCCGATGAGAACGTCGTCGGGACCTACTGGCGCGTCGTGGGCGGCAGCGTGAACCGCTACAGCGCGGAGGAATCGGGCGGCACGCATAGAGGCAACAGCTCCCTGAGCATCGGAGGAGGAAACTTCACGGATCTCAGTTCCGGCGTCGGCATTGCCGCGGGCGGCAGCTACTACGAGGAGAGCCACGGCGAGTACAGTCAGACCGGCGCACAGACCCTCACGGTGAGCGGCGGCGCCTTCACGGGTACGCGGCTTGTCGGCGGCGATTACGCCGTGCTGAACGGGGAGGGGACGAGCCTTACCCTTGACGGCGACACGAACGTGACCATCGACGGAAAAGAGACGGAGGACGGAAAGGTGACGACGGAGATCACGGGTCTCGTCATCGGCGGCGGGTACATGGAAGATAACGGGACAGGCGGAAGCCTCACCATTACCGGCAGCACGAACGTCACCATCAAAGGCGGCACGATTTCGGCGAAGACGACCGACTTCAATAGCACGACCGGTAGCGACAGGCTGGCCATCGTGGCGGGCAGCATGCTCGTGGATACCGGGACATCCGGCGGTCACACTCTGGAGATCGGCGGAGGTACGAACCTGACCATCATCGGTGGCACGATCAACGGCTATGTGGTGGGCGGCAGCTACAGCAGCAGCACGAGCGACGGGACCGAGGGCAACTCCATCAT
>CANRDC010000105.1 GCA_947629245.1 uncultured Oscillospiraceae bacterium | reverse complement strand
CGCGCCGGTAGTTTCACCTACCAGCGCAAGAAACAAACAAAAAAGGACACCTGCATTTCTGCAAGTGCCCTGAGATGGTGGAGACGAAGGGATTCGAACCCTCGACCTCTCGGATGCGAACCGAACGCTCTCCCAGCTGAGCTACGCCCCCATCTTTCGGATGCTATTCTGTTGGGTGCCCATCGGAGTCACACCTTTGGGCAATTACCGGGGACCATGCTCTCCCAGCTGAGCTACGCCCCCATTTTGTCGATTTTTCAGTTTTGGATGTGAACGCTATGCCTAGCGGAGTGGTCGCTCAAAACTGCCAGCTCTTACAAGAGCCTCCTCCCAGCTGAGCTACGCCCCCATTTGGTCAATTTTTTCAGTTTTGGATGTGAACGCTATGCCTGGCGGAGTGGTCGCTCAAAACTGCCAACTCTTACACGAACTTCCTCCCAGCTGAGCTACGCCCCCACGTTTGCCGCTAGGGTATTATAACACAATTCTGGGATTTGTAAAGTCCCCCTTGATAAAAATCCTCTCGTGTCGTATAATATCCTCCGGAGCTGTACTAGTCGGGGAGCCAGCGGTGCCCTGTACCCGCAATCCGCTATAGCGGGGACGAACTCCTGCCCCCGGATATCCGATGTGTTGCCTGACCGCGGCAAGTAGCGTTGATGGCCTGGTCTCGCGCAACGGAGACCCGTGAACCATGTCAGGCGGGGAACCGAGCAGCATTAAGCGGAACCCTCCGTGTGCCGCGAGGTCGCTGGGTCTGAGCCAACTGCCGCGGTAACGGATGGGTCGAGTGTACAAAGGCAGGTGTACAGCTCTATTTATATTCCTTGGAAAAATCGGTTGAAACCTATTCGCCGCTGCGGCGGCGAACTCTGCGAGGCTTTATGTACCAGGCACTTTACCGAAAATACCGGCCGCGGACCTTTGACGACGTGGTCGGTCAGGAACATATCACCTCCACCCTCAAGCGCCAGGTGGAGACAGGCAGGCTCTCCCACGCCTACCTCTTCAGCGGCACCCGGGGCACCGGCAAGACCACCTGCGCCCGCATCCTGGCCAGGGCCGTGAACTGCGAGCATCCGGTGAACGGCAACCCCTGCAACCAGTGCGCCGCCTGCCGGGGCATCCTGGACGAGAGCATTCTGGACGTGGTGGAGTTGGACGCCGCCTCCCACAACGGCGTGGACGATGTGCGCGCCCTGCGGGACGAGGCCGTGTTCTCCCCTGCCACGGTGAAAAAGCGCGTGTATATCATCGACGAGGCCCACTCTCTGGCCACGTCCTCCATGGCGTTCAACGCCCTTTTGAAGATCCTGGAAGAGCCCCCGGAGCACGTGATGTTCATTTTGTGCACCACGGCGCCGCAGAAGATACTGCCCACCATCGTCTCCCGCTGCCAGCGGCACAGCTTCACCCGCATCGAGCCGGAAGCCATCGCGGCGCGGCTGGCCTATGTGGCCGAGCAGGAGCATATGACCTTGGAGCCGGACGCGGCGGAGCTGCTGGCCCGCATGGCGGACGGGGGCATGCGGGACGCGCTGAGCCTGCTGGACCAGTGCGCCGCGTCGGAGCACATCGGCACGGCGGAGGTCCTGTCGGCCATGGGCCTGGCGGGCAGCCGCCGGACGGCGGAGCTGCTGGACGCCATCTGCGCGGGAAACACGGAGCAGGCCCTGACGCTCTTTGCCAGGCTGTGGCAGGAAGGCAAGGAGCCCGCGGGAATTTTGGACGAGCTGGGCGGCCTGATGCGGGACGTGCTGCTGCTGCAGGTGGCCCCCAAGGGCGGCGAGGCGCTGCTGTCCGGCATTTACGAGGCAGACACCCTCCGGCGCTTTGCGGCGAAGCTTTCCGGCTCCCGGCTCATGGACGGCATGAACGCCATCCGCGCCGCCGACGTGGGCGGCACGGACCCCCGCCGGGCGGCGGAGATGTGCCTGGTGAGCCTGTGCGTGCCGGAGACCGGTGACACCCTGACGGGCCTCAAAAACCGGGTCTCCCGGCTGGAGGCGGCGCTGCAGGGCGGCGCGGTCATTCCGGCCCCCGCTGAGAAGGCGGCCCCGGCCTTTGAGCCCGATCCGGTGCGCGAGGCCGTCCCGGCGCCGTCCCCCGAACCGAAGCCTACGCCCGCGGACGAGGCACCTTGGTACACCGACGAGGACGCGCCCCCGGAGGATGGGGACTATACGCCGTCCCCGCCGCCTCCGGAGCCCGAGGCCGCTCCCCCGAGAGAGGTCGAGGCGGCTCCTGCGCCCGCTTCCGCTTCCGCCCCCTCCCCCGCTCCCGAGAGCGGCGCGGTATGGGACGCGGTGGTCCGGGGGCTGAACGGCAAGATAGACATGGGCGGCTACGCCATTTTGATGACGCCGACCCAGGTCTCTGGGACCTATGACGGGAACACCCTCACCGTCGTGTTCGCCACGCCCATCGCCAAGATGATGCTGGACACCCCCGCCAACCAGGGGCTGTTCCAGCAGGAGCTGCGGGCCGTGACCGGGAAGGACGGGCGCGTGGTCTTTACCGACAAGCCTGCGGGCTCCGCGCCCAAGCCCGATCTGGGCAAGCTGGACGCGCTGAGCCGGTTCGGAAACATAAAATTTGAATAAAAATCCATCGATATAGGAGATTTGTATTATGGCCAGAGGAGGCTCTTATCGCAGCAACGGATTTGGCGGCATGAATCAGGCCGCCATGATGAAACAGGCACAGAAAATGCAGCGGGACCTGATGCAGATGCAGGAGGACCTGGAGCAGCAGACCTATACCGCCTCCGCCGGGGGCGGCGTGGTGAAGGCCACCGTGTCCGGCAAGCGGGAGGTGACCGAGATCGTTATCGACCCGGACGCCGTGGACCCGGAGGATGTGGAGATGCTCCAGGACATGGTCGTCGCCGCGGTGAACGAGGCCCTGCGCCAGGCGGAGGAGGCCTCCGCCCAGTCCATGAGCCGCCTGACCGGCGGCCTCGGCGGTCTGGGGAATCTTTTCTGATCTCCCCCACTTTCATAGAAAAACAAGGAGGTTTGACAGATGGTTTGTCCCAATTGCAAGCATGAACTCAACCCTCAGGCGCGGGTCTGCCCCACCTGCGGCACACCGGTCCCCGGCGCGCGGGTCCCCACCGTGGTGATCTCGCCGCCAAACCAGGACGGCGCTCTGCCCGTGAAGAAAAAGAACAAGGTCACCGCCGCGCGGGTGTTCGTCGTGCTGTTCTGCCTGGTGGCCATGATTGCCAACGGCGCGCTCATCGCCTTCTGGTTTTTGCCCTCCATCCGGGCCACCAACGACGCCAGCGGCGCCTCCATCACCCTCTACTCCATGTTCGAGATCTGCCGAGGACCCGCGCCGTACCTTACATACGCGCTGATCGCCGAGTGCATCGTATCCATCGTGTTCTGCATGATCCCGCTGTTCAAAAAATTCGCCAACCGCCGTCAGACGCTCATCATCCCCAAGCTCATGTGCATCCTGAGCGCTGCCTGCTACGCCACTCCCTATGTTGTGGCCAGGATGGTCCCGCAGGTCAACGCCTTCCTCAAGGGCGGCCAGGTCAGCCACTGCAACCCCTTCACCGCCATCTGCCTGGGGCTGTTCCTGCTGCTGTGGCTCACCAGCGAGCTGACCATCCGCAACCGGCGGCTGCACTACGAGCGCCAGATCGAGGACCTGAAGGACCAGCTCAACGCCTACGGCATAAAACCCAACGTTTGAACCTCGCGCAGCGCCCGGTGCGTCTTTCGACGCGCCGGGCGTTTTTTTCCCATATTTTTCTTGACAAGTCATTATCTTAGTGATATCATTTTGATATCAACAAAATAAGGGAGGCTCTGACCATGGAAAAGAAATACACCGAAGAGATCATTCTGAATAAGCGCAAGCACGGCATGGCGATGCTGCTGCTGGTGCTGGCGCTGTACGTGGCGTCGATCTGCGGCATCATATTCGCGGCGGCCGCCGACCTGCCCCCCGTCGCCTTTACCATCGTGCTGATCGTCTGCCTGGTCTGGTTCGTGTTCGGCTGGATTTTGCTGTGCGGGCTGAAGATCCTCAAGCCCCAGGAGGCGCTGGTGCTGACGCTGTTCGGCAAGTACGTGGGCACCCTCAAGGGCGAGGGCTTTTACTGGGTCAACCCCTTCTGCTCCGCCGTGAATCCCGCCGCGGGCACCAAGCCCAGCACCGGCAGTACCAGTTCCGCCGGTCGGGCCAAGAGCGAGGCTGGCGTCAGCATCAGCCTGGGCGAGCAGAGCATGGCTATGGTCAGCAAGAAGCTGAGTATGAAGGTCATGACCCTGGACAACAATAAGCAGAAGATCAACGACTGCCTTGGCAATCCCGTGGAGATCGGCATCGTGGTCATCTGGCGGATCGTGAACACCGCCAAGGCCGTGTTCAACGTGGACAACTATGTGGAGTTTCTGTCCATCCAGACGGACAGCGCCCTGCGCAACGTGGTGCGCCTGTACCCCTACGACGTGTCCCCCAACGTGGACACCACCGGCGACGGCGTGGCGGACGAGGGGTCTCTGCGGGGCTCCAGCGAGGTGGTGGCCGAGCGCATCCGCAAGGAGATCCAGGGTAAGGTGGATTTGGCCGGACTGGAGATCCTGGAGGCCCGGATCACCTATCTTGCCTACGCGCCGGAGATCGCGGCGGTCATGCTCCAGCGCCAGCAGGCCAGCGCCATCATCGACGCGCGGAAGATGATCGTGGACGGGGCCGTGGGCATGGTAGAGATGGCTCTGGACCGGCTGAACAAGGGCGGCATGGTGGAGCTGGACGAGGAAAGGAAGGCGGCCATGGTGTCGAACCTGCTGGTGGTCCTGTGCGGCAACAAGGACGCCCAGCCCATCGTCAACTCCGGGAGCCTCTATTGAGCCGTGGCCGGGAACAACGAGAAAAAACAGCTCCTGCTGCGCATATCCGGCAAGCTCTACGACGACCTGGCCGCCTGGGCCGAGGACGACTTCCGCTCCGTCAACGGCCAGATCGAGTACCTCTTGACCCAGTGCGTCCGCGAGCGGCAAAGATCCGGTCGGTATACGCCGAAAACCGGGCCGGGATCACAGGATAAGGACCCATAAACAAAGCCAGCGCTCTTTTTCAGGGCGCTGGCGCTTTCAGTCTGTATTCAAAAAATTCCACTCCTCAAGTGACCAAAAGGCGGTCCGCTCCGTCTAACGGGTGCAGACAGATATCTGGCGCACATGGAAGAAAGCAGGTGGATTATGTGACAAAAGAGGATTTTACCGTCCGGGTGACGGCCATGACCGGGACGCTGTACCGGGTCAGCTGTACGCTGCTGGACCGGGAGGCGGACCGGGAGGACGCGGTCCAGGAGGCCATCTGCCGGGCCTGGGCGCGGCGGGACAGTCTGCGGGACCCTCGGTTTTTCCAGACCTGGCTCATCCGCATTCTGATCAACGCGTGCTATGACGTACTGCGGGCCCAAAAACGGGTGGTCTACATGGACGAGCTTCCGGAGCAGCCCGCCCCGGAGGAAAGCCGGGAGCAGTCTATGGACCTGGCCCGGGCGGTGGAGAGCCTGGAGCGGAATCTCCGCCTGCCGGTGATCCTGTATTACGCGGAGGGCTTCTCGGTGGAGGAGATCGCCGGGATGCTGGGCCTGAGCATGAGCGCGGCGAAGATGCGCCTGCACCGGGCCAGGGCCCTTCTGCGGGAACAGCTTCTTGAGGAGGACGAGAGCATATGAACGACTGGAAGAATATTTACGGCCCTGTGCCGGAGAGCTTTGAAGCGCGGGTACAGAATACTCTGGCCGGGCTGCAGGAGCCCCGCAAGACGTCCCGGTCCCACCGCCGGACCCGAAAAGCAGGGCGGACATTGCTGATCGCGGCGGTGGTGGCGAGCCTGCTGTCCGTGACGGCCCTGGCGACGGGACTGGACCGGCTGGGATTTTTCGACACCCTGTTCGGCACCGGCGCGGTGGTGACGGAGCGGGCAGAGGTCACGCCTACCCCCGCGCCCCCGGAGCCAAAGACAGCCTCGGACGGCACCGTGACCCAGCAGGCATACGAGTACACCTGGAAGGACGGCTGGAACATCATCACCTCCGTCATGCCCGGCTATGAGCGAGCCCCCGTGGACGAAGAACTGGCGGAAAGGCTGCTCGGCCCCTACATCCAGGAGCTGAACAAGACCTACTCCCTGCCCAACACGGGCGGGACCGGCGAGTACGCAAACCGGGAGAACACCTTTGGCGACATCACCGTCACGCTTTTGAGCTACGTCCAGGACGAGGCGAACACCGGCTACCTCTATTTCAGCGTGGAAAACCCGGATGGTCTGCTCCTGAACACGTGGGAGAAGCGGGGCTATACCGTGGCAGGCGAGAGCACCGCGAACTTCCTGGGCGGCTCCGTCAATGTCGGGGCGTGCTGCCGCGATCTCTTAGTGGACACGGCCAACTCCACCGACACCAAGGTCTACATCGGCGTGCCCATCGCTTACGTGGGCGAGCACTGGGACACTCTGACGGTGGGGGACACCTACCAGGAGGTGGGCGGCTTCAAAGAAGAATACACCCTGAAAGCGGACCGGCTGGTCCCGGCCCGGACGGCGGAAGGCCAGTACGTGACCGTCACCATCTCCCCCATGGGGGCGAGCCTAAAAAAGACGGCGGCCCTGACCAGCGGCGTGTTCATCGACGCCATGGGCAGCTTCACCATCACCATGACCGACGGCAGCGAGTACCTGGTCCTCCGGGATGACGACTACAGCGCCGACGCGGTGGACAACACCACCTACATCGTGGGCATGGGCGGCGACACGGAGAACATGTGCTTCAACCGGATCATCGACCCGGACCAGATCGCCTCCGTCACCGTCACGGTCATGACCGGCCGGGACGAGAACAACGAGCCGATCTGGGACACGGAGACCATCGAATTCTGAGCGCCCCTCCCCTTTCAGACAACGGCAGCCCCCGCGGCCACATGGCCGCGGGGGCTTTGCTGTCCTTAAGCTTCCTTGAATTGGAGCATGACGTCGCAGGTACAATTCGGCGAGGGCATTTCGATCGCCCCGGTCCTCTGCGCGTAACGCACGACGACCGAATAAGCCCCAAAAAACATATATCGACACATCCGGTCCGCGTCGTCATGAAGGTGTCTGGGGAACAGCCTCTTATACCCGGAAACAAACGCGCCGATGATCTCGGAATACGCTGGCATGAGAGGCGCGAGATATTTTTCCGCGATGGCGTCAAAGGCCGTCTTCTGGGCTTTTGTAAAGAAAGGAACTGTCACAAAAAGACTGCCGTCCCGTTTTTTGACGATATACCCCTTCCGGATCGCGTCCGCGGCGGAAACGACATCCTCCGTCCTGCCGTCGCGCAGGATATCCTCGCAGACATTGATGTGACTGTCGCCCATCATGTTCCGGTACGCGATCCCGTCTATGGAATAGTACACGGTATGGCTGCACCCTCCGCGGCTGCCAAGATTGGCGCTGTGCAGTCTCCCGACCGTGATCCTCGGGTGCTTTCCGGTCTCCACGGTCCCCACGTAGCACCACTCGCTGCCGTCATATTTTTTCCGGACACGCGGATTCGGCAGGGTACAGTAATGTTCGCTCGCATAGGAAAACGCCATCGCGCCGTAGAGGTAAAACAGATCCGCCTCTCTTTTTCCGGCTTTGTAAAAGCCGATGTCCGCCGCCTCCTTCGCGATGCCCTTCAGGGCGTTGACCAGCTCGTCCATCATCGGCAGCAGCAGTCTTTCGGCGTTTTCCTCGCAGTAGATCCCATATTTGTCCGACCAGATGATAAAGTCCGTGCGGTATTTGCCCTTGGTTGTTTCGACGACCGCCTCCCGTTTCAGTAGATTTTCAACCCGCTCTTCGATATAGTACGCCGGAACGCCGCAGAGCTTTGCCAGTTCTTCAATACCGCGCGGCTGCTCATAGCAATGATACAGAATATTTTGCGACAGCGCGTCATTGATATACGCCGTGGGGAAAGGGATCGTATTGCCGTTATAATTTCCTCTTCCGTAGATGTCCAGGCTCATTTTTACGGGTCTTAACGCGGTTTCTTGCATATCGACACACTCCTTTTTCAGTTTCTTCCGAGCTTCCGTGAGCCGCCATCGAACGGTGCCCTCCGGAATATCCAGCCTCTCGGAGATCGTTTTTGTGGAAAGGCCGTCATAGTAGTAAAGAACGATGATGTCACGGTATCGCGCGGAGAGCATAGCGATCTCCCTGCGCAGAAGCTCGTACACTTCCTCCGCTTCATCGAAACGCTCCTCCTCATAAGGCAGCTTTTCCAGCGTGTCATAGGAATACATCGCGCGCTGTTTCCCAAGATAACGCCGGAAGCTTTTGGTGACGTTCCTCGCGATCCCCCAAAGCCACGGTTCAAATTTATCCTCCTGTTTGAGCTTTGGCAGTTCCTTGACCGCGGTAAAAAGGATCTCCTGCGCAAGTTCGTCCGCTTCCTCGCGGGAGGACGTTCGGTTGGCCGCGTAGCCGTAAACCTTTTCAACGTAGTTTTCCAAAATATCGTGCTTCACCGTTCTCACCACCGTTCTCACCTGACCTTCGTATATAAAGTGTCAGAAAAAGGAATTTCGCTGGGTATCTATAGAAATTTTTTATAATGATTATCTGATGGCGAAACGCCGCAAGTCGTTTCGCCGAGCCGCTTTGCGGCTCAGCAAAACAGCTTGGCTGTTTTGCCGGATATTCATTGCAATGAGCATCGCGCAAATGATTCTTGAATCATTTGCCGCCAAACGTGTCGTTTGGCGGCGAAAACATTCGTTTTCGCCTTGCGATGATCATTATAAAAACCGAAGGGAGACAGCTTCTTTACGAAGCGTCTCCCCTGCTCGTCTTTTTTTATTCCTTCATCACGTTCAGCTCCGGCGGGTCGATATCCAGCCGCTCCCGGCGGGCCACATCCTCCCGGATGGCCTGGTACAGCGCCGCCACCAGCGGCACGCCCAGCAGCATGCCCAGCACGCCGAACATGGCGCCGCCCACCGTCACCG
>CANRDC010000104.1 GCA_947629245.1 uncultured Oscillospiraceae bacterium | reverse complement strand
CCCCGATGACCACGGCCCCCGCCGTGCCGTATACGGAGGTGAGGATAAGCGGCAGGATGCCGTATTGATCTTGCCCCGCCGCCCAGGTCCTGCCAAAGAGGAAGTCACAAAGTCCAACTTGACGGATAGCCGGGAGCCCGGAGATGATGAGATACACACTGATGAGCAACACAAACCCCACCGCCATAAGACCGCAGAGGGTGAAGATAAGCTGCATGGCTCTCTCCGCCGCTTTCCATTTCGCATTTCTCATGTCAGTTGGGGTACACCGCCCCTGCGGCGGCTATGTACGCGGCGGCCTCGGGGCTTGTGGCGAAGTCCAGGAACGCCTGGGCGGCCTCGGAGAGCTCCACGCCCTCCTTCGTGACCATCACAAAGGGCCGCTGGATGGTGTAGGTGCCGTCCTTGACGGTGGCCTCACTGGGGGCGACGCCGTTGACCTTGACGGCGGTGACTGCGTCGTTCACCGCGGAGAGGCTGGCGTAGCCAATGGCGTTCTCGTTCCCGGCAACATTCCCAATGACATCGCCGGTAGAGCCGTATTCGTTGGTGTAGGCACAGACGCCCTCCACGCCCACAATCTCCTCAAAGGCCGTGCGGGTCCCGGAGCCGTCCTCGCGTCCGTACACCGCGATGGGCGCGTCGGCACCGCCAAGCTCGGACCAGTTTGTAATTTTCCCGGTAAAGATGTCCGCGATCTGCTCCGTAGTCAGGTCCGCTACGGGGTTCTTCGGATTTACCACAACTGCCACGCCGTCCAGCGCCACCACATGGCTTACCGCGCCCTTGTCCATCTCCTCCTGCTTCAGCGCCCGGCTGGAGAGCCCAATGTCGCAAGTCCCGTCCAGTACCCCGCTGATGCCGGACCCCGACCCGGTGCCGGAGTAGTTGACAGTGATGTCCGGCTCCCTCTCCCGGAACGCCTCCGTCAGCGCCCCCATCACGTCCGCCATGGACGTGGACCCGTCCGTGTTCACCGTGCCGCCCCCACCGGCCGAACACCCGGCAAGAAGCCCCAAAGTCAGCAAAGCTGTGACCGCGAGAGATAATGCTTTCTTTTTCATGATTTTTCTCCTTTTCTTTTCTGATTACAGCCACCATGTTACCCCTCCCACATCAAATCCACCACCGCGATATTGTAAAACCCCTGTAAAATCTCCCGCTACCCCCGCCGTGGCCCCACTGTCGCCCCCGTGTGCGATTTTAGGGCAGAGGGTAGGACGAGTACACCTCCCAAGCGCCAAAACGCCGTGATGCGCGTTTATGAGGGAAAAGATTTTTCCTCTCTGCGCATAATCCCCCGCCTTGAGGTGGTGACGCCGAGACGAAATTCCGGCCCTTTTTCGAGGAAAAAAGGCCGTTCGATTATTGGACAAGATAAAGGGCCGCACCGCTTAGCGCGCGGCCCGGCCACTTCGCCCCGCAGTGCGGGGCTTTTCTGAGCTTTACCTACGCAGTCGGTTTTGAGGCGGTGGTGCGGTTTAGGCAGTCGGTTAGAACGGATTCGTCAGCAATTCCAAGGAAAAATCCGCAGTCATGAGCACAGAGAGGAAAACTCTCCCGTTTGGGAGAGGCAAGCATCGCATTTGTCTGTACACCGGGCAAGCCCGGCGCCCGCCAAATGCTTTTCCGGGCGGGAGCCCGGACCCACTGAGGACGAAAAATTATCCGTTTGTACACAATTTTGCCCTGGCTATTTCGCCGCAAAGCTGGTATGTTGTGTGTTTGCCGAAAACGGCGAAAAGGAGATGCACAGCATGAGCAAACGCAGAGCCAACGGCGAGGGGAATATACGCAAGCGACCGGACGGACGCTGGGAAGGGCGGTATGTTGCGGGACATGACGAGAACGGGAAGGCTATCCGCAAGAATGTCCTCGGCAGGACCCAGGCGGAGGTTAAGGAGAAACTGAAGAAAGAGATTCGAGAGTGCGCCGAGATTGACATTGAGAAGGCTGCGGACTATACCGTCGGCGGCTGGGTACGAACGTGGTACGAGGCATATTCCAAGCCGCACATTCGGGAGAGCACGCAGGAATTTTACGAGGACTACATTGAGCACCATGTGGTGCCGAGAATTGGCGGCATCAAGCTCACCCAGCTGACCGGGCGGGACATACAGAAGATGTACAATGACGTGAAAGCAAATGGGCGGATTAGGAAAAAGGCAGACGGGGACACCAGCATGAGCGCAAGCTACGTCAGGGGCCTCCACATGATGCTCCACAACTGCCTCGGAAGGGCGGTAAAGGAAAGGCTGATCCTGCGGAATCCGGCGGAGGACTGCATCGTACCAAAGCTGGAGAAAAAGGAGATGCACATCCTGCACCCCGAGGACATCAGCGCATACCTCAAGGAGGCCGGCCGGCGGGGCGTGCTGGCGATGTTCTTCCTGGAGCTGACAACGGGATTGCGAAAAAGCGAGCTCGTCGCCCTCCTGTGGTCCGATTTGGACGAAAAGACCATGACCCTGAACGTCTGCAAACAGGCCGCCGGAGTCAAAGGCGGAGGGGTGAAGGTCACAAGGCCCAAAACAGAGACCTCCATCCGAAGGATCTCCCTGTCCCAAGAAACCATCGACGTCCTGAAACGGGAGCATGAGAAGCACCCGGAGCTTGAAATCATGTTTCCCTCTCCAAAGGCGCTGGGAATGTACTACCCCGATTCCGTCACCGCCATCCACAACAAGATTCTCAAAACCGCCGGTCTCCCGCACATCCGTCTGCACGACCTCCGCCATACCTTCGCAACTCTGGCGCTGCAAAACGGCGTGGATGTGAAGACCGTCTCCAGCATCCTCGGCCACTACGACGCCGGCTTCACCCTCCGCACCTACACCCACGTTACCACAAAGATGCAGGAAGAAGCCGCCGCCACAATGGGCAAGCTGATTGGGGCGAACGTATGAGTAAAAACTACCCCGCCATAACTAAAAAAGGCCGTGGAAACAAAAATCCCACGGCCTTGTGCTATCCCGGCCTTTCCGCTCCAAATTCCCGTTGGGGTCAGAAGTGGGTCAGAGGCGGTGATAGGCAAAAATACGATATAGACGATTCGGATAGCTGGTTTCTCCATTCTCCTATGCTCGAAAGTCAATAATTCCAACTAATCCAGAGGATTGAACATCCCTAAGCACAGACATCGCTTCTGAAAAGGTGTCAAAAGGATTTCCAACCGAAATTCTTTCCATTGATACTTCTCAAGGGACTGTCTTACACCTTCTTGTCCCTACGGCACGTAAACGGTCTGCATATTCCTTTAATGCTCACTTAATTAACCAACTCTCCTCTTTAAATTGGTTCCAGATGTATTCTTGGACTCGCTTATTGTTCCTTTCTACCATGTGCACATGTACCTTCTCGTCCAAATGTGACGGTTTCCGTACATATACTTCAGGTTTGCGCACTTATTAGAGGTTATCAGGTTGCTATATCTTCAGTTGGTAAATCCCCAATTAGCTTTCTAATTTCCGTTACCGCAACATTTAATTCTTTATAAACCTTTGTGGGATCATACCAGTCAGGAAATGCCTGAATATCATAGTTAATTATATCAACCAAACGTATTCGCAAAGTACTAAATGAATTTTCCCAAGTTGCAATAATGTCTTTGTGTTTGCTTGGCGGAATTTGATTTGGAGCAGTTGACAAAAAGGAAAAAAATGATTTGCAAAACTCCACTACAGGACTAATTTTCTCCCTCTCTTTATCAGTTGTTTCATTTTTGGTCTTTCCAAGTATATACATCCATTCCATGGGCTCATCGTTTCCAGCATGAATATACATTGAAAAGGCAGTTAGAAATGTCCTCATGTTAGCATAAAAACCGTAGACAGCTTCTTTCTGATGTTGACGATAGTTAAACACAAAAACAACTCCTATAATTGTAATGACCAACATGCAAACAGAAACAAACGAGTCAATTCCCGAAGAAATTTTCTCAATTGGTAAAGAAATACTTTGAGTTTCTAATAACTCTGTGGACGTATATATATTATCAAACATTTTAGATTATTCCTCCCAATAATAGTATTCATGGTAGGTCCCTTTAAAATATTCATCCCATTTTTTGTATTCAATAATTAGCGCATCAAGTTTACGTAGAAGCGCCTTTTTTCCTGTTCATTTTTGAACCTACTATCATGGTACCCAAGTTCAAAAATATATTTTCTATAAATATTTAGATAGTTTTGTTGTCGTCTAAAAATTCTATCCGGATGCATAACTGTAGGTGAACCATTGATCTCTGTATAAGCAGAGAGTGAATTATGCATTCTACGATAGTCTACTGTTGCGTTAGTACCAGAAGAAGAATACTCTGATATTGCTCGTTTAATGACCGTATAAGAACACATTATAGAGTGATATAGCACATTCTTAATCATTTTTATACAGGCTAACTCATCTTCTTGATCGTTTTTGTTCCCCTTTTTTTCAGCTTTTTTCATACTACGGTCAGAAATTAGCTTCGGTTCAAAAGGACAAAATCGAGTTGCAAAGTATTCAAACTCTGGCAGTAACATAAGAAACATTTGGCCTGCGTAAGTAATACGGATACCATACGACGAGTCGGGTTCCATGTGGTTACGAATGCGAATTGCAGCATTTTCTAACACCTTTAATATCGCATTTGATGTATATTTTTCTTCTGTATTTTTCCACTTCACTGATGTAAGGGGAACCCAGCCGGTGGAATCCGTTACTTCATTCATAAGATATAAAATATTACCAATTTCTGATATTGCCTTCGCGGATAAAGAGATGGAATCAGAATTATTCCCATCCAATAACAGATTTTTCAGCAAATCCTCGAAATTATAATATTTTATACCTAACACAGATTGATTGTTTGGTGGATATAAATCTTGGAGTTCTACTCTATGAAGAATAGTTAGTATCCGCCTGGTAAAAGATGTTTCAATTCTTTCTAATTTATCTTGTTTTATCCATTTTAAAAGTGTAGTCTGACTTTCATGACTAATTCCTGTCGAACCTTGAGAAAATGCATTAATGTTTGCATTAAATAAATCCTCGCCTATTTTCGGAATTGTCAGTTTTTTCACTGAATCATTCTTATCCAGTTCCACCATTAATTTATTTAAATACGCTTGATTTTGAATAGAACCCATCTCTCTAGGTAGCCCATTAAAAGAATCAAGAACTAAACGAATTATATATATACGGAAAAAGTGCTTAATTTCTCCGCCCTCTTTATACTTATCCCACATTGAAATAAAATTGTTTATTTCTTCCCTTTCAGATTTTTCCGAGGAAGTAGTGTTTATTATCAGAATGTGTAGAATTATTCGCGCCATTCTACGGATGTTATAATTGAATAACTTTGACAAAAACGGGACCAGTGACCATTTGGACATGGTACAATCACTCATAATAATGTTAAATGCGCTATAGGCAATTTTCTCATCATCCGCTACATAATCCAAGATGTAGTCTAAACGCTTTTTGTATATTTCTTTAGCGCAAAACCAATTAGTTATATCTAACAGCTGGTAGTCATTCCCTTCCATATTGCCGTTAAAGGCGACTGTTGCCTGTCGCGTTACTACGATTATTTTAGGAGCATAACGATAAAATTGGTCGGTTCTTTGAACAAATGAGCTTACAGCAAAATGGATAGAGTTTAATATTATTTCTATTGAACGGTCCGTAATAAGTACTTTATCAGTATCATATTCTAACGAAGATGCATACTCTATGTTATCAAAAACACAGACCTGGAACTTTCCTTTAATATTTCCTTTACATAAAAGAATATGCATTAAAATATTTACCAATTTTATAATGCATGAATTCAGTAGATCATTGTGTAGATCATTTTTTCCTTCTCCAAAGTCAGATATAATATTACAAAAGAAAGCATATATTTTACGTATCCGCTTTAGACACAATTTGTCGTCCGAGGTATCTTTAAGACTTTCAAAGAAATCTATTACATATTTGTAATCGTTTTCATTATCAAGATTTTGAACACATTCTTGAATCATGTACTCGAATTCGTCCCTATAGCTTTCTATATTTAGCCAATTTATACAAAGTTTTTCAATAATTGTATGAATTAATAAGATTAAAAATTTGAATAATGTAGAATTGCTCCAAAGCTCGTCATTTTCTATTGCTAATTCCTCTACTCCACATTTTATTAGACAACGTTTCTTTATTCTTTCAAAGTCACAAAAAATCATTTTGACTTTATTGCTATATTGTTGCCCAAGTTTGTGTACATAGGTACTTTTTCCGCAACCTGCATTTCCACTAATCCATAAAAGTTTGGGTACGCTTTCAATTAATGCACTCTCAAATGGCTCTTTTGCCTTTTTTTGTATATCAATGTCGTATACATCTTTATCAGCGTCTTCAACATTATCATTAACCCAGTTCCCTTCGCTAATTCGTGTAAAAGGTTCAATAAAAAAACTTTCTAGAAAGTAACTTTCATCCTGAAGTCTTTCTGCTTCTTCTTCTGAAGCATGGTGCAATTGCATTTTTGTAATAAGTTTTGACAACGCCTTCTTGCCTTTAATTGATAAAGGACTAAACTCAATCATGTTCTCAGGAATTCTCATTTCTTGTCCTCCTATGTGGTACGGTTTAATAATAGACGACAGTGTACCTATAATTAATAATGTCGCCACATCTGCTAAATGTTACATCCTTTCTTCTTTTTTTGATGGTTTTTCCATCTGTACAAGCGCTTAAGGTCGTGCATTTACCAGCAGTCATTGCAGACGTGAAGATATGTCCAAAATAATACATTAAAGGTGCAAGAGGAAGCAGCCGCGACGATGGGAAAGCTGATTGGGGCAAACGTATGAGCAAAATCTACCCCGCCATAGTCAAAACCTCCGGCTAAGCCGGAGGCTTGAATAGCCCTAAAAGGGCATAATGCAGACAAAGCCCCTAAAGGGGCGCCGAAAGGATTGCCGACCGCATTTCTTTCTCCGGCTGCCCCTCAAGGGGCTTGTCTTATGCCCTCTTGTTCTCGCGACCCGTAAACGGGTCCACGTACTCCTTAATACTCATCTGGTCTGCCAGCTCGTCCTCCCTTAGTTGGTTACTGATGTACTCCTGGACTTGCTTTTTGTTCCTTCCTACCGTGTCCACGTAGTACCCTCTCGCCCAAAAGTGCCGGTTCCCATACTTGTACTTTAAATTCGCGTATCTTACGAAGATCATCAGACTGCTCTTTCCCTTCAGATACCCCATCACCTGGGACACACTGTACTTTGGCGGGATACTCACAAGCATGTGGATATGATCCGGGCATAGCTCGGCCTCGATGATCTCTATCCCCTTTTGCTGGCACAGTTGTCTAAGTATTTTCCCTATGTCCACCTTTATCTCTCGGTATATTACCTGCCTGCGAAACTTCGGTGCAAACACAATGTGGTATTGACATCTCCATGTCGTATGTTCTAAACTATTTATGTCTTTATCTTTCACGATAAGACCTCCCTGTTTTTGTAGTTGTGCGGTCGGCAAACCACCTCTACTTTAACAGGGAGCTTTTTTCTTGTCTACTCCTTTCACCGCTAAAGCTTTTTCCTTCCCCCGGCATAGCCGGGGGTTTACTTTGCTTCTTGCAACTAAAAAAGGCCGTGGGATGCCAAATCCCACGGCCTTGTGCTATCCCGTCCTTTCCGCTCCAGATTCCCGTTGGGGTCAGAAGTGGGTCGGAAAAACAGCGTCACCGAGTAAAACAGCCAAAAAAGTACCGGATTTCCCGATTTTCTCAGGAAATCCGGCGGTTTTTGGAGCTGGATGCGAGATTCGAACTCGCGACCTCATGATTACGAACTGCAATCGCTATAAAAATCTGGCCATTTCTAAGGCTTTCCGCCCCTTTTCCCTCCAAAATCAGCAGCTTGTTCATGCTACCTGCTCCACTGTTTCCACCCCCAGCTTTCCGCCAGTGGGTCTACTTGTGGGTCAGCCCGCCTTCCGGGCGGAAAGTGGCCTGGACGATTCGGGTAAGCCTGTAAAAAGGGGGTAGAGTGCGCCAATTCAAGGGCCTACATAGTAACTCTGAACGGCGGAAAAGTCAAGTTATCAATAATTTGGACGGAGTAGGCAAAATAAGCTTTTCCGTCTGCCACGCTTCATCAGACGAGATAGAACCCAATCAAGGCCCCCTCAAATTCTGCGGGGGACCCCCTGCAATTTTGGGGAGGGGAATAGTATTAACAATACGTAGAGCAACAAATATAAAGCCCCTCCAAAAGGTATGCATCACACGCGGTTTCTCCGTTTTGCCGATACGGTTTCACTCGACTTTTCCGCCCCTCTGCGGTATTGTGTGTTGCCAAGGAGGAGTGAAAATGGAGAATCTAATCAACGAACTTTATTACGGCAACGTCCGCCCCGTCGAACAGATGGGAGGGCTTACACCGGAAGCGGCGGCTATCATGAAGCGGGTGCACGAGAACGAGGACAGACTTGAAGCGAGCCTCAATGAGCAGGAAAAGGAGCTCCTTCACACCATCCAGAATGACCGCCTTGATGTCACCTGTATCATCGAGGAAAAACGCTTCCGGGAAGCATTCATCCTTGGGGCGAGATTGATGGTTGAAATCCTCACAGGAGGCCCCCAATAATCGTGGGAGTTCCCCGCAAAATGCAAGATGCATGGTCGGTCGTTTCCCCACAAGGTAGTTATACCATAAGGCACTCAAACCGTCAACGGTCTTAACGACACCTTGAGGGCGCTGTTGGGCCTGTAAGCGATTTTAAGCCAGAGGGTAGGGACAGTACACCTCCCAAGTGTTAAAACACCGTGTTAGACGATTGTGAGCGAAAAGAATTTTTTCCCGCTGCACATAATCTCAAGCTCCGGGAAGGAAACGCCGAAGTATCTTTCCGGCCCTTTTTCGAGCAAAAAAGACCGTTCGATTATTGGACAAGATAAAGAGCCGCCGTCGTGCGCGACGGCAGCTCGGCCACAAAGCCCCGCAGTGCGGGGCTTTTCTGAGTTTCGCTACGCAGTCGGTTTTGAGGCGGCGGTGCGGTTTAGGCGGTCGGTTAGAGCGGATTTGTCAGCAATTCCAAGGAAAAATCCGCAGTCATGAGCACAGAGGAGAAAACTCTCCCGTTTGGGAGAGGCAAGCATCGCATTTGTC
>CANRDC010000103.1 GCA_947629245.1 uncultured Oscillospiraceae bacterium | reverse complement strand
GGCGCGCGGCGGGCGGCTTTGAGGCCGTACTTCTTGCGCTCCTTCATGCGCGGGTCGCGGGTCAGGAAGCCGGCGGCCTTCAGGGGCGCGCGGTATTCCTCGTTGACCAGCAGCAGGGCCCGGGCGATGCCGTGGCGGATGGCGCCGGCCTGGCCGGTGACGCCGCCGCCGGACACGGTGGCCTCGATGTCCACCTTGTCGGTGGTGCCGGTGGTGACCAGGGGCTGACGGACGATCAGCTTCAGGGTCTCCAGACCGAAGTAGTCGTCGATGCTGCGGCCGTTGACGGTGATGACGCCGGTGCCGCCGGGGATCAGGTGGACGCGGGCAACGGAGCTCTTACGCCGACCGGTGCCGTAAAGATACGGACGCTTGGACTGATAGGTAGCCATTAGTTGTTGCCTCCTTCCACATACATCTCGGGCTTCTGGGCCTGGTGGGTGTGCTCGCTGCCGCGGAATACGCGCAGACGGGTCAACTGGTTCTTCGCCATGGCGTTCTTCTGGAGCATGCCCCGCACCGCCAGGCGCATGGCCAGCTCCGGCTTGGTGGCCATCAGACGGCTGTACTGGGTCTCATGCAGACCGCCGGGATAGCCGGAGTGGGTCCGGTAATACTTCTGCTCCAGCTTCTTGCCGGTCAGGACCGCCTCGGCGGCGTTGATGATGATCACATAGTCGCCGCAGTCCACATGGGGGGTGTAATCCACCTTCCGCTTGCCCCGCAGCAGGTCCGCCGCGATCACCGCGGTCTTGCCCATGGGCTTGCCAGCGGCGTCGAGCACATACCACTTGCGGACGACGTCGGCAGGCTTTACCATAGTCGTGCTCATTCGTGTTCCTCCGAATATTGATAAAATGTTTTGACGAAAAGTACCGCCCCTTTTCAGAAGGCGCTTACTCTTTATAGCACAAGGGGAAGAAACTGTCAACAGGAATTTTGAAAAATTCTATGTTTGCTCGCGATATCTTGATTTTACGGCATTTATCTCGTAAATGCTCGATTTTGATTTTTTGTCATTCCCATGGTATACTTACTGTGAAAAAACACCTAGGAGGTCAGATATGGGCGAGCTAAACACCAGGATCCTGTTTTTCCAGCACGAGGACAACTGGCAGGACATCAAAAACGCCACCATGAACACCATCGGCAAGACGAAGGGGGCCTATCCCGACTCCAAGTGGAAGCGCCAGCTCATCATGGCGGAGCACTCACCCATCCGGAAGCTGAAATTCGCCTGGCGGTGGGTAGATCTGCCCTACTGGGTCAGCGTGCATTTCGTGCGCCACAAGTTCGGCATCGAGCACTTCGTCAAGACCCAGCGGACCGACCGGACCGGCACGGATAGGACGGAGCTGCCCCAGGGCGCGCCGGTGAACCATGAGTGCGAGGCGGACGGTCAGGCCATGATCAACATCAGCCGCAAGCGCCTTTGCAATTGTGCCAGCCCGGAGACCAGGGCCGCCTGGCAGTTGGTGAAGGACGAGGTGGCCAAGGTGGAGCCGGAGCTGGCATCCTGCATGGTGCGGGAGTGCGTGTACCGGGGGTTCTGTCCCGAGATGTTCTCCTGCGGCTTCGCCGAGACGGAGCAGTTCAAAAAGGAGAGAGAAGAATATATCAAGGGAGAATGAGATATGAAAGCCTCCCCTGTGCAAGGGGAGGTGGCAGGTTATCATACGAAGTGCAACACTAGGGGAGGAAAAAAGAGACAACATAGCCCAAATCGTGTAAAATGTAAGTGCCAAACCAACATTTACAGGAGAAAGAGCCATGTCGTCCTACACACATTTTACACTAGAGGAAAGAAAATATCTACAAAAACTTTTATCAGAGGGCTACAGTCTCAGGAAAGCCGCAAGCGTATTGGAACGCAGTCCCTCCAGCATCAGCCGGGAGGTCAGGCGAAACCGGGCCAGGTAAAAGCCGCACAGAGCCGTGGACAACCCGTATTGGTACAACCACTGGCGGGCGCAGAACCTGTACATCCGCCGCTGGAGAGAACAGGTACGGGCAGCCTTGAAGCCGGAGACGGAAGCGTGGGACTTCATTGTGCGAGGACTGTCTCAATGGTGGTCGCCAGAGCAGATATGCGGCCGGTGGCATATGGAGTACCCGGAGGAGAAGAGACTCAGCGTCACCACACTCTACCGGTACATCCGCCAGGGGAAGTTCCCGCAGATCACCGCGAAGAAGCACTTGCGGCGGCGGGGGAAGAAGTATGTGCGCCGGGACAGTAGCATGCCTGCCCCAGAAAATGTCTCGGTTGGCGCTCTCCTGCCGAAGTTTTTGGTGTTGCACTTGCTTGACAATCTGCCGGCTTTCATAAAGTATGGGCGCGTCCGAGGACGCGCCCATGAATTTTGCTGCGTTACTTTTTATATGTCACCTTATTGCTGGCCTGGTAGGAGCTGAGCAGGGTTTTGCCGTCGCTGGCGCAGCAGCGGACTGTGAACTGGTAGGTGGCCCCGGCTTTCAGCTTGGATGCCGCGCGGGTGTAGCTGGTCTTGGCCGTGGCGCCGATCCTCTGCCAGGACCCGCCGTTCTCCTTGTAGTACACCATGTACCGGAAAGAGCCGGACACCGCGTTCCCGGCAGTCGGTCCGGGGCGGTCTCCCGCCCGCGGACCTTCCCGCCGAGACAAACAAAAGACGGCGCGGGGATGCTTCCCTACACCGTGGAACGACAGCACGACCCCATTATCCGCGCAAACTGTCCTTGTAAAAACAGGGGGTTGCGGTTATAATGATATCGGCGCAGTGATCCTGCTGTGTGGGAGGTGTGGCTCCTGCATAGGGGCGTGGGGTGCTCGCAACGCCTCACGTCCCGCCTTCTTTTTCTCGCCCTTATTTTGTTGCGCAATATCCAATGTAACGCAAGAAAAAATATCGACACGGCCCGAAAGATCGGGCCGTGTATCGTTTATATACGCCTGACGGACCGTCAAAACAGCGCCGCCAGCTTCTCCCAGAAGGTGAGCGGCTGTTCCGGCTCCGGCTCCGAAGGCTCCGGGGCCGGTTTTTGGATGGCCGGGGTGCGCAGGACGAACTGCACCGAGCCCACGTCCCCGTTCTCCGGGGAGGCGAAGGACGCGGTCTTGCCCGTCCCGCCGGAGACGCTGTCCAGCACGTCGCCCAGCTCCCCGGTATCCAGCGACGGCGCGAGCGCCGACAAAAGCGCCGCGCCGGTGGCGAGCCACCCCGCGTCGCCCCCGAGCTCCACGCTCCCGCCGTAGGCGTCCGCCACGGCCTGGGCGTAGCTTTGAAGGGCCGTATCCAGGGCCGCGTAATCCTCCGCCAGAGCGTCGAGCTGCGCCTGGAGCGCGGCGGCGTCCGGGTCGGACCCGTCCAGCTCCCCCGCCGCCTGGCAGAGCGCCTCCAGCGCCGCCAGGGTCCGCGCGGATGCGCCCGTCAGGGTCTCGGACTGGCCGTCCAGAGCCCCCAGGCCGTCCTCCAGTTGGGAAAGACCGGTGTTGAGAGACCCCACTGCCGCGCTCACCCGGCCCAGCCGCTCCGTAAGCGACGCATCCTCCAGCCGCAGGCTCAGCGCGAGACGCACGCCGTTGAGAGTCACCGGCTCCATCTCAAAATCCGTCACCTGGGCTGTGACGGTCACGTCCGCGCCCATGCCCGGCAGGATGGTGTAGGTCAGCTGCCTGTCGCCGCCCACGTTGGCCACGGTGGCCCCCGGCGCGGCGATATCCGCGCACCGGTCGGCGTCCAGGGTGAAGGACGCCTGCAGGGCGTGATCCTCAAAAAACGTCCCGGCACAGTCCGGGTTCTTCTCCACCGTCATGTTGATCTGAAGCTCCCCGCTGGCCCCCGCCAGCTCCGCCGCCGGGCGCTCCTCTCCGTCCAGGAAATACCGCAGAGACACGTTCCAGGGGCTCTCCGCCCCCGCCAGACGCCCCTCATAGTACAGCCGTCCAGGTCCGGCCTGGGCCGTCACCGTCCCGTCCGAGAGCGTCAGCGGGTCGGTGGTGGTCATGTTGCGCACGGACTCATAGTCCCCGTGGTCCACGATCTGCCCCGCCTGGTCAAGCTCGAAGATGTTCACCACATCCACCGTCTCCACCGCGCCGGAGGAGTCCAGATTTATGTAAACCACTTCCTCCTTGTCCGCGGGCGTCTCGTCCGCCGCCAGCGCCGCCGGGGCGAGGCCCAGCGTCAGCGCTCCCGCCAGAAGCGCCGCCAGGGCTTTTCCCACGCGTTTCATATCCGCTCCCCCTTTTCGTTCATATGCCTCTCCCAGGTATCCCGTCGGCCCAGCGTCAGCGCGTCCGTCATGGACAGAAGGCCCGGCAGCACGAACAGCACGATGCCCAACGAGAACAGCGTGCCCCGTCCCAGCAGCAGACCCAGCTGGGCCAGCAGCCGGTTGGAGGACAGATACCCCATCAAAAGGCCCACCACCGCCAGCACGCTCCCGGAGGTCAGGATGGACACCGCCGTGCCGGACACGGTGGCGGCCAGGGCCTCCCTCTTCGGCAGGACCGCCCGGTTCTCCCGGTAGCGGTCCGTCATCAATATGGCGTAGTCCACCGTGGCCCCCAGCTGGATGGAGCTGATGATGAGATAGGTGATGTAGAAGATGGGCGTACCGGCGAAGTAGGGCACCGACAGATTGAGCCAGATGGCCGTCTCGATGCTCAGCACCAGCAGCACCGGCAGCCACAGCGACCGCATGGCCGCCAGCAGCACCAGAAATACCGCGCCGATGGCCACCAGATTCACCTTGGCCAGGTCCGAGGTGACCGTGTCCATCAGGTCGTAGGTGCTCACGCCGGAGCCCGCCAGGTAATACGCGCCGGGGTAATACTTCTCCGCCGCAGCCCGGACCTGTTCCACCAGGGCGAAGGTCTCCTCCCCCTCGGCGGGCACGTCTACGGACAGGACCATGCGGCTGTAGTCGTCGCTCATGAGAAGGGCCAGGGTCTCCCCGTCCAGGTATTCCAGCGGCACCTCCGCCCCGGCCATGTCCACATAGGAGACGACGCTCTTCACATGCTCCAGCCCGTGCAGGTCCGCCGACAGTCTGGCCTGGGTGGCGGTGTCCCGTCCGGGGACCATCAAAACGTATGTGTCGCTTTTGCCAAAGACCGCCTCAATGGCGGCGGTGTCCCGGCCATAGACGGACTGCTCGCCGTACATCTGGCCGGAGCCGTAATAGAAATCGTTGGCGTTGGAGGCCAGATACGCCGGGACGATCGCCAGCGCGAACACCACCGCCAGGGGCGCCGTCACCCGCCGGACCAGGCGGCCAAAGCCGTCCATGCCCGGCAGCAGCGGCCTGTGCCGGAGCTTATCCGAAAGCGGCAGCGTGCACAGCAGCAGACTGGGCACGAAGAAAAACGCCGTCGCCAGGCTGATGCCGACGCCCTTGGCCAGGGCCAGGCCCATGTCCCTGCCCAGCCCGAAGCGCATGAGCACCAGAGCCAGAAAACCGATCACGGTGGTCAGGCCGCTGGACAGTATGGAGGTAGTGGACCTGCACAGCGCCTCCACCATGGCCGCGCCGCTGTCGCCCGGACGCTCTTTCCGGCACTCGTCGAACCGGTGCAGGAGGAACACGGAATAGTCCAGGCTCACCGCCATTTGCAGGATGCTGCCGGAGGCGTTGGTGACGAAGGAGATCTCCCCGAAGATCAGGTTGGTCCCGGCGTTGATGAACACCGCCACGCCCAGGCCCGCCAGTACCAGCAGCGGCTCCAGCCAGGAGGTGGTGGTCAGGGCCAGCACCACCAGCGCGAAGGCCACGCCAAATGCGCCGATGAGCGCCACCTCGTCCATGGTGCCGGTGGCGGAGTCGGCCTGAGACGCCGCGCCGCCGGTGACGGCCCCATGCTCGCCCGCGATGGCCCGCAGCGCCGCAACCGCGTTCACATAGCCGTCCTCCGAGACGGTGACGGTGAACAGCGCCGCCCCGTCCCGGTAATAGTTCTCCAGCGTGTCGGTATCCATGGCGGACAGAGGCACGGTGACGTCCGCCGCGTCGTCCAGCCAGGTCACCGCCTCCACGCCGGGGGCCGCCGCCAGCTCGGCCTTGACCTTGAGCGCCTCCGGGATGGTGACGCCGGTCACCATCACACGGGCGTTGGGGATGCCGCCGGGAAATTCCTCCCGCAGCACCTCCAGGGATACGGTGGAGGCCGTCTCCGCGGGCAGATACTTGTTCACGTCGTAGTTGACCCGGACCAGGCTTTTCAACACAAGGCACGCTCCCGCCGCCAACAGAAACAGGAGCAGGATGAGCCGTCTGCGGCGCACCACGACCGTATAGAATTTTTCCACGGCGCACCCTCCCTTCCCGTTAGCGACATATCATTATACGCCTTTTGCCAAAAATTGCAATGGACGCTCCGGCCTTCGTGCTCAAAAGACCCGCCCCGGCTTTCACCGGGGCGGGCGTTGGAAGGAGTCCCTTACTCCAGATAGTATTCCTCCAGCCTGGCGCGCTCCTGAGGCCCTATGCCCAGCGCCAGCTCCAGATAGTTGTCCATGGTCCCGTACTCGACGGTCACGCAGTCGAAGTAATACCGGGCGTTGCGCTCGAACACCGGGAACACCTCGCCCATGAGGGCCAGCTCCTCCTCGCTGGCCCGGGCCAGCCGCATGGCCTCCAGCTGTCCGGCGGCGAACTGGTTGGTGAGCAGATACTCGTCAATGGCCGTCTGCTGGTCAAAGCCCAGGGCGCTCAGAAGCAGCATGGTCCCCACGCCGGTCCGGTCCTTGCCCTGGGTGCAGTGCCACAGCACCGGCTGGCCCTCCGCCGCCAGCAGCTCCCGGAAAAAACTCTCGTACGCCTCGATGGCCGTCGGATGCAGGGAGAGGAGCCGGTAAAACTCGTGGAACACCTGCCGGACCTCCCTGGGCACCGTGCTCTTGATGGGGATGACCTCCTCCAGGTCCGGCACCGGCGGCAGCCACAGATTTCTCGCCCCAGGCACCTCCCTGTCCGGCGACCGGTCCCGCTCCCGGCGGTCCCGCATGTCTATCACCAGCTTCACGCCCCAGTCCGAAAGCCACTTTACGTCCGCCGCCGACGCGCGGCCCAGATGCCCGGTGCGGAACAGCGCGTTTTCCCGGATCCTGGCTCCGTCGGACCGGGTGAGCCCGCCCAGCTCTCTGGCGTTTTCGATGCCGTCAAAGGTGTAAAACATTATGTATCATGCTCCTTTTCGTGTTCCCTCTCATAGGTCTGGCACCACCGCTTGACGCAGCAGTCCTCGCATCTGGGCGCTCTGGCCGAGCACACCGCCCGGCCATGGTATACGATCCGGTGGCAGAAGTCCGAGCACCCCTCCGGGGGCAATATGGCCCGCAGAGCCGTCTCGATCCTGGATGGGTCCTTCATGTCGTCCACCAGCCCCATCCGGTTGGACAGCCGGATGCAGTGGGTGTCCACCACCACGCTGCCGGGCTTGTGGTATACGTCCCCCAGGATCAGGTTGGCGCTCTTGCGCCCCACGCCGGGCAGCTTCAAAAGGTCCTCCATATCGTCCGGCACCGCGCCGTGGAAGTCCTCCACCAGCATCCGGGCCGCGCCAACGATATCCCTGGCCTTGCCGTGGAAAAATCCGCAGGAGCGGATATAGGGCTCCACATCCTCCGGCTCCGCAGCCGCCATGGTCTCCGGGTCCGGGAACCGGGCGAACAGGGCCGGAGAGATCAAATTCACCCGCTCGTCGGTACACTGGGCCGCCAGCCGCACCTGCACCAGAAGCTGCCATGCCTCGCGATAGTCCAGCGTACAGTCCGCCAGGGGGTATTCCTCCGCCAGCGCCTTTACGATATGCTCCACCTGCTCCGGCGTTCTCATAAGCATCCCACCTTTATATTTCTAAGGGAAATCTTATCACGCCCTGTTGCAAATTCCAAGTGGGTTTTATATAATTTGTGTATCTTATCAAAAAAGGACCTGACGCTATGTACCGACCGTTGGCGGACGAATTCCGGCCCCAGACCCTGGACGAGGTGTTCGGCCAGGAGCATATTTTGGGCGAGGACGGTATGCTGCGCCGCATCGCGGACAGCGGCCGCATCCCCTGCATGATCTTCTACGGCCCCTCCGGCACCGGCAAGACCACCGTGGCCCGGATCATCGCCCAGCGGACCAACCGTCCCCTGCGCCGCCTGAACGCCACCACCGCGGGCCTGGCCGACATCAAGGCCATCATCGAGGAGTTGGACACATTTCTCGCCCCGGAGGGGGTGCTGCTGTACCTGGACGAGATCCAGTACTTCAACAAAAAGCAGCAGCAGTCCCTGCTGGAGTTCATCGAAAACGGCAAGATCACCCTCATCGCCTCCACCACGGAAAACCCCTACTTCTGCGTGTTCAACGCCATATTGTCCCGGAGCACGGTGTTTGAGTTCAAGCAGCTTGGCCCCAACCACGTGAAAAAGGCCATGGAGCGGGTGCTGGGCCTTTTGCGGGAGCGTGACGGCGCCTCCATCGCCGCCGAGGACGGCGTGCTGGACTATATCGCCTCCGCCTGCGGCGGGGACGTGCGCAAGAGCCTGAACACCCTGGAGCTTCTCTACTCCACCGCCCGCGTGGGCAGGGACGGCATGGTCTTCACCATGGCCGACGCCCGGGCCGTGACCCAAAAAAGCTCCATGCGCTACGATAGGGACGGAGACGAGCACTACGACATCCTCTCCGCCCTGATGAAGTCCATGCGGGGCTCGGACCCGGACGCGGCGCTGCATTACCTGGCCCGGTTTTTGGAGACGGGGGACCTGCTGGGGGCCTGTCGGCGCATATTGTGCTCCGCCAGCGAGGACATCGGCCTTGCCTATCCCATGGCGGTGCCCATCGTGAAGGCCTGCGTGGATTCGGCTTTGCAGCTGGGGCTTCCCGAGGCCCGGCTGCCTTTGGCGGAGGCGGTCATCTTCCTGGCCACCTGCCCCAAGTCCAACACCGGGTGTCTCGCCATCGACGCCGCCATCGCCGACGTGAAGGCGGGAAAGGCCGGTCCCATCCCCCGCCAGCTTCAAAACGTCCACGCCGACGGCACGGGCTTTGAGCGGGAGCAGGGGTACCTATACCCCCACGACTTCCCCAACCGCTGGGTGGCCCAGCAGTACCTGCCCGACAGCCTGAAGGACGCCCATTACTACGAATACGGCGACAACAAGACCGAACA
>CANRDC010000102.1 GCA_947629245.1 uncultured Oscillospiraceae bacterium | reverse complement strand
ATCTCGTCGAAGGCCCGGATGGCGTTGGGCACGCCGCTCTGCAGGGTGTTGTATGTGTCCACCAGCAATGTGGCCTTGTCCGGATAGGTCCGGCAGTAGGCCCGGAAGGCGTCCAGCTCCGTGTCGAACATCTGCACCCAGGCATGGGCCATGGTGCCCCCGGCGGGGACGCCGTAGAGCTGGTCCGAAAGGGCGCAGGCCGTGCCCGCGCAGCCGCCGATGTAGGCCGCCCGCGCCCCCACGATGGCGGCGGAGGAGCTTTGGGCCCGGCGGGAGCCGAACTCCAGCACCGGCCTGCCCTTGGCCGCCCGGACGATCCGGTTGGCCTTGGTGGCGATCAGGCTCTGGTGGTTCATCACGCACAGCATATATGTCTCCAGCAGCTGGGCCTGGATGGCCGGGGCCCGGACCTCCAGCAGCGGCTCTCTGGGAAATACCGGCGTACCCTCCGGCACCGCCCAGATGTCCCCGGTGAATTTGAAGTTGGCCAGATACGTCAAAAATTCCTCGGAAAAGCACTTCTTGCTCCGCAGGTATTCGATGTCCGACCGGCCGAAGTGCAGGTCCTTGACATACTCGATGACCTGGTCCAGCCCGGCGGCGATGGCAAAGCCGCCCCCGTCCGGCACCGAGCGGAAGAACAGATCGAAGTACGTCACGCGCTCATCCATGCCCGCCGCCAGGTAGCCGTTGCCCATGGTCAGCTCGTAAAAATCGCACAGCATGGTGAAGTTCAATTTTCCATTGTTTTCCATGGCCGCTCCTCACGAAACGAAATTTTATAATTTGTAATATTAATTACATATTATAGCGTTGATTCGATCAGAAAGCAAATATATAATGTGAAATAACGCCAAAAAGAAAGCGCGGATGGATATGACCCGATTTTTCAGTCCCGGCCGTGTGGAACTGGCCGGGAATCATACCGATATGCAGCGCGGGCGCGTCATGGCGGGGGCCATGGACCTGGGCATCGCGGCGGAGGCGGAGCCCAACGACGAGGGCGTGATCCGCGTGTTTTGCAAGGGCTTTGACCCCATAGAAGTGGATCTGAGCCGCCGCTGGCCGGACGAAAAGGAGCGGGGCACCTCCGCGGCGCTGGTGCGTGGCATGGCGGGGGAGCTGCACGAGACCATTCCCGAGCTCCGGGGCTTTGACGCGTACCTGTTCAGCGACCTGACGCCGGGGCAGGGCCTGTCCTCCTCCTCGTCCTTCACCGTGCTGATCGGCTTCATCCTGGCCACCTTCTCCGGGGCCGAGATATCCCCCGAGGAGCTGGCCCGGACCGCTCAGAAGGTGGAGGGCCGCTGGTACGGAAAACCCTGCGGCCTGTCCGACCCGCTGGCCTGCGCCATGGGCGGCGTGGTCTATATGGACGTGCTGGAGAACAAGATCGTTCCCATCGAGTGCGACTTTGACAGTCTTGGTCTGGCCATGTGCCTGACGGATACCGGCGGCAGCGCCTCCCAGGCCGCGCCCGCCTACGCGCAGATCACCTCCGACATGGCGGATGTGGCCCGGTTCTTCGGGGAGCCCTTCCTGGCCAAGGTCCGGGGCCCCGTGTTCAACGAGCAGTGGCCCCAGCATCAGGACGACCCCAAGTGGATGCGGGCCCGCCATTTTTTCGACGAGACCTGGCGGGTGGCCTCCATGGCGGACGCCCTGGGGCTCCGGGACGGCGGGCGGTATATGGAGCTGATGAACCAGTCCGGCCGCAGCTCGGAGATGCTTTTGCGCAACGCCTGGAACGAGGCCTACGGCGACGGCCTCATCTGGGGCCTGGAGGCCTCCGGGCAGGTGCTGGACGGCAAGGGCGCCTGGCGGGTGCACAGCGGCGGCTTCGCCGGATATGTCCAGGCGCTGATGCCGGAGGAGTACTTTGAGACCTACCGGGCCGCCATGGACGATCTGTTCGGCCCTGGCGCCTGTCGGCGCATCCACATCGTCCGGCAGGGGGTGCGTCTGGCCCAGGAGGACAAGCTCATCTTCTCCCGGCCCGAGCAGTCCAGGGGCTTTCCGGAGTCCGCCGCGGATCTGCTGGGATAAACGACAATAAAAGCTGTCCCCGGCACGGCGTTTTCCGTGCCGGGGACAGCTTTATTTCTCACACGCTCACGTCCTTGGAATTGCGCACGCTCTTTTTCGTGTACAGTAGCGCCGCGTCCCCGGCCTGAAAGCGAAAATCTCCGTCGGGGACCACCGTCCGGCCCTCCCGTGTGACCATCACGATCAGCACCCGGCGGGACAGGTCCAGGTCCCGGACCCGCTGTCCCACCCAGGGATTTTTCCCCCGCAGCACCACCCGTTTCAGGCTGATGCCCAGCTCGTCCTGGCCGGTCTGGGCCCCCAGCACCAGGCCGTCCCCCGGCTCCAGGACCGTGTCCGCCTTGGGCGTCAGGGCCCCCTCGCCCCGCTGGACCACCGCCGGGATCAGGTCCGGCGGCAGGGGAAGCGCTCCCAGAGCCTTGCCCGCCCAGGGGTGGTCCGGCCCTATCTCCAGCCGGACGAAGCGCACGTCCAGCCCCGTGGCGTCCAGCTGCTCCAGCCGCCGGTACTGCTCCACGAAACCGGCGGACAGGATGCCGGTGGGGATGGCCACCATGCCCACGCCCAGAAACGTCAGCACCGTGCCGAACACCCGGCCCGCCGTGGTGACCGGGTAGATGTCCCCGTAGCCCACCGTCAGCAGCGTGGATACCGCCCACCACATGCCGGAAAAGGCGTTTTGGAACACCTCCGGCTGGGCCTGGTGCTCCAGGCCGTACATGAACAGCGACGAGGCCGTCATCAGCACCAGGATGATGAAGATAGAGCTGAGAAGCTGGTCCCGCTTGCTCCTAAGCACCGCCCCGATCACATTCAGCGCGTCATAGTAGGCGTTGATCTGAAACAGCCGCAAAATGCGGATCACCCTAAACATCCGGAACGCCACCGCCCCCTGGGGGAAGAAGACCGGCAGATAATAGGGGAAGAAGCTCAAAAGGTCGATGATCCCGTTGAAGGAGGTCATGTACCGGACCGACGCCCGGAACCTGCCTGTCCCCGGATAGAGGAATTCCGCCGTCCACACCCGCAGCAGATACTCCCCCGTGAAGGCCAGCACCGTCACCAGGTCGATCCGGTCGATCAGCGCGTGATAGGGCCGGGAGCTTTCGAATGTGGCGAAGAGCGCGACAAACAGGTTCAAAAGGATCATGGCGATCAGCGCCACGTCAAAAAGACGGCTGGGCCAGTCGTCCCGCTTGCCGATCTGGATGATGTCGAATATGCGCTTTTTCCGCTGCCGCAATGTCATCCCGCTCACCTCTTATTGCGTCGCGGGCAGGTCTTGCACGGACCTGCCCGCTTCTATTATCCTGCCCTGTGGGGCGATCTAATCATCATCGTGGTCATCATCCCAGTCGTAGTCGTCATCGTCGTCCCAGTCGTCATCATCGTCATCGTCGTGGTCGTCGTCCCAATCGTCGTCATCCCAGTCCGGGACCGGTGTAGACACCGCCGGGATCTGAGCAGACGCGGGGACCGGTGTGGACTCTGCCGAGATGACGGTGGGGTCGGCGTCCCAGTCCAGGACGACGCCGATGGTCCCGTCCACAGTGCAGTCATACTTCGTGTAGTCGGTGCGGAACTCCACATCGTACTCCACCTTGCCGTCGTCAACGTCCCGCTCGACCTTCACCCAGGTGATCTGGTCCTCGGTCAGGCCAGCCTGGACCAGGGCCGCCGCCTTGGCGGCCTCCTCGCCGATGTCGCCGGTCCGGGCCGTTTCGGGGGCGGGTGTGGACTCTGCCGGGGCGGACGTCGCCTCCGGCAGGGCCGGGCCCGGCCCGGTCATGGCGCCGCGGACGGGTTCGCTGTCCCAGTCCCGGATATCGCCCGTGGCGGCGTCCACGGTGCACTCATACTCCATGCCGTCGGTGCGGAACTCCACCTCGTACTCCAGCCGGCCGTCGTCACGGTCCCACTTGAATTTTATCCAGGTGACGTCCGCTTCGGTCAGGCCCGCCTGGGCCAGGGCCGCCGCCTTGGCGGCCTCCTCGCCGATGTCGCCGGTCCGGGCCGTGTCGGGGGCGGGTGTGGACTCTGCCGGGGCGGACGTCGCCTCCGCCGAGGGGGCGTCCGCCAGGATATTGGCCTTGCCGCTGAGCACCGCGCCGGTATAGGCGTCGATCCTGTATTCATAATTGCCCCAGGCTGTATGCAGTTCCACCTCATAACAGGGCGTGCGCTCGTCCAGCTCCGGGTCCACGTCCACCCAGATGAAGTCCAGCGCACGGGTACCGGACCAGTCCTCGGCGGCGGCGCCCGCCGCGTCCTTGCCGATGGGCATGCCGGGCGCGCCGGTCTCGATCAGGTCCCGCAGTTCCTCCACGGAAAGGGCCGCCAGGTCCTCAAAGGCCAGGTCCGGGTTGATGGCCAGCACCTGCTCCACCAGGTATGCCTTGCCGGTGGAGATGTTGTTCTGCTGGGCCTGGGTGTCCAGCTGCGTGTCCGCCGCCACGGACTGGGTCAGTACGGCGGCGCTGTTGGCCGCGCTCTGGAGCGTGCCGCCCACGGCCTGGGTCAGCTCCTGCTGGATGCGCGCGCCACGGGCGGTATCCTTGTCCTCCACGGAGATGAGGATGGCGCTGTCCAGATCGTCCAGGTAGCCGTTTCGCACCAGGGCCCCCACGATGGCGTTCACCGCCACGTCCAGCTTGGCCCCCTCCAGGTCGTGGCCGCCGTCCATATCCATGAGCACCACGGCCGCGTCGGCGTTCAGGCCCTTGCAGGTCAGGACCTTCTCATTCCTGTTCACCGTCAGTTCGATGCTGGGGTTCACGTCCAGGCTCACCACGGAGGCCACCGCGTGGGCCTGCTGATAGAAGAGCCCGCCGCCTCCGCCCGCCAGCACCACCAGGGCCAGGCAGGCGGCGATGAGGCTGCGCTTCCAGGTCTTTTTCTTTCCGGTATCAGTCATATCCTTCATGTCGATTACAGTTCCTTTCCCCGCCTCACACCGGGAGAGGACATCCCCGAGGTCGTCGGGGGCGGCGGCATCCAGAGCGCTTCTCAGGCGCCGTTCCAGCTCCTGCTCCGTCACAGGACGTCATCTCCTTCCAGTTTGGCTTTCATTTTTTTGAGTGCGCGGTGGTACTTGGACAGGACAGTTGCGAGGGGCATCTCCAGAAGCGCCGCGATCTCCCGGTGCTTCAGACCGCTGGCGGCGTGCAGCAGCACGATCTGCCGCGACCCGTCATCCAGCCCGGCCAGGGCCGTCTGGAGCACCGCCCGGTCCTCCGCCGTGACCGTCTCCGCCCTGGCGGGAATGGCGTCCCACTCCTGCTGGGTCAGGTCCGTTTGGCGGCTGTCCCGCCGAAGCTTCATGCGGGCCAGGTTCCTGGCGATGGTGAGCAGCCACGCCATAGGGGAACCGTAAGGCCGGTACTGCCCGGCGCCGGTCCACACCCGGACGAACGTCTCCTGGGTCACGTCGCTGGCATCCTCGGCGTTTTTCAGCACGGACAGCGCCATGGCGTACACCGCCCCGCGGGTGGCGGCGTATAGCTCGCCGAACGCCTCCCGGTCGCCTCCGGCCACCTTGGCCAGCTGCTCCCTCATGTCCTCGTGCTCCATGGAGGATTCCGTTTCCGTTCTCGCTCCCATGTCCATCGCTTCACTGTCTCCTGTCGATCAAGTAATGCGCGGGGAAAGGATCTTATTGCACGAATGGGAAAAATTTTTTCAGCTTACTTGAAAAATCCGCCGATCAGGTCGCTGACCATGTTGCCGGCAAACTGGCTGGCGGCGTTGCGGACGGTCTTGCTGCTGTTGCCCAGAAGGCCCCGGGTGATGTTTTTGGTGAGCTGGCGGCCCATGCTCTTGGCGGTGTTCCGGCTGGCCTTGACGATGCTCTGCTCCATTTTGGTGCGGCCGTACTTGTCCCGGCCCTCGGCCTTATACTGGGCCTGAAGGGCCCTCTCCTGCTCACGGGCGGCTCTTTCGGCGGCCTTCTGCTCCGCGAGAGCCTGCTTTTCGGCGGCGGCCTGGGCCTTGGCAGCCTCCTTGGCCTCCTTCTCCGCCTGGGCCTGGGCCTCCGCCTGGGCCTGCTCCTGAGCGGCGGCCTGGGCCTGCTCGTCCAGGATCTCATAGGCGGAGCGCTCGTCCACCGCGTCCTTGTACTTGGCGTACAGGGCGTCGTTGGCCACCAGCATGGCCCTGGCGGCCAGGTCCATGCCGTCCATACTGCTGGCGGGCGGACAGATGGTGGTCCGCTCCACCACCGTGGGCGCGCCCTCAGCGTCCAGCACCGACACCAGCGCCACGCCGGTGCCAAGCTGGCCGATGGCCTCCTCGGTCTTGAAGGCCGGATTTTCCCGGAAGCTCTGGGCCGCCGCCCGGACCGCCTTCTGCTCGGCGGGGGTATAGGCCCGCAGGGCATGCTGGATGCGGTTGCTCAGCTGGGCCAGGACCTCGTCGGGGATGTCGGCAGGGTTCTGGGTGATGAAGAAGATGCCCACGCCCTTGCTGCGGATCAGCTTGACCACCTGCACCACCTTGTCCACCAGGGCCTTGGGCGCGTCGGAAAAGAGCATGTGGGCCTCGTCGAAGAAGAACACCAGCTTGGGCTTGTCCGGGTCCCCCGCCTCCGGCAGACACTCGAAAAGCTCCGAGAGCATCCACAGCATGAACGTGGCGTACAGAAGCGGCCGCTGGGCCAGCTCCACGCAGTGCAGGATGTTCACCATGCCCCGGCCGTCGGCGGCGGTCTGCATCCAGTCGGCGATCTCCAGGTCAGGCTCCCCGAAGAAGTCCGCCGCGCCGTCGTTTTCCAGGGCCAGCAGGGCCCGCTGGATGCCGCCCACGCTCTGGCTGGTCACGTTGCCGTATGTATTGACGAAATCGGCCCGGTGCTCCCCCAGATACGCCAGCATACTGCGCAGGTCCTTCAGGTCGATCAGCTCCCAGCCGTTGTCGTCCGCCACCCGGAAGGCGATGTTCAGCACGCCCTCCTGGGCGTCCGTCAGATCCAAAAGGCGGCTCAGAAGCAAGGGCCCCACGTCCGTCACCGTGGCCCGGACGGGGATGCCGCCCTTGCCGAACACGTCCCAGAACCGGCAGGGATAACCCGTATACTTGAACGCCGCCGGGTCCACCCCCACGGTCTCGAGCCGCTCGCGCAACTTCTCGCCGTCGGTCCCGGCCAGGGCCGTGCCGCTCACGTCGCCCTTGATGTCCGCCAGGAACACGGGTACGCCCATGTCGGAAAAGCCCTCCGCCAGCACCTTCAGCGTGACGGTCTTGCCGGTGCCGGTGGCTCCGGCGATCAGGCCGTGGCGGTTGGACATATTGGGCAGCAGATATACGGGCTGGTCGCCCTTGCCCACCAGGATCTTGTTGTCTTGCAGCATAACGGGTCCCCCTGTTATTTGTTTTTCTCAATCATACCATATCGAATGGAAAAAGAAAAGGCCAGAAGGGAAACGCTTCCTAAAGATATCGCCTCTCCCACCGGCCGGGTCTATGCTCCTGCTGATTTTGATACAAACAGAAAAAGCCCTCTCCGGCGCGGAAAAGCCGAAAAAGGCCTGAAATAAAGGGCTTTCGAAGTCAATCGCCGATTTCGTAAAACCCTTATAAGATCCGTGTATTTTTGTCAGGCAAAAACACTGTATGACAGCTATACGCAGGCAATGTACACGTCCATGGTATCACCGTCCGTTTCAAAGCACGGGATCACATCTTTGTCCGTTTGCTCCAAACCGTTGACACGCATATATTCCGTTAACGTCTTATACGCGTTGGGAATGATCACAAAAGGATTTTTAAAAGGTTCGGGAATGTGGATCGTGGCATATTTGTGAGCCTTCTGCTCCTTGATTTCCACTCCTTCCGGCGTTACGCCTTCAGGCAGAATCCATGCAGCTTCATAGCCGTGCATATGGCAAACATTTATCTGCTCCAAAGAAACATATGGAAAGTCCCACCCGATCACCCGGGGGTGTTCCACGCCGTTGTCGCGGGCGACGTTGAACGCCCAGTTGATGGCGTCCCCCTCGGGATCGTTGCTGATCACTGCGTGCTTTACATACCGAAACCCCGGAACAGTCTCCACGCGAAGGTTCGTGTATGCGTCGTCACAGACGCCCATCTCTTCGCGAAACAGACTGTCCAGAGAACAGTTGAACAGCCCACAAAGCTCAATGGCTTTATCCATTTCGGGCGTTGATTCGTCAAGTTCCCATTTTGAAACGGTCTGTCGGCTGACTTTAAGCTTTTCCGCCAACGCCTCCTGCGTAATTTCTCCGCACATACGCCTCAGGTGTTTCAAATTTTTGCCAAAACTCATAAAACTTCCTCCGTATCATTTTGCACGGCCATGCATTGATAATATTAAATCTCCATTCAGCCGAAAAGTCTACCACCCGGCATGTGCTTTTTTCTTTGTTTCCGCAATTACAGGTTGCGCTCCCGCCATAAAACTGATACCCCAAGCGAAAACTTAGCGATTCAGCCATTCCTTTAGCCGAGTAAACATTTCTTCTTTATCTTTGACAGATATTGATCCGCTTTTATTCACTGCATAATGATGGCCGAACTCGCTATCAATATAAGTGCTTCCATTAACCATCACGGGTCTATCATATCTTGGCCTAACATGAATATGAAGATGAGGATTAGGTTCTGATTCTTTATAAAAACTATTCATCAGGCAACTCCAATTACATAAAGTTGCTCCTAAAACCGTCTTCAAACAGGTCTCTACTTTACAAATCAGATTGCGAAGATCTTCCCATTCATCATCTGTTAGCTCTGTCATTGAACCGCAGTGACGCTTCAAAACCAAGATACATCGCCCGATATAATCCTGTTCATCCGAAAGAAAAACAGACCAAAATGTACTCTCGTACACCTGAAACCGTTTATCTTCTTCAGAAAGATTGCACCAATCACAATTCTCCATTTTGCTTACCTACACAATCCCTATTTCTCGCCGTTTGTTTCCATATCAAATCGGTGGTTAGGAGCTTTCGATAAACCGGAAAAGCCTTAACTGCTAAAAAACCGCACGATGCTGTTTATTCCACAAAGGACTCTTTCGTCTTGCGTGGCGGGTCTTTTATTAGTATCGTGACTGTACACAACATCATGAATGTTATAACAGTTCATATGATGCAGCAAAGTACAGGCAGTTTCATACGGCTTTT
>CANRDC010000101.1 GCA_947629245.1 uncultured Oscillospiraceae bacterium | reverse complement strand
TGTCTGCCGCCCGGAGCGAATTGCAAGAGAGCCGGGAAAAACTCAAATCCATAGAGACCATCATCGCCGGGAAGAAAGAGTTGTTGAAGCAGCTTCTGACGTATTGGGAAACAAAGAATGTCCGGCAAGAATACAAGGCGCTGAAAATCGCCAAGGCCAGGGCTGAATACGCCCAGGCGCATGAACGGGAGTTCAAGCTGTCCAACGCCGCCGCCAAGTATTTCAAGGACCACGGGATCACCAAGCTGCCCAGCACCAAGGCCCTGCAGGCGGAGATACAGCAGCTTACATCGGAGAAGAACGCCCGGTACAAAGACTACCGAGAGAAGCAGCGGCGAGTGAAGGAACTGGAGACTGTGAAGAACAATCTGGAGAACATACTGGGCCATACGAAAGAGAAGCGCCATGAGCTTATTCCATCTTGAACTGCTCCCGCCGATTGAGAGACAGCCGGACGGCCCGCTCCCGCGCATGACCGGCAGACAACGCCAGCGGGCGGTCACGCTCATTCGCAAGCTGTGCAGTGCCTGCGATAACGGCAACTGCCTGTATCTGGATGACGGCGAGGAAGTCCCGTGCCCGCAGACGCTCTCCTATTCCGTCTGCTGCAAGATCTTTCGCTGGGTGCTGCTGAAGGATAAGGCCGGAGGGGAGCTTGAAACGGAGATATTCGGCAAGGATACCATGAAGCGGTGCGCGATCTGCGGCAGGGCGTTTCTCCCCGGCTCCAACCGGGCGAAATACTGCGACGATTGCAAGGTCATTGCCTTGCGACAGCAAAAGGCGGAGTATGCCAAACGATATAGGGCGGAGAGTAGAAAAATAGAACAGCGAAGTCCCTGAATTTGCAGGGCTTTCCGGGCGCAAAACCCGGCGGGGTGGTATCCTTGTATCCCCTGCCCGCAGATCTAGGCTTTAGACCATGACAGAAAGGAGAGAGCAGAGCATGACACCGTTCATCCGTCACTACTAGCATAGCGCCACATAGGAGGTAAACATTGGGTCGTAGGAAGAAGCTCGTAAACGACACCAACATCCCGCAGCACGAGATCGAAAAGCTCGCCCGATGCTTCCTGCCGGACATCCTCGCGTTCTATGAGAGCGAGGAAGGCCAGCGGGAGTTTGCGGCGTGGAAAGCCCAGCGGGAGAAAGAAAGACACCTCCAAGACACCAAGGCACGATAACGCCAGCGGCGGCAGTCACTTGACTGCCGCCGTATCTCTGCCGGTCCGCTTCGGCACCCCGTTGCGGTGGTACACTGCCTCATAGGGCTTGAAGTAAACCAAAAATCCGACCCCGTGGTCCCCTACGGGGAACGGGTTCGGATTTCTTGGATGTGGTACGGCTGACGGGATTCGAACCCACGACCTTTGGCTCCGGAGGCCAACGCTCTATCCAGCTGAGCTACAGCCGCACATCTTTTGCCGGAAAGCTTTGCTATTATACAGCATCCCGCTTGGAATATCAAGGGGAATATGATATACTTTTTTCGAGGTGATCTTTATGCAGACCGTGAAGCTTGGCAAAACCGGCCTTATCGTGACAAAGCCCGCCTTCGGGGCGCTGCCCATCCAGCGGCGGGACAAGGACGAGGCCGTGCGCATCCTGCGCCGGGCCTATGAGGGCGGCATCCGCTACTTCGACACCGCCAACGCCTATACCGACTCCGAGGAAAAGCTGGGCCTGGCCCTGGCCGACGTGCGCGAGGACGTGGTCCTCTCCACCAAGAGCATGGGCCGGGACTATGACACCGTGGCAAAGCACATCCAGACGTCCCTGGAACGGCTGAAAACGGACTACATCGACCTGTTCCAGTTCCATCTGGTTGGCAAGTGGGAGGACGTGGACAACGGCGCTTTCCAGGCCGCCCAGGACGCCAAGGCCAAGGGCTATGTCCGCCACATCGGCGTCACCTGCCACTCCATTCGCTTCGCGGAGGAGGCGGTGGCCTCCGGCCGGTTCGAGACCCTCCAGTACCCCTACAGCTATCTGTCCAGCCCCGAGGAAACGGCGCTGGTCAGGTCCTGCCTGGCGGCGGACATGGGCTTCATCGCCATGAAGGCCCTGGCCGGGGGGCTGCTGGACAATGCCCGCGTGGTGCATGCCTTCATGCGGGAGCAGCAGGGCGTGGCGCCCATCTACGGCGTGCAGACCAGGTCGGAGCTGGAGCAGTGGCTTGCTCTGGCGGAAGAGGACCCGGTCATGACACCGGAGCTCCAGGCGGTCATCGACAAGGACCGCGCGGAGCTGGGGGGCCAGTTTTGCCGCAGCTGCGGCTACTGTATGCCCTGCCCCCAGGGCATCGAGATCCGCAACTGCGCCCGGATGGACATGCTCATCCGCCGCTGCCCCTGGCGGCCCTATTTCACCCCCGAGTGGCAGGAGAAGATGAACAAGATCAAGGACTGCGTGGAGTGCGGCCGGTGCAAGGCCAGGTGTCCCTATCACCTGGACACCCCCAACGTGCTCAAGTACATGCTGAAGGATTACTGGGAGTTTTATGAGGAGCACAAAGCGGAGCTGTGAGCGGCTCGTCCCCCTGGCGCTGGCTTTGGCGCTGGCCCTGACCGGGTGCGGGAAGGACGCCTCGGCGGAAAAGCACGAAAAGCAGCTGTTCGCCATGGACACGGTGATGCTCCTGACCGCCTACGGGGAAAACGGCGGCGACGCCCTCGCCGCGGCGGCGGACGTCATCAACGACCTCGCCGCGGACCTGGACCCGGAGAAGGAGGGCGGCTCCGTCCACGCCCTGAACGCGGGGGCGGGCGGGACCGTGGCCGTGTCGGCCGACTGTCTGGCCGTGCTGGACACGGCCCTGGCCGTGGGCCGGGAGACGGGGAACGCCCTGGACCCGGCCCTGTACCCGGTCATCCGGGCTTGGGGCTTCACCACGGGAGAATACCGGGTGCCGGACCAGGCGGAGCTGGACGAGCTGCTGTCCGCCAAGAACACGGACGATATCATATTGGACGCCAACACCGGCACTGTCACGCTGCCGTCCGGCATGGCCATATCTCTGGGGGCGGTGGCCAAGGGGTACGCGGCCCAGAAGGCGGCGGACGCCATGGCGGCGGCCGGGGCGGAGCATGCCGTTTTGTCCCTGGGCGGCAACGTGCAGACCCTGGGTGACGCCCGGCCCGACGGATCGCCCTGGCAGGTGGCCGTCACGGACCCTCGGGACACGGGCTCCTATGTGGGCACGCTGTCCGTGGGCCAGACGGCGGTGGTCACCTCCGGGGGCTACCAGCGGTATTTTGACCAGGACGGCAAGCGGTATATCCATATTTTGGACCCGGCCACGGGACGTCCCGTGGACAACGGGCTTTTGTCCGTCACGGTGGTGACGGCGGACGGCGGGCGGGCCGACGCGCTGTCCACGGCGCTGTTCGTGCTGGGGGAAGAGGGGGCGCTGGAATATTGCGCCGCCCATGAGGACGTGGAGCTGGTGCTGGTCACCGAGGACGACCGGGTGATCGTCACGGAGGGTCTCGCGGCGGGCTTTACGGAAAACGGCGAGGGGTATACCTATGAATATCCTTGACCTGCCCGCCCCGGAGGCGGCCCGCGCCCTGGTGGGCAAGATTTTGATCCGCCGCCTGCCGGATGGAACGGAGCTTCGGGTCCGCATCACGGAGACGGAGGCGTATTACGGGGAGAGCGACACCGCCTGCCACGCCTGTCACGGCCGCACCAAGCGGACCGAGGTGCTGTACCACCCCGCCGGGACCATATACGTCTATCTGTGCTATGGCATCCACTGGATGCTGAACCTGGTGACCGGCCCGGCGGACGACCCTCAGGCGGTGCTGATCCGGGGCGTGGAGGGGGCCTCCGGCCCCGGCCGGGTGACCAAATTCCTTGCCATCGACAAGAGTCTGAACGATACGCGCCTAGGGGGTGCTCTGGCGCTGGAGGACGACGGCTACGCGCCGGAAAAGGTGACCGCCTCGCCTCGGGTGGGCATCGGCTACGCCGCCCCGGAGGACCAGGCGAAGCTCTGGCGGTTCTGTGCGGAGTGAGAAACGGAGGGTCTGCTGACGCTGATCTGTTTCTCTCTCTGTCGCGGCCATCGGGGTCCCCAAAAGGCACGCTTGCCTTTTGGGGAGAGGAGGAGCCGCGTGCTATTCGGGGTTTGCCGCTTGCGGCGAATCCCGACCTAGCTAAGCGAGCGACGACGAAAACGGGGGAGGAAAAATGGACCACAAAGGGACCGTTTCGCTGGAAACGGACAGATTGCTTCTCCGGCGGTTCGTCCTGGAGGACGCCGGGGCCATGTACGGCAACTGGGCGTCGGACGCCGCCGTGACGAAATTTCTCACCTGGCCAGCCCATGCCAGCGTGGACGTGACGAAGAAGGTGCTCGCGAGCTGGATCGCGGCCTATGAGCGCGCCGATTTTTACAACTGGGCGATGGAACTGAAACAGACCGGGGAGCTTATCGGGAATATTGCCGTCGGGAAGTTCCGGGAGGATATTGCCAGCGCGGAGCTGGGCTACTGCATGGGGACCAAGTGGTGGGGACAGGGGCTGATGCCGGAGGCCGGAAGGGCCGTCGTCCGGTACCTGTTCGACGAGGTCGGCTTTAACCGGATCGCCGCCGTCCACGCTGTGGGAAACCCCAAATCGGGCCGGGTCATGCAAAAGCTCGGCATGCGCTACGAGGGGACTCTGCGGCAGGCGGGCGTCTGCAACCAGGGCGTGATCGACGAGGTGTGGTATTCCATTTTGCGGGACGAATATCGGGCGCGGCGTTAGCCGCACATTATTATGGCCCCCTTGTGTAAAGGGAGCTGTCACGTCGGGACAAGCTCTACATCCCTCGCTCCGGCGGCAAGCGCCAGAGCTCGTCCGTTCCGCTGTCCCTCCTTCTCCCCATGAAACCCGCTTCGCTGGGCTTTCATGGGGGCCCCAGGTAGCCGGAGACTGGGGGATTGTCGACAACCCCTCCGCCTCGCTTCGCTCGGCACCTCCCCTTACACAGGGGAGGCTTTCAACACGGCGCCGATTGACGCCCATGTAAAAGACCTTTGATAGACAGCCGACCGCTTTTCCCCTATGCTGGCAGGGCAAGGAGGCGCGGAAAGCATGGAGCTTGGCAGCGGGATACGAAAAAGGAGGCAGGCGCTGGGCCTTTCCCAGGACGAACTGGCGGAGCGGATATACGCCACCCGCCAGTCCGTCTCCAACTGGGAAAATGGCCGGACCTGCCCGGACATCCAGAGCCTTCTGCTGCTGGCGGAGGTGTTCTCCGCGTCCCTTGACGACCTTGTCAAGGGGGATATCGCGGAAATGAAAAAGCAGATCGACGACAAGGAAAAGGCAGCCTTTCGGCGGGACCGCGCCATCTACACGGCGCTGTTCGCGGCCATGCTCGTCACATGCGTGCCCCTGGCGCTGCTGTGGCGGTGGTGGGGTCTGGCGGCCTGGTCGGTCTTGGCCGCCGTGGCCTTCGCCTGGTCCTTCCGGGTGGAGAAGTGGAAAAAGAAGTTCGACATCCAGACCTACAAAGAGATCGTTGCCTTCACCGAGGGCAAGACTCTCTCCGAGATCGAAAAGGCCCGGGAGGAGGGCAAGCGCCCCTACCAGAAGGCCCTGCTGGCTGCCGGGTCCGGGCTGCTGGGCGTTGTCGTGTCGCTGGTCATGTTTTGGCTCTGGCGGCAGTTCATTCTCTGAAAACACGAGGTAGCATATGATCTGTTCGCTCTGTCCGAGAAAATGCGGCGCGCTCCGGGACGCCGCCCATAGGGGTTTTTGCGGCGTGGGAGACGAGCCGGTGGTGGCTAGGGCCGCGCCCCATTTCTGGGAGGAGCCCTGTATCAGCGGCACGCACGGCAGCGGCGCCGTGTTCTTCGCCGGATGCACCCTCCGGTGCGTGTTCTGCCAGAACCATGACATCAGCGCCGGGGGCCGGGGCAAGGTCATAACCGTGGACCGTCTCCGGACCATCTTCCGGGAGCTGGAGGAGCAGGGGGTCCACAACCTGAACCTGGTCACCGCCTCCCACTTCCTGCCCGCCGTACTGGAGGCGCTGGAGCCCCGGCCCTCCATCCCCGTGGTGTGGAACACCGGGGGCTACGAGGCCCTCCCGGCCCTCAAGGCCCTGGAGGGTAAGGTGCAGGTGTACCTGCCGGACATGAAGTATATGGACGGGGCGCTGGCGGAGCGGCTGTCCGGGGCGGCGGACTACCCGGAGGTGGCGAAAGCCGCCATTTTGGAGATGTTCCGCCAGACCGGGCCCTATGAGCTGGACGAAAACGGGATGCTCCTTTCGGGCGTTATGATCCGGCACCTGGTGCTGCCGGGGGAGCTGGACAACACCTTCGCCGTGCTGGACTGGATACGGGAGAGCTTTCGGGACGGGGACGTGCTGGTGTCCCTCATGGGCCAGTACACCCCCAACGGAAAAGGCGGTCCGGACCGGCGGCTGACGCCGGAGGAATACCGACGGGCCGTGGATTACATGGCGGCGCTGGGGCTTTTGGAGGGCTACACCCAGGAGCTATCCAGCGGGTCGGCTGAATACACCCCGCCCTTCGACGGCACGGGAGTTTAGACAAGCCCCCCGTTTTCTCCCCCTTTCGCGGATGGGACATTTTATAATGTATCCATCAGATGGTCGAAGGGGGAGAATTTCTATGCCGATGCTGATGAAGACCCGCCGGAAGCTGGAGGCGGGGGTGCTGAGCCTGGGTCTGGACGAGATCGTGCCCAACCCCATGCAGCCCCGACAGGTATTTGACGGCCAGGCCCTGGAGGAGCTGGCGGAGAGCATCCGCCAATACGGGGTGCTGTGTCCGCTGTCGGTCCGGCGGCGGGAGGGCCGGTACGAGCTGGTGGCCGGGGAGCGGCGCTGGCGGGCGGCGCGGCTGGCCGGGCTGGAGCGGGTGCCCTGTCTGGTGCTGGAGGCGGAGGGCGCGGAGTCCGCTCTGCTGGCGTTGGTGGAGAATCTCCAGCGGCAGGACCTGGACTACATCGAGCAGGCCCAGGGCATGGCCCGGCTCATCGAGACTTTTGGCCTGAGCCAGGAGGAATGCGCCCGGCGGCTGGGCAAGAGCCAGTCCGCGGTGGCCAACAAGCTGCGGCTTTTAAAGCTGCCGCCGGACATATTGGACAAGCTCCGGGCGGCGGAGCTGACAGAGCGCCACGGCCGAGCCCTGCTGCGGCTGCCGGACGACGACCTGCGCCGGAAGGCCCTGGACCACATCATCGACCACCAACTGGCCGTGCCCGCCGCGGACAGCTACATAGACGCATTGCTGGAGCGGCTCAATAAGCCCGCGGCCCAGACCCGGACCCGGCTGGTCTTAAAGGACGTGCGGGTATTTTTGAACACCCTGCAGCGGAACGTGGACGTGATGCGTCAGGGGGGCGTGGACGTGGGACTGGAGCGGGAGCAGAACGAGAAGGAAATGGTGGTCACGATACGCATCAAGCGGTAAAAATTCCCTTGCGGTCAGGCAATTTGTGGGATACAATATAAAGATAAGAACCGACAGAGAGAAAGAACCGGCATGGCGAGAGACGACTCTTTGATAAAAGACTATACCTCCGGCCCCGTGACGCGGCAGCTTTTGGGCTTCGCGTGGCCGTTTATGCTGTCCAACCTCTTACAGACCGCCTACAATCTGGTGGACATGGCGGTGGTGGGCCAGTACGTGGGCCCGGCGGGCCTGTCCGCCGTTGGCATCGGCGCGGACCTTATCCACTTTTACACCTTCCTGTGCATGGGCTTTTGCAACGCGGGCCAGGTGCTCATCAGCCAGTACGTGGGCCTGAAGGACCGGGACAGCCTGTCCCGGATCGTGGGGGCCATGTTCACCTTCATCCTGGGCCTGAGCCTGGCCATCACGGTGCTGGGTCTGGCCCTGGCGGGGCGGGTGATGAACTGGCTGAACGTGCCGCCCGAGGCGGCGGTCTACTGCCGACAGTACACCGACTGCTGCACGGCGGGGCTTTTCTTCCTGGTGGGCTACGTGATGGTGGCCGCCATCCTTCGGGGCATGGGGGAGTCGAAAAAGCCCATGCTGTTCATCATGATCGCGTCGGCGCTGAACGTGGTATTGGATATCGTGTTCGTCTCCCAGGGGATGGGACCTCTCGGCGCGGCGCTGGCCACGGTGATCGCCCAGGGGGTCAGCTTTCTGCTGTGCGTGGGGTATCTGTGGCGGCGGCGGGACCGGCTGGGCTTTGAATTTAAGCTCCGCCATCTGAGGCCGGACCCGGTCAATCTGAAAAAGCTCCTCCGGCTGGGGGTGCCCATGATGATCCAGTCCTGCGCCATCAGCGTGTCCCAGCTTTTCGTCTCCAGCCGCATCAATACCTTCGGCGTCACCGTCTCCGCCGTCAACAGCGTGGGCGGCAAGCTGTCCACGGTAGCGAGCATCATCTCCCAGGCCCTGAGCCAGTCCGGGGCCACCATGGTGGGCCAGAACTTCGCCGCCCGGAAATTCGACCGGGTGGGCCGGACCGTGGGGATGTCCCTGGCGGTGGGTCTGGGCTTCGCGGGGGTGCTCTCGGCGGTGATGATCGGCTGGCCGGAGCAGGTATTCAGCCTCTTTGACGACGACCCCGCCGTGCTGGCCATGAGCCACAGCTACGTGCTCATCGCGGTACTGAACTTCTTTGGCTTCGCCGTCCGGGGGCCCAGTACGGCTCTTTGCAACGGCATGGGCTTCCCCGTGATGAATTTTGTGCTGGGCATCCTGGACGGAGTGGTCATGCGCATCGGCCTTTGCCTGCTGCTGGCGGAGACGTTCCACATGGGCGTCACCGGCTACTGGCTGGGCGGGGCTCTGGCGGGTTACGCCTTCTTCCTGGTCATGTGCCCCTACTTCCTGTCCGGGAAGTGGAAAAACCACGCGCCAGCGTCGAAAGGCTTCTGAAGATGTCAGATCCCCGCAAGCGGGGCTCCTCCATCGGTCAGAAGCCTTTCTCCTTTCCCCAAAGGGCAGGCGTGCCCTTTGGGGGCCCCGGTAAAGCAGTCGCCGCCCAAGGGCGGCGATTTTATTGGTCAGGGGCGTTTCTCCTTTTTCCCAGCGCAAACGCTTTGCTGGTTTGCGCTGGGAGCCCTGAGCGGAAAGCTGTCAAGGGTGCCGCAGGCAAGGCGAAGCCGATCCCTTGACAGCTTCCCGGCTCGGTGCTACCAGCAGGGCCAAGGCCCGCTGGAGCATCCCCCTGGTCGAGCGCACGGCTGCCGTCAGGCAGTACCACCGCCAGCCCTGCCGGTGGTGAATAAGTGCCCCTAGGAACAGGCCGACATCTTGAAAGCGTTTCCTGATGTGCTATAATTTTAGCATGGTTCAACAGAGCGACAAATCGAAGTTTTTAAGGCAAGAAAATATAAAAAGCCCGTAAAATCTGGAGTGTAAAAGCTTTTTTACATGGAAAACAGTAAAATGTAAAAGCCTTTTAATAGACAAAATGTCAGACTTTCAAATAGAATTCAAAGAGAGGAGAG
>CANRDC010000100.1 GCA_947629245.1 uncultured Oscillospiraceae bacterium | reverse complement strand
CACGCACACGCCCATGTCCGTCAGCTGCTGGAAGGGGCTCTGCTGGTCGTACAGGGACATGTTGCTCACCAGCACCAGGTCCGGCTCCAGGGCGGCCAGCCGCTCCATATCCGGGTTCACCTCAAATCAATGAAAGGTGTTTGCTGTATACCTCGACCTGCGGCGGACAGGTCCTGCTTCCCCCCTCCGCTGCGGCTCAAATGCACAAACCCATCCATCGTGGACCTGCACAGGACAGCTCAGCATTCCGACTTAAGACCCTCCCGGGTCTATCACGGTGGCGGGACTGCGGAGGACTCTCACCCCCATTCCCTGACAGACGACTGCCCGTAGACCGTATTCTGTTTTGCCAGGGGATATTGAAAAAGCGCCGCTCCGCGTCTGCCGGAGCGGCGCCTCGTATAATATTGTACGGTCCGGCCCGGAACTTGTCAAGAGCCGGGCGGCGGTCTCAGTCCTTTTTATAGGCGGTGGCCATGATCTCGATCTTGCTGGTCCCCGCCAGACCCACGTCGCCGAAGCACAGCCGCGCTGGCATATGATCGGCGCTGAAGTGCTTTCTGTACTCCTCGTTCATCACGTCCCGCTCGGAGAAATCCCGCAGCAGGATCTCCAGCCGCACGATATGGTCCATATCGGAGCCGTACCGCTCCAGGATGGTCTTCAGATTGTTCAGCACCGTCTTCGTCTCAAAGGTGATGTCGCCGGACAGGACCTCCTGGGTCTGCAGGTCCTGGGCGATCAGCCCGGACAGAAACAGATACTTTCCCTCCATCACCACCATGTCGCTGTACGGCGCGCTGTGATCGTCCGAAAAATAAACATACTTGCCTTCCATAAATATCTACCTCCTAAATCGTATTCTGTGATTTTCCGGGGATGCCCTATCATTATACGGACAGGCCGGGAAAAAATCAATTCCCCCCTCCCGTCTCGCCGGACAGGCCGTCACTCCCGGATGGACAGCAGGATCGCGTTCTTCTCCCGGATGTTCTTCAGCTCGTCCTTTGTGAACATCAGCGGATAGGTCTGCAGCTCCTGCTGGCTCAGGGGAACCTTGGAAAACAGGATCTTCGTGGTCATGGGCGTCAGGGGCTGGTCGGATATACCCAAAAACAGTCCCCAGGTGTTGAGACTGGTCTGGAGGGGGTGGAGGATCTCCATGACAAAGGTCTCGATGGGCAGCATGATATTCTCCAGGATGAAATAGGACACCAGCTCATGGGATATGAGCGTGCCGGAATAGATATACCGGGACTGCTCCGGCTTGGAGAAGTCGTTCAGATGCATGTAGAAGGACGCCCGGTATCCCATCTCCTCCTCCGCGTCCGGATAGAACGTGAGCAGAGAGCGGACGATCTGCTTGATACGGCCGTCGAAATAATAGGCGTACAGCCGGCCTTTGTCAAACAGCCCCACCTTCGGGCTGTTCTTTGCGGTAGTGCTGGGAGTGTCGAAAAAATGGGCTGGCGCCACCTTCAGCGCCCCCGCAATGTCAAGGAGTGTGTCTACCCCGATGGGAATGAGTCCGCTCTCGTACTTGTAGACCGTGGCCTTGCTCTTGCCGATCGCCCCGCCAAGCTGCTCCACGGACAGCCCCCTAAGCCTGCGGAACATCCGGATGCGGCTGCCGATCTGCTTTTCCATCTGGTCCATATCTGTCCCCCCTGGATAGTCTCACCAAAATATGATTTCCGTTGTTTTACGGAAAAATCAAAACCGTTCTCCATCCTGATTTAGGATAAATGCCATAGATTATCATGTCAAGAGAAATTTTATCAAGAAATTGGATTGCCACGAGAATAGAGGCATCCTTGCAAACACCCGGTTTTTCTGCGATAATTTTAAGCAGCTGGTATCCGGCCTGTCAGGCGATAACATCAGCTTAGACGGCCAGCCGTCTCGGACATATCGGAAAAGAGAGGAGATGATGCGCATGACGAACAGCGAGCTTTCCAGCTTGCTAAAGAAAGAGATGCTGCCCGCATTGGGATGTACCGGCCCCACGGCATACGCGCTGGCGACGGCGTGCTGCCGGCCGTATCTGACGGCCCCGGTCCAGGAGGTGAAGGTCTATGTCAGCCCCGCCTTCCTGAAGATCGGCTTTGGCGTCGCCACCCCCGGCACCACCGAACCCGGCATCGGGATCGCCTCGGCGATCGGCCTTACCGGCGGAGACTACAAGCTCGGACTGCAGGTCCTGCAGCCTGTGACGGATGAGGACATCGCCCGGGCCAAGCAGATGGTGGACGCTGGCCTGATCCAGGTCCTCTGCTCCTGGGAAAAGCAGGGCGTATACGTCCGCGCAGAGGTACGCACTGAAAACGAACTGGCGATCGCGGTGGTGGAGCACACCCACGACGGTGTCTCCCTCATCGAAGTGAACGGCGAGGAGAAATTCACGGCCTCCGTCGACCCGGAGGAAAATCTGGAGGACAACCCTGACAGCATGACGCTGGAGGACATTTTCCGCTATGTGCGGACGGTGGACACCGGCGACCTCCAATTCCTGGCTGACGGATACGTAATGAATCTGGCTCTGGCCGAGGACGGTCTGAAGCAGCCGTTTGGCCTGCAGAGCGGCCGGGCCATCCTGGCCGAGTACTGGCAGCCGAAGGGCGTTCCGGAGGACCTGTACCAGCGCCCCATGGACTATCTGCCCGATACCATCCATGACCGGTCCAAGGTGCTTGTCTCCGCCGCCTCCGACGCCCGCATGGGCGGCAGCCGGCTTCCGGCCATGGCGGCCATGGGCGACGGCAATCAGGGCCTGACCGCCACACTCCCGGTGGGGACTGCGGCCGATCTGATGGGCGTGTCCCAGGACGAGAAGCTCCGGGCCCTGGCGCTGAGCTGCCTCATGCTGTTCTACATCAAGATGCACATCGGCCGGGCGTCCGCTTTCTGCCTGTGCGCCATTGCGGCGTCGGCTGGCGTAGCCGCGGGGATCGGGTATCTCAAGGGTATGGATGAGCCCCAGATCCGCGGCGCCGTCAAAAACGTCATCTCGCCTCTGGCGGGGATGCTCTGTGACGGCGCGAAAAACGCCTGTGCGCTGAAGATGGCGATCGCCGCCTCCACCGCTATCACATCCATTGAGCTGGCCGCTTCCAACGTGGAGCCCGGTTTCTTCGACGGAGTCTCCGACGAGACTCTGGAGGACACCGTCTCCTGCATCACCAAGATCGCGACCCGGTCCATGGAGCTTTTGGACCGCTGCATGGTGGACAGCATTCTGGAGAAATCCGAACGCCGCCGCCTTGCCGCCGCCGCAAAATGAGCTCCCCGGCGGGACAGGCGCCCCTGGCCGGTCCCCGGAGACCGCAGACCCCGACTCCATCCACAACCTGCTTGACAGGCAAAGACAAGAACACCAGATCAACAAGACGAGAGCAAGAATGAAAGGAGTATTTTGCTATGACTATCAAGCTGAGAAGATCCCTTTTCCTGGTCCTCGCCGTTTCCATGGTCGTTGGACTGGCCGCCGCTGGCGGTTCCACCGTCGCTTTCGCCAGCGACAAGGACGACTTCACTCCTGTGGAGTGGCGTATGTCCAACCAGCACCCCGATGACAGCATCGCCAACATCGCCGACCTTGAGATGATCGAGGAGATCAAAGAGGCCACCGAGGGCCGCGTCAACATCACCCTGTACAACAACAACCAGCTGGGTGACTATCTGAGCGTGTTCGACGAGGTCATGATCGGCAGCATCGAGATCCATCACGGCTCCACCAACGAGGGCTATGACCCCCGGGTGCTTGGCCCTTTCCTGCCCTATCTGTCCACCGGCTATGACAACCTAGCCCAGATCTACTCTCCCGACTCCTATCTGTTCAAGACTCTGCACGACGATGTGTATGAGGGCCTGGGCATGGAGTTGATGGGCTTCTTCTGCGAGGGCTTTGACGGCGTCGGCACCAAGCTCCCCGTGACCGATCCCGCCGAGGTCGGCGCCGACAAGGGCGTTCTGATCCGCGTGCCCGCCATGGACACCTTCAACCTGTGCAACCTGATGCTGGGCTTCCGCACCACCAGCATCCCCTACAGCGACACCTACACCGCCATCCAGACCGGCCTGGCGGAGGGTGCCTCCGGCGTGCCCGCCAACCTGTTCTATCTGAACTTCCGGGACGTCATCGACTACTTCTATGACTACCAGCAGATCCAGGAGGCCACCTCCATCCTGATCAACAAGGCCGCGTTTGACTCCCTGCTGCCCGAGGACCAGGAGGCCATCCGCGAGATTATCCAGAAGAAGTGCGCCGAGAGCATTGAGCTGGCTCAGGCCGACGAGGGCAAGTATAAGGACATGCTCCGCGAGGAGGGCATCGAAGTGGTGGAGTTTACCCCCGAAGAGATCGCCGCCTTTGCCGAGGCCTGCCACGAGGAAGTCTGGCCCCAGCTGGCTGAAACCTTCACCCAGGAGTTCCTGGATGGCTGCATGGCCAGCGGCGAGTGAGTTCTGCACGCCCCTTCGGAACAGTAACTTTTGATTGACCAATGTGCCAATGTGAAGGTCCACCGCGGTCTTTCACATTGGCACAACAAAGAATCAGGAAGGAGAGCTGCTCATAGTGATAAAGGTTTTGAGCGCGATCGATAAAGCGCTGCAGTTTATCTATGACTATATCATGATGATTGCAGGCTCCGCCGTAGCGGTCCTCATTCTGGTGGGCGCGTTCATGCGCTACGTCCTGAAAATGGACTTCTACGGCTCAGAGGAGATCATTCTGGTCTTCGGATACTGGCTTTACTTTATTGGCAGTATTTCCGCCGCCCGCAGTTCGTCTCATCTGAACGCGAACATGATCTCCATCTTTACCCACAACAAGCACATCGTCAACACCGTCGCCCTGCTGAAGGATGTGGCGAGCCTGGTCATCTGCGCACTGGCGATCAAATGGTGCGCCGATTACTGGACCTGGACCTTCTCCCTCAAACCGGTGACCAGCGTCCATAAGATCCCCTATTATTTCCAGCAGTTCCCCATGTGCCTCTCTTTCCTTATGTGGGGCGTCTATCTGGTGCGAGACTGCATCGTCTCCGCAATCACTCTGAAAAACACAAATAAAGGAGGGAACGAGGCATGACATCACTGATCGCATTGCTTATCCTCGTCTTCGCCATGGTGGTGGGCATTCCCATCCCTCTCGCGTTCATCCTGTCCGCCGCATACATGTGCCTGACCGGCGGGTACAACCCGGTCATGCTCTTTACATACGGCTTCAATGTCCAGAACACGATCCTGCTTCTGACCATCCCCCTGTTCGTGCTGGCTGGCGCCATCATCGACAAGGGCGGCCTGGGCGAGAAGATGATCGAGACGCTGCGCAAGTTCAGCAAGGGCTCCGCGGCCGCTCTGGGCACCACTACCATCGTTGCCTGCGCCCTGTTCGGCGCCGTCTCCGGCAGCGCCACCGCCACCACCTCCTGCATCGGCTCCATCATGACGCCCCGTCTGAAGGACGCGGGATACAAGCCGGGCCATATCGGCGCGCTGCTGGCAAGCTCCGGCGTTCTGGGCATCATGATCCCGCCCAGCATCCTGATGATCCTGTATGCCTGGGGCACGGGCACCTCCGTACTGGCCTGCTTCCTCGCCACCATCGTTCCCGGCATCATCCTGGTCGTGCTGTTCAGCCTGGTGAACGTCTACATCCTCAAGCATGACAAGACCCCGGCCTCTCCCATGGCGGAGAAGCACCTGGAGGATATGCTCGCCTCCGCCCAGGAGAAGGAGAAGGAGCGTCTGATCAAGCAGGACAACAAAAAGGCATGGCCCGCGCTGCTGATGCCGGTGCTGCTGCTGGGCAGCATCTACGGCGGCATCCTGACCGCCACCGAGGGCGCGGCCTTCTCCGTGCTGTACTCCCTGGTCATCGGCGCCGCTTATTACCGCCGCATCAACTTCAAGACCTTCCGGGCCGCTCTGGTGCAGGCGGGCGAGACCGCTGGCGTCATCATGATCATGCTGTTCACCGTCAGCATCCTGAGCCGCATGTACATGACCGAGAACCTGCCCAATCTGATCCTGAACGGTCTGACCTCCATCTCCTCCAACCGGGTGGTGATCCTGCTGATGGTCAACGTGTTCATGATCATCATCGGCATGCTGATGGACGACTGCAGCGGCACCACTCTCTGCGGTCCTATCTTGCTGCCGGTGGTGGCGGCCATGGGTATCACGCCCATCCAATTCGCCGCCATTTTGAGCGTCAACATCGGCATGGGCAACACCACGCCTCCCACGGCCCCCCTGCTGTATCTGGGCGGCCGCATCGCGGACGCGGAGGTCAAGGACATGCTGAAGCCCACCATGCTGCTCATCGTCTTTGGCTGGCTCCCCACCCTGCTGCTCACCACCTTTATCCCCTCGCTCTCTCTGTTTTTGCCGAAGCTGTTCGGATACGTGTGATGAAGCAGAGCAGTATATTAAACGATGTGCTTGGGCCTGTCATGGCAGGCCCAAGCAGCTCGCATACGGCGGCCCCCGGCAAGATCGGTCTGGCCGTGGGCAGGCTCTGGGGCAAGCCGATCCGGCGGGCAGTCGTCACCTATGACGCGGCCGGGTCCTATCCCAGCACCCACATCGGGCAGGGCTCCGACTTCGGCTTTACCGGCGGCCTGCTGGGTATGCAGACGGACGACGTCCGCTTCCGCGATTCCATCGCCCTGGCCCGGGGACAGGGCGTCCGGATCGAGTTTCGCTTTGGCGAGCTGGGCGCCCACCACCCCAACGAGGCGCGCATAGAGGTTTTTGACGGAGACAGCGACGTCCCCGGGATGTCTGTGCTGAGCTTCTCCACCGGAGGGGGGACCTTCCTGTTGTCAGAGGTGGATGGCTTTCCCATCCACTACGACGGACAGCGGCAGATCCTCTATATCGCCTGCGAGCAGGGCGCCTGCGAAAAGCAGGTCTGCGCCGCGCTCCAGGCGGCGGGCGCTTCGTTCCGGCTCCGTATGCCCGACCCGGCCGGCCCCACCCGGCTGACCTCGCCCGGCGGCACGGCCGTGCTGGCCGAGGTCGTGGGTCTCTCCCGGGAGGAGCTGCCGCCTGCGCTGGCGGACCTGCCGGGCATCCATTACATCCGGCAAGCCAGCCCTGTCGTCCCGGTCCCCCTTCGGCTGGCACCGGAGCCCCCCTTCCTGACGGCGGAGGGCGCCCTGCGGTACGCCGGGGACCATGGCGTCGATTCCATGCCGGAGCTGGCGCTGGCCTATGAGTGCAGTCTCGGTCTGACAGACCGGGAGAGCGCCTACCGCGCCATGGAGCATGTTCTGGCGGCCATGCGGACGTCTCTTGTCCCGCCGTCGGCCGACGATCCGGTGGACAACCTGCTGATCCCCCGTCAGTCCGGAGCTCTGGCCAGCCGGAGGGAGCTGCCCTTCGACATGGGGGTTGCGAACCTGTGCCTGCCGGGCGCCGTGGCTGTGATGGAAAACAGCTGCGCCCACCGGGCCGTAGTGGCCGCGCCCACCGCTGGCTCCAGCGGGGTGATACCCGCTGCCGTGGTGGCGGTAGGCGAACAACTGGGCTGCACGGACAGGCAGATCCTGGACGCCCTCTGGGCCGCCGGACTGGTCGGAGCCTTCATCGCCAACCAAGCAACCTTCGGCGCTGAGGTCGCGGGCTGCCAGGCAGAGATCGGCGCCGCCGCCTGTATGGCGGCGGCAGGCGTGGTCCAGCTGAAGGGCGGGACCACGGCGGAGGGCTTTCACGCGGCCTGCATCGCCATGCACAGCTTCCTGGGCCTCGTATGCGACCCCATCGCCGGGCTGACGGAGTTCCCCTGCATCGAGCGGAATGTCACCGCAGCCGCCGTATCCGTCATGTCCGCCAACATGGCCCTATGCGGGATGACGTCTCTCATCCCCCTGGATGAGACCATCCAGACCATGATGGACGTGGGCCAGATGCTCCCTTCCGCCCTGTGCTGCACCTGCGAGGGCGGCCTCTGCGCCACAAAGACCGGCCGCCAGCTGGCGGAGGACGTCGCAGCGCGCCGGGCAGCCGAGGGCTGACTGGCCACCCATAGCAACAAAAAGCTGAGGGCCGTCAAGGCTCTCAGCTTTTTTATTGGCACCCACGAGGGGATTCGAACCTCCGACCTACCGCTTAGGCGTGCCAACGCACACATACTACCACGTGTTGCCTGGTGTCTTGCCATGCCAGCAAACACGCAAGATATTATGCTGTTGGATAATTGCACTATGTTCTTTCCCCGTACACATCCTCTTGCACGGGCCCGCTTGGCATGATAAAATAGAGGCAAAGAAGGTGAGACAGTGGACGAAGAAACAACGGTCGCCCAGGCGCTACGCGTCACAGATGCCAGCGCGGGCTATGATGCCGCCTGCAAGCGCGTCCTTTCCGAAAAAGCGATCTTGGCGCGGATTATGAAGTCCTGCCTGGACGAATACAAGGATTGCGATGTGAACGACATTGCGGAGCGGTATATTGAGGGACAGCCCCAGGTTTCCTCCGTCCCGGTGCTGCCGGACGAGGCTTCACCGGTCATCACCGGCATGGATACCGAGGACAAATCCATCCATGAGGGGACCGTCACCTATGACATTCGTTTCCGCGCCATTGTCCCCGATTCCGAGGAACAGATAGCTCTCATCGTGAATGTGGAGGCGCAGAACCGATTTAATCCCGGCTATCCGCTGGTCAAGCGGGGCATATACTATTGCAGCCGGATGATTTCGGCGCAGTATGGTCGGGAGTTCACAGGATCACAGTATGGGAACATCCGTAAGGTCTATTCTATCTGGATATGTATGAATTCCCCAGAGGACCGGGAGAACACCATCACCCGTTATCGGCTGACAGAAGAAAACCTTGTAGGCGAGGCTGTAGAGCCGGTCAGGAATTACGATCTGCTGTCCGTCATCATGCTGTGTCTGGGCGGGCCTGACGGTGAGAACTACGACGGTGTGCTGCGGATGCTGGATGTGCTGCTCTCCAGCGAAACCGGCGAAGCGGAGAAGCGGCGGATATTACAGAACGACTACGACATACAAATGACGCAGACAATGGAGAAGGAGGTGTCGGTCATGTGTAATTTGAGTGCTGGCGTTGAGGCGAAGGGTATGGCGAAGGGCATGGAGAAGGGTCGTGCGGAAGGTATAATGGATGCTTATTTGTCATCCATCAGGAACCTTATGAAAAAGATGCCTATATCTGCCAATGAAGCCATGTCTATGTTGGAAATCCCGGAGGCGGAGTGGCCCAAATACCTGAAACTGCTTGAACAAAAAGCATGATGCCTCTCATACCTTTATGGGTATCTAAAACAGTATAATACTCTCTCTGCAAAGCAGGATCTGTTCATTTATTGAGCAGGTCCTTTTTTATATCCAAATCATTATAGGAGGCGATAACCATTCAGGAAGAAGTAGAGAACAAGAGGTAGTGTAGGTAGTGTAGAATAAAGTGCGCAAAAAGGAATAGGCACAAAAAGAGACATAGTTTGCAGTCTCTGGTAGAATGAGGT
>CANRDC010000099.1 GCA_947629245.1 uncultured Oscillospiraceae bacterium | reverse complement strand
CGCCACTCCGCTTAAATCCTATTTCCTACTCAGGGACCTCTTCTTTTCCCTGTCCGTTTCTCCTGGGGCACTACAGTCGATGAGGCGTTTCAATTCCTCCCGCCTCCGGAGCTGGTCGTCAAAGCCCACTAAGGGGATCGCCGAACCCTTCCGTACCGCGTGGAAATAGTGCTCCAGCACCTCGTCGCATATTTTGGAGCCGTCAGGGTCTGGCATGACCTTTGGAACGATATGCCCGTTCCAAAACGACTCTTCAATCTTGATATATATCAACACGCAATAAATTCCAAGTCAATAATTATAAATAAATCATCGACCGATATTTGTCGCTGATTTGTTTATTTTGCCGACAAAAAGGTCAAGTTTTTGTCCGGGACTATTCATTTCGCTAGTGTTACAATCCTGACATATCAAAAAACGCAAGGAGGCACCAGCATGTATATCCTTTTCCCTTACAACCTCAACATCTTCGACTCCCACTTCCCGGGGGCGAAGGTCGAGAAACACATCCTGCACGGCCGCTACGTCAGCGACGAACTGACGCAGGAGCGGCTGGGCACGTTTATCAACCAGCTGCGCAGAAGCGCTGAGTGGTCGGAGAGCGGCTGCCCCTTCATGGTCGCCGCGCCGACCGGGGCTGGCAAGAATTATTTCATTCATCACGTCGTCCGCCCTTATGCTGCTACCCATGGCCAGAAGGTTCTCTACCTCTGCAACCGCAAAGCGTTGGCTTTCCAGCAGATGCGCGAAGCGGACCGGGCCGTCAACCCACCTATTCAGCAGTCCTTCTACCCCAACGACGCCGCGGAGTACACGACCGGCAGCATTACGCTGATGACGTTTCATCACTACTTCAGCCTGCTGCAGAAAAACGGTCCCGTGTACTTTGCGCCGTACTCCATCGTCATTGCAGACGAGGCGCATTTCTATTATAGCGACGCACTTTTCAACCCGGACACCGGCGAAATCCTTGATTCGATCCCTCGCGTTTTCGCCCATTCTCTGAGGATCTATATGACTGCTACCCCGGAGGACGTCCTCGATCCCATCTACGCTGCAGAGTGGCGCTGTGCTCCCTGGGTCCATGATTCCGAGAAGAACGCCATCTGCGACTACTTCAGCCATGAGGTCTCTCACCTGGAGCGCCTGCCCCTGCTACCCGTCTTTACCATGCTCTGGGATTTCTCCGCCTATCAAGGGCCCTATGTCTTTTCTAAGACGGACAGTCTCATCCAGGAGATCACGGAAGATGATCCCTCTGAGAAGTGGATCATCTTTGCCACCAGCAAGGAGGCGGGTAAAGATATGCGTCGCAATCTGCACCACGAGGGTATTTCCGCTGTCTACCTTGACAGCGACAGCCGTCGCGGTGATCTGGGTCAGCGCCAGCTCTGGGACCGGGTTCTGGAAAAGGGTCTTGAAAACTGCAGAGTCCTCATCACTACCAGCGTCTTGGACAATGGCTTTAGCATCCACGACAAGGCGGTGACCCGCATCGTCCTCTTCACTGACGACCGTACGGCTTTCCTTCAGGAACTAGGCCGCGTCCGGCTTGCTCCCGAGCAGATGGTTCGCGTGTACTTCAACCGGATGGATAAGACCGGTTCGCTGCACGCCAGGAAACGCCAGGCCATTCTGGATACCTTTGCCCTATTTTGCGGCAGCAATGCTATTCCGGAATACCCCCATCCCGACGCTGAGATCGAACCCAGCCCCAACGGGGTCCTGGCCATGAAGACCGTTCCTAATGCCAGGGAGGACCTGGGATATGTGTCCAGCCGACCGGTTCTCCTGGCGGACGGCTCCGTCGCCCTTGAACCTTACATCAATTTATATGGCCCGTTGGGTCGCCAAGCAGCTCGAACTGCAGGCAGAGGAATACGACCGTCTGCTGGCCGAAAACTCCGAGTTGGCCCCGCTCCTCTACAAGGCCCGGTGGCTGGCCGAAGACCCGGAGGCGCTGACCTTTGACAACCTCCATTATATTGACATCAACATTCCCGCAGCCGATCGTGTGGCAGCAGAGCTGACGGATTTATACGCCAAGTATGCGTACACCCCCATGGCTGAGCCCAAGGATGGCGTCACGACAGAGGCGAGCCGTCTCTTTAAGGACTTTTCCAGGGAGTTTCAGGCCCTCTACGTCCAGCTCTGCCCCAATGACTGTGTGAACACGGGGAAGAACCGGAATCCCTGGAAGCATGTGGCCATCATCTCTCACATGAAGAAGCTGTCCAACCAATTTGGCCGCGGCCACCCCGAGGTGGCCTATACCCTCAACATGACGGACGACGGCCTTTGGAAGCTGGAGAGGGACGGCAAGGCCAATGACGGTCCCTGCGACGCATAATCGCCCGGAATTACTCCAAAACTAACCAACATCGCAAGGAACGGAGGGGACGGTCATGGTCGTCAAGCAATTCAATACCGGCGGCGTGACCGTTCGCATCCACGATGATCGCTGCAAGCTGGCGGAGGAGGTCAACATGACCGCTATCAATCGGATCGTGTCCTCCTCCCACGCGGCCAGAGCGCGCCGCCAACCTGTTAAGGACTCCCACAATTTGGAACCCAGGCCAAATTGACAGTCGGCGCGGCACTGTCCTATAATATCACCTGAAAGGAGGCCCCAAATGGAGCAATACGTCATGTATCTGCGAAAATCCCGCTTTGACCGTGACTATGCCGAGTTCAGTGTAGAGGAAACACTCAAGCGCCATAAGGCGATCCTGGACAAGCTGGCGAGTGAACGTGGGTACCGTATTGCGAAAGTTTATTACGAGGTCGTTTCAGGTGAATCCATCGCTGTCAGACCGCAGATCCAGGAGATGCTGGACGCCCAGCTTGATAACGCCTTCGACCTGGTGGAACAGGGCCTCTACACAAAAGAGGAGTTCCGCCGCCGGAAGGAGAAGATCACCGGCAGCCAAAAAGACATCCAGGCCCAGCTCGACAGCTTCCATGAGCGACTGCCTGCCTTGAAGAAACAGGACGACTTCCACGAGAGCCTGATCCTCCAGACGGAGGAACTGCCGGACAGCTACGAGCAGATGACTGCGGCAGAACGCGACCGGGATCTTTTTCGGGGCTCGCCCGATCAAAGACCCGGTCCTGTTCGTTTCAGGACCGGGTCTTTCTTACGCCGCGGCGTCCAGCATGGTGTCGATGAAGATGCCGTACCCCCTGGTGGGGTCGTTCACCAGCACGTGGGTCACCGCGCCCACAAGCTTGCCGTCCTGGATGATGGGGCTGCCGCTCATGCCCTGGACGATGCCGCCGGTGCGCTCCAGAAGCACCGGGTCGGTCACATGCACCGTCAGATCCCGTCCGCCGCCGGCGGTCATGCCGGTGCGGGCGATCTCCACATCGTACTCCTCGATCTGCTGCCCGGCCACGCAGGCCAGGATGGTAGCGGGGCCCTTCCGCACGTCCTCCGGCGAGCCCACGGGCAGCGCCGGACGGACCGTATTCAGGCTCCCGTTGATGACGCCGAAGATGCCGCAGGGCGTGTTGCTGTTGATGCAGCCGATCACGTCGCCCGCGTCAAAGCTTCCGGCCAGCTCGCCCGGCGCGCCGGACGCGCCCCGCTTCACATCCACGATCCGCGCCCGGCACACATCGCCGTCCGCCACGGGCAGCAGCACGCCCGTCTCCGTGTCGTTCACCCCGTGGCCCAGGGCGCCGAAGGCCCCGGTAGCCGGGTCTATATACGTCACCGTGCCGATACCGGCCACCCCGTCCCGGAGCCACAGGCCCAGCCGTCGGCCCCCGTTCACGTCCTCCGCCGGGGTCACGTTGACGCACTGGTCCCGGCCATTGCGCCGGACGGTCAGTTCTATGGCGCCGTCGCCGCATCCCTCCACGGCCTCGATGAAGCTCGCGGCGTTATCCACGGCCTGTCCGTTCACCGCGGAGATCACGTCTCCCGCCTTCAGACCCGCGCTCTCAGCGGGACACACCGTGCCCTCCGCCGTCTCCACCGGCGTCACGCCCGCCACCAGTACGCCTTCCATCTTGATCTGTATGCCCACCGTCTCCCCCACGGGGATCAGGGTCCCGTCCGCATAGGCCGTCACCGTACAGACGGCCGTCATTATCCAAACCGCAGCCACCATGGGCAGCCGCAAATACCATCGCTTTCCCATTTTTCATCCTCCCGTCTTTCTGCCGGCCCATTCAGTATGCGAGAAAGCGGGCTTTGAAACCGCGCTAAAATATCTCTTTGCTTCCACCGGGCCCGGCAAGTCCCGTCGTCAGGCCCTTTGGCGGGCAAAGACAAATTTTGACATATTGATCTGGCTCACATCAATACTATCGTGTCCGCGGGATGAAAAAATAGCATGGCAAATTTTGCGCAAAAAAGCCTTCCCCAGCCATGGGGAAGGCCTTTGCCGGTATAAGGCCGCCGCCTCACACCACGGGCACCAACAGCCCGTGGAGCAGGAAACGGGGGTCCCGATAGTTGCTGGAATAGTCGCAGGTGGACATGGTGATGAGCTGACAATCGGTGCTCACGCTGGCGCTGGTGCGGAAGAAGGAGCTGGCGGTGATCATGTTCAGGTAGTCCTGATACTCGCCCTCCTGGAAATAGCCGGGGTAGTTGTCCAGCGTGGACTCCACGATATGGGCGGCGATTAGGTCCACGCGGTAATTCTGCGTAGGCGTCAGCAGGTACATGATCGGGTGCTGGTTATAAAACTCCTGGTCCACATAGTTGTAGATCGTGGCGAACATGGACCCGTCCTTCATGTTGTGACCGTAGACGATAAAGTTGCTGTAGGTAACGCCGATGGCGGCGTTGTAATCGGCGAAGAGGGCCCCGGCGGTGTTGGGCTGCCGGTCATAGCTGCGGTGCAGATAATAGTCGTTGTCCGTGGTCTGCATGACCGGGTAATTGATAATGGTATTGGGGCAGTACAGCCACCCGACGATATCCGTGTTGATGCTGTGGAGGTAATCCCAGTCCACGGAGATGGGCACCTCGGACTGGACCTGGGTCTCCTCCGGCTCCGGGGTCGCGCCCGGTTCGGAGGTGGCGTTGGGCTCCGCCAGACCCGCCAGGGCCTCGTTGGCCAGGTCGTTATAGGCCGAGCGGTCCCGGTGATAGTTCAGCAAAATAGACCCCAGCTTACCGCCCGCGAACAGCACGCCGCCCACCAGGATCACCACCAGGATGATGAGGGGCACGCTCTGCTTCCGGCCGCTCCGGCGGCGGGGCCGGTAATCGTCCGGCTCCACGGCCACGGCGCGGCCCGCGCGTCTGTCGTCCCGCCAGGGCTCCGCCTGAGCCTGAGCCTGCCGGGGCGCCTGTCTCCCGACAGGCTGCTGGGGCGGATACGCCCGCTGCTGCCGGGGCGCGGCCTGCCGGGGCTGAGGATGCTGCGGCGCGCGGGTCTGCGGGGCGCTCTGCCGGGGCGCACGGGGCCGGGGCGTCTCCTGTTGTACGGGTCCCTGCGGCCGGGGCTCCTGGGGCGGGGCCGCGTCCGAAGGCGTCTCCTCCAGCCAGTCCATATCCTCCCAGTCGTATTCCGGCATCTCCACTTCTCTGCGGCGGGACGGCTGCCGCCGGTCTCCGCCATTGGGCTGCACGCGGTTATCTCCCACGGGTCCAACGCCTCCTGTCCTGTTGCTTTGCTCTCCGCGCGGCGCGCTCTCACCCCGCAAAAATATAAAATCAGTATAGCACACCTGTAACCATTTTGCAATCTTTTCCGACAGAAATGCCAACGATCCCACGCTATACTTGTCCTAAAAGGAGGCGGGAGCCATGACGGACGAGACCATCCTCTTTTTCGCCGGGAGGCCGCGGCGTTCTCCGATATGAAATAAACGCGGCTATCCTTATTATATGTGGCCCGATCCGGCGATCGCTCTGTAAAATCATCCGGAAAATATACCGCCGCCCGACCGGGCGGCTAAATTTTTGCGTCCGGGGGTTGACAAAACTGTTATGACTGTATATACTGTATATGAACAGTGAAACGCGAGGAACTGTCATGACCATCTTCATCGACAACAAGAGCGGCCTGCCCATTTACGAGCAGATCTACGACCAGCTAAAAAGCCAGATCATCAGCGGCGCGCTGGGCGAGGACGAATTATTGCCCTCCATCCGCAATCTGGCCAAGGACCTGCGCATCAGCGTCATCACCACCAAGCGTGCCTATGACGAGCTGGAGCGGGAGGGGTTCATCTACACCGTGGCGGGCAAGGGCTGCTTTGTGGCGCCGAAAAACACGGAGCTTCTACGGGAGGAACATCTCAAGCAGATCGAATCCCATCTGGCGGAGGCGCTGCGGCTGGCGGCTGCCTGCGGCCTGACGAGAAAGGACATACTGGAACTGCTGGACATCATAGAGGGGGACGTGCGCTGATGAATGCCATCGAGACACGGGGACTGACGAAGCATTACGGGGATTTCACCCTGGATAACTTAAATTTGACCCTGCCTTCCGGGTGCATCATGGGTCTGGTGGGGGAAAACGGGGCCGGGAAGACCACCGCCATCCGGCTGCTGCTGGGTCTGACGCGCCCGGACGGAGGCTCCGCCACGGTGCTGGGGGCTCCTGTGGGGCCGGACATGCGCGCGGTGAAGGAGGACCTGGGGGTGGTGCTGGACGACGTGGGCTATCCCGCCGGTCTCACCGCCCGGCAGATGGGTAAGGTACTGGCCGCGGCCTACGAAAACTGGGACACGGGCCTGTATGAGAGCTATCTGCGGGACATGAACGTGCCCACGGATAAGAAATTTTCCGAGCTGAGCCGGGGCAATAAGATGAAGCTGGGCATCGCCGGGGCGTTGAGCCACCGGGCCAAGCTGCTCATTCTGGACGAACCCACCGGCGGTCTGGACCCGGTGGTCCGGGACGAGGTGGTGGACATTTTTGGCCAGTTCACCCGTGACCCGGCCTGCTCCATCCTGATCAGCTCCCACATCGTCAGCGACCTGGAGCGGCTGTGCGACTACATAGCCTTTTTGCACAAGGGAAAGCTGCTGCTGTGTGAGGAAAAAGACCGGCTGCTGGAGGAATACGGCGTGCTCCAGTGCGACCGGGCCGCGCTGGAAGCGCTGGCCCCCGGCGCGGTGCTGGGAAAGCGTCTGACGCCCTACAGCGTGGAGGCGCTGGTCCGCCGGGACGCGGTCCCCGCCGGGGCCGAGCTTCGGCCCGTGACCATCGAGGAGCTGTTCGTGCTGCTGGTGAAGGAGGATATGCGATGAAAGCCCTGTTTTTGGCGGACCTGTATCAGCTGCGGATCAATTTCAAATTCTACGGCGTTTTCGTTGTGGTTGCGGTAGCCATCACGGCCTTCTCCGGCGCCGGGGAGGACAATCTGGGCATCTTCTTCCCCATGTACGCGGTCTTTATGTGCTCCATGATGAGCATGAGCCTGTTGCAGCTGGACGAGGCCAGCCGCTGGAATGTGTGCGCCCAGACCCTGCCCTGCACCCGCCGGGACCAGGTGACGGGCAAATATGCCGTCACCCTGGTCAGCTTCGGCGTCACCTGGGGCCTGTTCGCGCTGCTCTACGCCGTGCTGGCGGCCCTGGGCCGGATGACCTGGCAGATGATGGCGGTCCAGACGATCCTGCTGCTGGTCATGGGGCTGCTGGCCCCCGCCGTGAGCCTGCCCACCCTGTTCCGCTGGGGCAGCGCCAAGGGCCGCGTCATCTATATCGGTATGGTGATCCTGCTGGCCGCCGGCGTCGGGGGGACGCTGGCCGGACTGGCCAGGCTGGACCATATCGACCTGCCGGAGCTGACCGCGCCCCTGCTGGCGGTGCTGGCGGTGGCGGTCCCCATCGCCCTGTTCATCGGCAGCTGGGCCCTCTCCGTACGCTGGTACGAAAAGCGGGAGCTGTAGATGAAGGCCATACTACTGGCGGACCTGTACGGGTCCAGGAAGAACCTGTATATCTACATACCGCTGGCGATGGCGTTCATGGCGCTGGCCATATCCACCGCCGCCACGGTGACCAGCCTGACTTTTGCTCTGTGTGCCTCCGCCGGGGCGGGTATGCTGCCGGTGGTGAGCATGGGCTCGGCCGAGGCCAGCCACTGGGACCGGTATGCCCAGACCCTGCCCGGCGGCAAGGCCCAGGCCGTGAACGCCCGATTCCTGGAGGCGCTGGCCGTGGCGGGGGCCCTGTGGGTCTACGGTACGGCGCTTTTCTGCGCCAAGGCCGCCCTGGGCGGCTGGACCTGGGCGGAGGCCCGGTTTTTGGCCGCGTTCGTGCCGGCGATATGTCTGCTCTCATCGTCCCTCTGCCTGGGGGCCGTCTGCCGCCTGGGCTGGGCCAGGGGAAATATCTTCTTCTGCGTCACGATCTGCCTCGTCGGCGCCTCCGGGGCGGTGAGCAGTCTGCTGGGCGTCAGCGACGCGGGCCTGGGGAATTTTGCCGGGAGCGCCGCCGTGCTGGCTCTGCCGGTGGCCGCCGGGGCCTTTTTTGGGGCCGTGTGGCTGCTGAGCGCGCGCTGGTACGAAAAACGGGAATTATGATTCATTGCGGCGAAAAGCCTCCCTCTGACGAGGGAGGTGGCTCGGCCATCAGGCCGAGACGGAGGGAGAGATACACCAGCAGCGGAGCTGACTTGTCTCTCCCCCAGTCTCGCTCCGCTCGACAGCCCCCTCGTCAGAGGGGGCCTTCCATAATGTGCGCTGTCAGGCGCACCACTTATGCCCCCTCACGCAAGAGGGGGCCTATTAGTTTTCTTCCTCTTTCAGTTCCTCCAACGCGTTGCGCACGGCGGCGATCACGAATGCCGAGAAGGTGCAGTCCTGCCCTATAATGGCCTTTTCCACCGCTTCAATCACGTCGTTTGGAAACCGGATCGTTTTATTGGTGGTGGGAGGGATTTTCGGGATCCTAAAACCTGGCATAGTTCCGCCTCGCATTCGTCTTACGTTCGTAATACAAATATTACTATGAAAAAACGAATATTTAGCATTGCAATTGTCCTGCCCAAATGATAGACTGTCCATATTGGGAGGTGATATGTATGCCGGACGAGTACAAAAAGGCGTATCTGTCGCTGTTCAACGCGGTGACGGACGCGCTGGAGGCCCTCCGCGAGAGCAATTACGGCCAGGCGGCGGAGCTGCTGAAGCAGGGGCAGATACAGGCGGAGGAAAATTTCATTCAGGCGGGCGAGGACGGACAATAAGAACAGCAGGACGCAAAAAACGCCCTTCGGCATGTGCCGGAGGGCGTTGGTATCGCGCGGTTATTTGGCGTATTCCACGGCCTTGGTCTCCCGCAGGACATGGACCTTGATCTGGCCGGGGTAGGTGAGTTCATCCTCGATCTTCTTGGCGATGTCCCGTGCCAGGAGGGTCATCTGGTCCTCGCTGACCTGCTCGGGCTTGACCATGATGCGGATCTCGCGGCCCGCCTGGATGGCATAGCAGCTGTCGATGCCGGGGAAGGACATGGAGACCTCCTCCAGCTTCTCCAGGCGCTTGACGTAGTTCTCAATGTTCTCACGCCGGGCGCCGGGGCGGCTGGCGGAGATGGCATCCGCCGCCTGGACGATACAGGCGATGACCGTCTGGGGCTCCACGTCCCCGTGGTGGGCGGCGATGGCGTGGATGACCTCGTTGGATTCCTTGTACTTCTTGGCGATATCCACGCCGATGGTGACGTGGCTGCCCTCCACCTCGTGGTCGATGCTCTTGCCGATGTCGTGCAGCAGGCCCGCCCGCTTGGCGGTGGCGATGTC
>CANRDC010000098.1 GCA_947629245.1 uncultured Oscillospiraceae bacterium | reverse complement strand
ATAACAGACGCTGCGCGCTGTTATACCCAAAAGATACCGGTCGTGCTCCCGGCTTGCGCCGGAACCGCACGACATGGTATAACACCGGCGTCCCCGCGTGGGACGCGGCCTACGAGGCCGTAGAAACGCTCAAGGATGACCGGGACCGGCGGACGCTCCTTCTGCGGGAGCGGACCGGCTCGCGGCGGTTCGTCTGCAAGCGGGCCTCGGGCGAGGAGGCGGCCGTCCTGCGCCGGGAATATGAGCTTTTGCGCGCGCTGCCCGGCCCCGCCCGGTTCGAGACGCTGGAGCTCTGGGACGAGGGCGGCGTGTGCTCTCTGCTGCGGGACTATATCCCCGGCTCCACCCTGGCGGCGCTGGTGGAACGGGACGGCGTGCTCCGTCCCCCGGAGGCGGCGGAGCTGGGCGTCAAGATCTGCCGGGCGGTGGGCGCGCTGCACGCCATGACGCCCCCGGTCATCCACCGGGACCTGAAGCCGGAAAACATCCTGCTCACCGAGACGGGCCGGGTCCGGCTCATCGACCTGGGAGCCGCCCGGTCCTATAAGCCCGGCCGGGACGAGGACACCGTCCTGCTGGGCACCCGAGGCTACGCCGCGCCGGAGCAGTACGGCTCCGGCCAGACCGACGCCCGGACGGACATCTTCGCCCTGGGCAAGGTCCTGGCCTACGCCCTGGCGGGGGAATATACGGACGCGCCGCCCCGGCTCAACGGCCGGGACAGGGCCCTGGAGCGGATCATACGCCGCTGCTGCGCCTACGATCCGGCCCGGCGCTATCCGGACACGGAGCGGCTGGAAAAGGCCCTGGACCGGTATCTGGCCCGCCGGGCGATACCGACCCGGAGCCTGGTTTTAGTTGCGTGCGCGGGGCTTCTTTTGTGCGGCGGCGCCCTCTGGGGCGGCTACGAGCTGGGCCTGCGGGCCCCGGCGCCCGTTCCCGAAGTCAGGGAGGTATCCGGCTGGGACCCCTTCCGCCTGGAGAGCAACGTGGCCGACATCCTCCGTCTGGCGGGCGGCGGGGACTGGCCCGGTCTGGCCGCCGCCTGTGAAGAGCTGGTCACGGCCCTGGAGGCGGACCCCGTGATCCGCTCCGTGGAGCCCGTGGCCTACCGGGACCTGGACGAGGCGGCACGGGCGGACTACGACGTCAGCCGCCGGGGCTTTGAGTTCATGGCCGACCGTCTGGCATACGGAGACGGCCTGGCCGTCGGCCGCCTGGGGACCTATGAGGCGGCCATGCCCGCTTTTGCCAGCGCGCTCATGAATCGCGTCGACTATGTGTGGACCGAGCAGTCCGGCCAGACCCGGTCCAGCGCTCTGCATGAGCTGGCGGTGGACGGGAACGACCAAAACATCGACGGCTGCGTCATCGAGATATTGGAAGAGCTGAACCGCGCGCTGGAACAGACTGCCGCGCCATAAATGGATTCACATGCGCGAAGCCCGGTCAGGGCGAGCCGCGTCGTCGATGCACGCTGGCCAGGTCTCCCTTTGCCGCAAAGCGGCAAAGCTCGAATGGCGGCGGCATCTCCTCTCCCCATGCGAATCGTTCGCATGGGGACCCCCACAGGCCGCGCGGCAAAGTCAAAATCCGCTGTGCGACAGGATTTTGACTTTCTGCGAGGGGGAATTCACTTTCCCCTCGCAGTTTCAACCAAAGTGTGCAGGTTTGCACACCAATTCTCCTTTTCATCATGATATAATCCTTTATATATATTGGGAGGGACCCAACGATACTATTTCAGGAAAGAGGTACATAAAAGATGAAACGGAAAAACATACTCGCGCTGCTGCTGGCCATGTGCCTGTGCTTCGGACTGCTGACGGTCTGCGCCTACGCCGCCGAGGAGGACGGTGAAGAGGCCGCGGAGGGTGAAGAGGCCCTGGTGGAGTACGCGGTCGCCGGTGTCGGCACCTTCTACCTGCCCGCTGGCTGGGGAATGGAGTCCGGCGTGATGGAGGGCGGTCCCCTCCCGACGCCCTACGTCCAGTTCGCCCGGGACGACATGACCGTACGGGTCAACCTCTTTACCCAGGAGGTCTATGACGCCTCCGGCGCGGCCATGCCCGCAGACCTGGAGGAGTATTCCCAGCGGCCCGGCCCCCAGAAAGATCTGCCCGAGGGCGGCGCGTATGCCTTGGATGAATACGGCAACCTGTCCGTGAGCTACACGGAGGATGGGCGCGTCACCTATCTCATCCTGATGGAGGGGAACGGCCTTTTCGCCACCGCCGGTATCTTTTACCCCGAAGGGGTAGAGGACGCGGAGCTCATTCCCCAGTGGATCAGCAAGACCGTTCTGGACGCGGCTGCCGAGGGATTGCAGCGGTATGACGCCGAGGGCGTGGGCGTCTTCTACCTGCCCTCCGACTGGGAGATGGAGACCGGCTCCATAGAGGAGCCTCTGCCCCAGACCTTCGCCGAGTTCACCAACGGCGACATCACCATCCGGGGCGTCCGCTTCGGCGCGGACGCCTACGAGGCGGCGGGGGTGCCCCTGCCCGCGGACGTGGAGGAGTACTCCACCAGGGACGGCGTGCGCCGGGGCCTGCCGGAGGACGCGGAATTTGCCTATGACGACTTCGGCAATTTCTACGTGGAATACACCCAGGACGGCACGGTGACCTACACCGTGCTGAAACAGGGCGACGAGAGCATGGGCAGCCTGTTCCTCACCTATCCCGAGGGGACCGAGGTCCCGGAGGACGTCTACCTGTGGCTCAGCCTGGCCGTCATCGAGTGAACGGGGACGATACAGCAAAGGCGCGGTGCTATCGCACCGCGCCTTTGCTGTATCGTAAATCCCTTCCTTATATGGCCACCTTTACACAAGGGGGGCTTTTGCATTGTCGGAGTCTGTCCCCTTGCACAGGGGAGGCCGTCGATCATAAAGCGAGCTCGGCTCTCTCCTTCGCGGCGCGGCCCAGGCCCCATCTCTGGACGGGCCGCTCCCACAGGTAGGTCAGCGCGGCGGACAGCGCCGCGGCGAACAGGAAGCACGCCAGGGTGTACAAAAGCTGCCAGGGCTGCTCGTACGCCTGGTTGGGCAGTTCCGCCTCATAGGGCGGGATGTGCCAGTCCTTCAGCCGCAGGGCCAAAAACTGGTGGGTCATGTAAAAATTGAAGGAGATGTCCGCCAAAAACCGGGTGACCGGATTGTCCAGCGCACGAGCCATCCGGGGCGGCGCCATGGACCCGCACAGCAGAAAATACCCGCCCAGAAGGCCCAGCAGCGGCCGCCAGTTCATCTGGCCGTGGCGGATGGCCTCATAGTCGCCCACGGGCTGGACGTACATGACGGCCAGCATCCCCAGAAAGCACAAAAGCATCCCGACCGGGGCGATGATACGCCGGTGCTTCTCCTTCGGCATGCCGCCCTGCTCCAGCCGGGCCAGGACATACGCCGCCCCCATGCCGCAGGCGTACAGGTCCAGCTGGGCGGGGAGCTGGTTGAAGTACATGGAGCAGTCGCCCTCTCCGTAGACCCAGACCCGGTAGGAGAAGGCCAGCGCCGTCATGATCAGGCAGGTGCGTCCCGGTCTGCGGACAAAGGCTCGGGCAAGCAGGGGCCAGAGGATGTAAAACTGCACCTCCACCGCCAGCGTCCACAGCACCCCGGACAGGGGCGAGAGCAGGTAGCTGTCGAAAAACAGGGTGTTGGTGAAGGTCAAATGGGCCCACAGGTCCTTGGCCATCATCCACCCGGAGCGGTATAGCCCCCTGGGCAGAACCCAGAGCAGCATTAACATAACAACAAGATAATAGGACGGCACGATGCGCCATATCCTCTTGCGGTAGAACGCCTCCGGCGTTTCCGGCAGCTCGCCGCGTAAATGCCGCCGCGCAACGGGAAGCGCCAGCAGGAACCCGGACAGCAGCAGCATCTCGTCCACCATCATGTAGCCGTGGCGGACGATCTGTTGTAAGTTTACATAAAAATTCCCGATGTGGAAGCCGGGGTCCAGCCAGCTCTGCTGCCAGATGTGGAACCAGGCCACGATGAAGATGCTGGCCACCCGCAGCACGTCGGGCGCGGCCATGCGGCCGCTTTTTTTACCGCTCATGGGGCCGCCTCCGCGGGGGCGGGCCGCCGCTTTTCCGGCTGGGGCAGGGGGGCGTGCTCGGCGCGCGTCTTGACCGCCACGCACCGGCAGATGGGCACGCCCTGCTCATAAAACCGGGCCTCATAGTTGGTCATGATCCCCACGGGGCCGTGCGCGTGCAGGTCTCGGGTGACCTCCCGCAGCTCAAAGCCCAGGGCGGCGAACTGCTCCAGGGACCAGTCGAACAGCCAGGGCTGGTCGGTCTTATACTCGACGCGGCCGCCCACGGGCAGCGCGTCCCAGTACATGGCCAGGAAGCTGGGGGCGGTGAGCCGGTGCTTGGCCTCCTTTTTTCGGGGCCAGGGGTCGGGGAAGTTGATGTAGACGACCGATACCTCGCCGGGGGCGAAGATGTCGGGAAGGTTGGCCACATCCGTGTCGATGAAGCGCACGTTCGGTATCTGCTCGGCGCAGACCCGCTCCATGGCGGTGACCATGGCGTTGGGGACCTTTTCCAGGGCCACCAGCAGCACGTCGGGCTCCGCCTGGGCCAACCCGGCGGTGAAGGCGCCCTTGCCGCAGCCCATCTCCGCCCGGACCTGGCGGCAGCCGGGGAGAAGCGAGGCCCAGCGGCCCTTCATCCGCGCCGGGTCGAACACCTGCACCGCCGCGCACTTCTCCATCCGGGGAATGAGGTTTTTCTTGTTCCGCATCCGCATAGGGCTCGTCCTCCAAAAGGTGGTAGGTGCATTATATGACACCGCCGCCGGATTTGCAAGTCCGGCCAAAACCGGTCAAAAACGGTTGCACCGTCTGTGCGATAAGAGTATAATGAAACCAAATATTGCAAACTTGCTTGAAAGGGCGGGAGGACACAATGGCAAAGAGGATCCTATGTATGCTTCTGGCGCTTTTGACGGCGATGTCTCTTTGGGCCCCGGCCTACGCGGCGGACGCCCCGGAGGCCACGCCGGAGCCCACCGTGGAGCCGGTCGAGACGCCGGAGCCCACCGTGGAGCCGGTCGAGACGCCGGAGCCCACCGCAGAGCCCACGGCCACGCCGGAGCCCACCGCAGAGCCCACGGCCACGCCGGAGCCCACCGTGGAGCCGACAGCCACGCCGGAGCCCACCGTGGAGCCGACGGCCACGCCGGAGCCCACCGTGGAGCCGACAGCCACGCCGGAGCCCACTGCGGAGCCGACAGCCACGCCGGAACCCACGGCAGAGCCGACGGCCACGCCGGAGCCCACCGCAGAGCCCACGGCGACGCCGGAGCCCACCGTGGAGCCGACGGCGACGCCGGAGCCCACCGCAGAGCCCACGGCCACGCCAAAGCCCACGCCGAAACCCACGGTCACCCCGGAGCCTGTTGAGGAGCCGGAAGAGGCTGTGGAAGAGGAACAGTCCGCTCCGGAGCCGGAGTTGGCCAGCGTGGACGCACCGAAGCCGCTGCCTGTGCCCAAGTACGCTGTGGAGAACTGGCAGAAGGTGACCCTCCATTACGGCTTCACATCCTCGGGCAACTATAACACCACGGAGGATGGGGTGCGCGTCACCTGGAAGCCGGTGGCGGGCGCCGGAGGCTACAAGATCTGGCGGAAGGACGAGGGCGGAAGCTGGCAGCTGCGGACCACCTGCGAAGGCGGGACCACATCCTGGTTTGAGGGCGTCAGCATAAATGGCGGCTATTATACTTATTCGGTCCAGTCCGTGGACGCGGACGGGAACGACGGCGTTTTTGACGGGACCGGAACGGCCATCCGCCATTGGAAGGCGCCCAGCGTATATCTCTCCGCTTCCAACACGGCCAAAGGCGTGGAGCTCAGCTGGGGGGCCGTAAACGGCGCCGTGAAATACCGTATATACGCCAGGAGCAAGAGCAGCGAGCCGTGGAAGATGCTGAAGGAGACGGCCAACAAGTCCTGGCTCTGGACCGGTCCCGCCGTGGGCGTCAACTATAGCTACGCCCTGCAGTATGTGGACAAGGACGGCTATGCCAGCGTGTTCAATGAGTGCGGCGACCAGGAATGGGTCTATATGGCCCAGCCCAGGGTCACCTCGGTCAAGAGGGGCAGCGGTGGCGTCACGGTCACCTGGGCCCCGGTGTCCGGCGCCAGCAGCTACGATGTGTTCTACCGGCGGGGCACGGATGAAAAATGGACCCAGATCCGGCCCAACAGATATTCGCAGTATTACACCACCAAAGACACCAGCTATACCTGGTCCTATTCCGGCTATGACAGCGCGGACCCCGACACGGTCTATTACTTCATCGTGCGGGCCAATGAGAGCGCCGCCTACAGCATCATCCACAGCCAGAGCGTCTACGAGGGGACGGGCGTGCTCTCGCCTGTCACCGGCGCGCCGAAGATCACCGCGGTGAAGAACGTCGGGAACAATATCAAGATCGAGTGGAACGCCATCTCCGGCGCGGCCAAATACCGGGTCTTTTACAAGTCGAGCAGCGGCAAGTGGAAGAAGCTGGCGGATGTGTCCGGCACCTCCTATACCTGGAAAAAGGCCGCCAGCGGCAAGACCTATACCTTCACGGTCCGGGCCATGACCGCCGACAAGAAATACGCCAGCGCCTACAACAAGACCGGCAAGACCATCGCCCACACCGATATGCCGAAGATATCCAAGGCGGTGTGGAGCGGGAAAAACGTGAAGCTGTCCTGGTCCAGGGTGAAGGGCGCGGTCCAGTACCGGGTGTTCTATAAGATCGGCGACGGGAAGTGGCACAGGCTGGCGGAAACCAAGTCCACAAGCTATACCTGGACCAAGGCCAAGAGCAATACCGTTTACTATTTCACGGTCCGGTGCGTCGATAAGACCGGCCAGAAATACGTGAGCGACTACAGCGGTACCGGCAAGCTTTTGACCAACAGCGCCGCGCCCAGGCTGACCGGCGCGAAATGCGTGGATGACGGCGTGCGCATCACCTGGAAGAAGGTGACCGGCGCGGCCCAGTACCGGGTGTTTTACAAGACCGGCAGGGGAGGCTGGAAGAGGCTCGGCGTCACCAGCTCCAACAGCTATGTCTGGCGCGGCGCCAAGAGCGGGACGAAATATACCTTCACGGTCCGGTGCCTGTCGGCCGACGGGAAGAGCTACGCCAGCGCCTATGACAAGACCGGCAAGAGCGTGACGTACATTGCCGCGCCCTCCCTGTCCGTGTCCAGCGCCTCCTCCGGCGTGAAGATCAGCTGGGACAAGGTGGCGGGGGCGGCCAAGTACAGGGTGTTCTATAAAAACAGCGCCGGTAAGTGGGTCAAGCTGAAGGACACCGCGTCCACCAGTTACACCTGGGGCGGGGCCCGGGACGGCGTCTCGTATACCTTCACAGTGCGGTGCCTGAGCGCCGACGGCAAGAGCTACACCAGCGCCTATGATACGAGCGGGAAGACCGTCACCTATCGCAAGGGCGGTTCCGGCTCCAGCAGCTCCGGCTCCGGCGGGGGCAGCTCCATCGACTGGGGCAATGATGACGGCGACAAGAGAAAGGTCTGCTGGCGCTGCGGCGGCAGCGGCCAGCGGGACTGCGGCACCTGCGGCGGCAGCGGCTATGTCACCAACTATGGCTCCGCGCCGGGGATGGGCAGCTGGCATGAACGCAAGCCCTGTCCCAGCGTCACCTGCCACGGCGGCAAGGTGACCTGCAGCACCTGCGGCGGCGACGGCTGGCTCTGAATCGACTTACAGACCCCCAGGGGACGCGCTCCGGCGCGTCCCTTTTTGATTTTTTCCAAAAACTTCATCATTCGGTCACAAAAGCCTTGCGCGGCGGGTGTACAATAATGATTATTACGGGCGAGGACCTTAGGGACAAAGGAGGCGGCTGTATGATCGAGGTGAGCCACCTTACAAAGCGCTACGGCGGACATACGGCGGTGGAGGATCTGACCTTCACGGTGGAAAGCGGCGTGGTATACGGCTTTCTGGGGCCCAACGGCGCCGGGAAGAGCACCACCATGAACATCCTGGCGGGGTGCCTGGCCGCCACGGAGGGGAAGGCGTCCATCGACGGCTTCGACATCTTTGACCAGCCCATCAAGGCCAAGAGCCGGGTGGGGTATCTGCCGGAGCAGCCGCCGCTGTACATGGGCATGACGGTGCGGGAGTATCTTTCCTTTGTGGCCAGGGCCAAGGGCGTGAAGGTCCCGGCGCTGGAAAAGGAGCTGGAGCGGGTCGCCGCCGTGACCGGCACGGGGGAGGTGGCGGACCGGCTGATCCGGAACCTGTCCAAGGGCTTCCGCCAGCGGGTGGGCATCGCCCAGGCCCTGCTGGCCGACCCGCCGGTCGTCATTCTGGACGAGCCCACCGTGGGGCTGGACCCGCTGCAGATCGTGCAGATCCGGGAGCTGATCCGCTCGCTGGGGCGCGACCACACGGTCATTTTGTCCACCCACATTTTGAGCGAGGTGCAGACGGTCTGCGACCGGGTGCTGATGATCCACCGGGGCCGTCTGGTGGCCTGCGGGACCCCGGCGGAGCTGGAGGAGCAGTTCGCGGGCAGGATCACCTACCATGTCACGGTGAAGGCCGGACTTCCGGAGGCCCGGCAGGCCCTGGAACCGGTACCCGGCGTGGGGGAGATCGCGGGCCGGGAGGACGGCGCCGGTCGGTGTCGGCTGGAGGTGTCCGTGTCGGGTCCGGGGGAGGATATGGACGAAAAGCTCAGCTTCGCCCTCAGCGACCGGCGCATCCCGATGCTGCGGCTGGAGCGGGAGCAGACAAGTTTGGAGGACGTGTTCCTGGCCCTGACCCGCGAGGCGGACGGGCGGAATGAAAACAGCTCCGGAAAGGGGGGCAGACGGGCGTGACGGCCATCTACGAAAAGGAGCTGGACAGCCAGCTCAACGGCCTGACCGGCTATGTATACGGCGCGCTGATGCTCTTCTTCGGCGGCGTCTACGTCATGGCCATACACCTGACGGAGGGCGCCATCGACTTTACCGTGGTGCTCTACAGCCTCATGTTCATTTATCTCATCGGCATCCCGCTGCTGACCATGCGGTCCGTGGCGGAGGAGCGGCACCAGAGGACGGACCAGCTTCTGTACAGTCTGCCTTTGAGCATGACGAAGATCGTTCTGGGCAAGTACTTCGCCCTGGTGACGGTGCTGGCCATGCCCCTGGCGATGCTGAGCCTGTATCCGCCCATCGTGAACGCCCTGGCCACCTCCGGGGCCATCCCCATGAAGGCGGCCTACGGGGCCATGGTGGGGTTCCTGTTTCTGGGCATGGCGCTGACGGCCATCGGGCTTTTCATCTCCAGCCTCATGGAGAGCGTTGGCCTGGCGGCGGGAGCGTGCTTTCTGGTGATGCTGCTGCTCTACTTCCTCACGCCCCTGACCGGTTACATCTCCTCCTCGGCCCTGACCAGCTTCATCGCCTTCACGGCGCTGGTGGCGCTGCTGGGGGCGATATTGTGGCGGATGACGAAAAACGGCGGCTTCGCGCTGGCGTTTGCCGGAGTGCTGGAGGGGGCGCTGGGGGTGTGCTACGCCCTGTTTCCCAAGAAGTTCGGCGGACTTTTTGCCGACGTGATCGGCCAGCTCGCCGTTTTCGACAGATTCGACAGCTTTACCTATGATATATTCGACATACGCTCCCTGGTCTATTACGTCACGGTGACGGCCGTGTTTTTGTTCCTCACGGTCCAGTCCATGGAGCG
>CANRDC010000097.1 GCA_947629245.1 uncultured Oscillospiraceae bacterium | reverse complement strand
GAGACCATGAACGTGTCCGCCACGCCCATCAGCCCCGTGAGCACCTGCTCCACCACCAGCGGCCACAGCAGCGCCCGGAGCTCTTTTTTCGTGAACATGAGCGCCGCCTCCTTTTTCGGCAAAAATCGCGCGAAACTCATTATAAGCGCTGCCTCCGCTGATCGCAAGAGCCATACCGCACAAAACCGCGTCCCGGAACGGCAAATTATCCGGCACCCTCCCCTTCGCGGCGCGGCAAAAGCCGCGCTGTTATACCCTAAGATAACAGTCGCGCTCTCGCTTGCGCGAAACCGCGCGACATGGTATACTGCGCTCATGGATACTTTTACAAAAAACTACATAGACGCCCGGCGGGAGGTCATCGCCAAGAACTTCCCCCGGCTCAACGACAAGCAGAGAGAAGCCGTCATGGCCACGGAGGGGCCCCTGCTGATCCTGGCCGGGGCGGGCTCCGGCAAGACCACCGTGCTCATCAACCGCATCGCCAATCTGATGAAATATGGCAAAGCCTCCGACTGCGACGCTCTGCCGGAGGACGCGGATGAGGCCAAGCTGGATATCATGCGCCGGTACATAAGGGGGGACGACGCCTGCAAGCAGGCGGCCGAGGAGGCCGCGGCCTTCGAGCCCGTGGAACCCTGGCAGATCCTCGCCATCACCTTCACCAACAAGGCCGCCGACGAGCTGAAGCACCGGCTTGCCGCCATGCTGGGCGAGGCGGCGGAGGATATCTGGGCCAAGACCTTCCACTCCGCGTGCGTGCGCATCCTCCGGAAGGAGGCAAGCCTTCTGGGCTATCCCGAGAGCTTCACCATCTATGACGAGGCGGACCGGGTGGCGGTGATGAAGCGCATCATCAAGGACCAGAACAAGGACGAGAAGATGTTCCCGCCCCGGTGGGTGACGAGCACCATCGACCGGGCCAGGAACCAACTGCAGACCCCCCAGGACTTCGCGGATGCGGCGGAAAAGAGCGGAGATATCCGGCTTCGGGGCGTGGCGGAGCTCTATAAGGACTACGCCAGGCGCCTCATGGAGGCCGGTGCCATGGACTTCGACGACCTGCTCTACAACACCGTGCGCATTTTGCGGGAATTCCCCGACGTGCGGGAGAGGTATCAGCGCAGGTTCAAATACGTGCTCATCGACGAGTATCAGGACACCAACAATCTCCAGTACATGATGGCCACGCTCCTGGCCGGGGCCCATAAGAACATCTGCGTGGTGGGCGACGACGACCAGTCCATCTACGCCTTCCGGGGGGCCACCATCGAGAATATACTGTCATTCGAGGACCAGTACGACCACGCCCGCGTCATTCGCCTGGAGCAGAATTACCGCTCCACGGGCCATATCCTCTCCGCCGCCAATGGCGTGGTGGCCAACAACCGGGGCCGGAAGGGCAAGAAGCTCTGGACCAAGGCCGGAGACGGGGACCGGATCACGCTGTATATCGCGAAAAACGAGGAGGACGAGGCCCAGTATGTGGTCGGGCAGGTGCTCCAGGCCGTGGACCGGGGGGACAATCTCCGGGACCACGCGGTGCTCTACCGCTTGAACGCCCAGTCCCGGGCCCTGGAGCAGGCGTTTTTGCGCCACGGCATCCGGCCCCGGATCGTGAAGGGCAATCCCTTCTTCGAGCGGGCTGAGATCAAGGATCTGATGGCCTATTTCTTCGTGCTGCTGAACCCCGCGGACGATCTGCGCCTGACGCGGATCGTAAACGTCCCCGCCCGAGGCATCGGCTCCACCACCGTGGAGCGGGCACGGGGCATCGCCGAGGAGAACGGCCTGCCGCTTTTCACGGTCCTCGCCATGGCGGAGGCGTTCCCGGAACTGAGCCGAGCGGCGGAGAAGCTCAAGGGGTTCGTGACCATGATGAACGAGCTGTCCGCCATGACCCGGACCGGGGGGCTGGAGGCGCTTTATGACGCGCTGCTGGACAAGACCGGCTATGCCCGGATGCTGGAGAGCGTCCACACCGACGAGAGCATGAACCGGCTGGAGAACGTCCGGGAGCTGAAGAGCTTCATCGCCACCCACGTGCGCCAGACCGGAGACGATACCCTGGCCGGGTTCCTGGACGAGGTGAGCCTGTACACGGACCTGCAAGCCATGGATATGGACGAGAACACCGTCACCCTCATGACCATCCACTCCGCCAAGGGCCTGGAATTCCCCACCGTGTTCATCGTGGGGATGGAGGAGGGGGTGTTCCCCTCCCTGCAGGCCATCGGGGAAGCGGAGCAGATGGAGGAGGAGCGGCGGCTGGCCTATGTGGCTATCACCAGGGCCAAGAAGCGGCTTTTCATCACCAGCGCCCGCCAGCGGATGGTGTTCGGCCAGACGGCCCCCCATCGGGTCAGCCGGTTCGTGGACGAGATACCCCCGGAGCACATCGACAGGCCCTACGCGGACCTGAAACCCCAGGGGGAGTGGCTGGACTTTGACGACGTGCCGGAGGAGGACGCCGGGTGGGGACGGCCCAGGCCCGCCGCCCAGTGGACCGGCGGCCGGTCCGGGGCCGGATATGCCTCTCAGTGGACCGGCGGAAGCCAGAGCGCCGGTGGCCGGACCCCCAACGTCCGGGACTGGCAGAGAACGCAGAAAAAGACCCTGACGCCGCCTGTGCCCAAAAAGGCGGAGCCGAAGCTCGACTTTGCCGTGGGGGACCGGGTGGAGCACAGCGCTTTCCACACCGGCACCATCGTGAAGATGACCCCCATGGGCGGGGATCATTTGGTGGAGATCGAGTTCGATACCGTGGGCCTGAAGCGCCTCATGCTCAAGGCGGCCGCCCGGTATATGAAGAAGATATAGGGGGAGCCCTGCCGGGAGGGAGACGCTTCGTAAAGAAGGCGCCTCCCTCGGTATATTTGGTTTCAGCAGGGGAAAAGGGCAGATCGAGATTTGTATTGAACAATATAATGATTATATTTCAACAGCAATAACTTCCCATTTGCCGCTGAAAGCGACATATAAAACAAGGGAGACGGCTTTTTGCAAAGCGTCTCCCTCAATTTTTGGCGTTTATTTGCCCCGCAGCATGCGCCCCGCGTTCAATATGGCGATGACGGCCACGCCCACGTCGGCGAACACCGCCTCCCACATGGAGGCCAGCCCAAAGGCGCCCAGGATCAGGAACAGTCCCTTCACCGCCAGGGCGAACACGATGTTCTCCACCACGATCCGGCTGCACTTGCGGGCCACGTCCATGGCCACCGCCAGCTTTCCCAGATCGTCGTCCATCAGCACCACGTCCGCCGCCTCCAGCGCCGCGTCGGAGCCCATGGCCCCCATGGCCACGCCCACGTCCGCCCGGCTCAGCACCGGCGCGTCGTTGACCCCGTCCCCCACATAGGCCAGAGCGGCCTTGGGGGACTTTTTCGCCAGCAGCGCTTCCAAGCGCTCCACCTTGTCGCCGGGCAGCAACTCCGCGTGGACCTCATCCAGGCCCAAAGCGCCACCCACGGCCTCGCCCACGGCCTTGGCGTCGCCGGTAAGCATGACGGTGCGGATGCCCCGCTCCTTCAGCTCCCGGATGGCGGCGGGGGCAGAGTCCTTCACCCGGTCGGCGATGACCGCCCGGCCCAGGTATCTGCCCGCCCGGGCCACATGGACCACCGTGCCGGTCTCGCCGCCGGAAACGGCCTTGACGCCCACGTCGGCCATGAGCTTTTCATTGCCCGCCGCCACCGGCTCGCCGTCCACCAGGGCCGTGACGCCCCGGCCCGCGATCTCCTTCACGTCCGTCACGCGAGCCTCGTCAACGTCCTGCCCATAGGCCCGGCGCAGGGACTGGGCGATGGGGTGGTTGGAATAGGCCTCCGCCAGGGCCGCGCTCTCCAGAAGCGCCTCCTCCGTCACGCCCGCCGCCGGATGCAGCGACGACACCTCGAACACGCCCTTTGTGAGGGTGCCGGTCTTGTCGAACACCACCGTCTCCACCTTGGCAAGCCTCTCCAGGTAGTTGCCGCCCTTCACCAGGATGCCCCGGCGGGAGGCCCCGCCGATGCCGCCGAAGAAGGCCAGGGGGATGGAGATGACCAGCGCGCAGGGACAGCTGATGACTAGGAAGATCAGCGCACGGTGGACCCAGGAGGCCCAGTTGCCCGCGAACAGCGGCGGGATCAGGGCCAGACACACCGCGCCGATGACCACGGCGGGGGTATACCACCGGGCGAAGCGGGTGATGAAATTCTCCGCCGCGGCCTTCTTGGAGGCGGCGTTTTCCACCAGCTCCAATATCTTCGCCACGGTGCTCTCCCCGAAGGGCTTCGTCACCTCCACGGTGAGCACGCCCGTCAGATTCACGCAGCCGGAGACGATCTCGTCCCCCGCCGCAACGCTCCGGGGCACGCTCTCGCCGGTGAGGGCCGCCGTGTTCAGGGTGGACGCGCCGGTCAGGACCCTGCCGTCCAGAGGCACCTTCTCGCCGGGCTTCACCTGGATCACGTCCCCCACGGCCACCTCGTCCGGGTCTGTCTCTATGAACTGGCCGTCCCGCAGCACGTTGGCGCTGTCGGGCCGGATGTCCATGAGCTTGGCGATGGACCTGCGGGACTGGCCCACGGCATGGGTCTGGAACAGCTCCCCCACCTGGTAAAAGAGCATGACCCCCACGGCCTCGGAATACTCCCCCAGCGCCAGAGCCCCCACGGTCGCCAGGGCCATGAGGAAGTTCTCATCGAACACCTGCCCGTGGGCGATGTTCCGCACGGCCTTCCACAGTACGTCCCAGCCCACGACTATGTAGGGGACCAGGAAGGCCAGCAGCCGCCATACGCCCTCCAGCGGCGCCAGCGCCGCCCCGATCAGCAGCGCTCCCGCCGCGACGATGCGGGCCAGGGCCTTTTTCTCTTTCCGCGTCATTTCAAATCACCTCACATGGCCGCCGGGCCCCGCGGGACCCGGCGAAGCGCGTCACTTCAAAACGATCTGGCAGTCCGGCTCCACCTTTTTGCAGCACTTGACCACCTGCTTCATGATGTCGTCAAAGCGCTCGTCGTCCGCCTCCACGGTCATCTTCTGCATGAGGAAGCTGACGGTGGCGTCGCGAACGCCGTCCAGCCTCTTGATGGCGGTCTCCATCTTCTGGGCGCAGTTGGCGCAGTCCAGATCCTCCAGCTTGAAAGTCTTTTTCATGGTGTATATCTCCTCTCAAATAGTATTTGCCTCGCAGAGTTCGGCTCCGAAGAGCCGAATAAAGTTGGATATGATTTCCGGCGGCGTGTACGTCGGAAATCATTCTTCTCGGCCTGCAAACGTGCGCGCTTGCGCGTGCGCTGCAGCAGGCCGCAGCCTTCTCGTTTGAAAGGCTTTGCCTTTCAAACGAATCATTCCTCGACGTGTTCCATGCCCTGGGCGATGAGGCTCCTCACGTGCTCGTCCGCCAGGGAATAGAACACGGTCTTGCCCTCCTTCCGGGGCTTCACCAGCCGCCCCGCCTTCAGCACCCGAAGCTGGTGGCTCACGGCGGACTGGGTCAGGCCCAGAAGCTGGGCGATGTCGCACACACATAGCTCCGCCTCGAACAGGGCGTACAGGATCTTGATCCGGGTGGAGTCCCCAAAGACCTTGAACAGCTCCGCCAGATCGTACAGCTTCTCGTCGTCCGGCATCTGCGACCTCACCAGCCGGACCGTGTCCTCGTGCACGCACAGAAATCCGCAGCGCTCAATGTCGCCTGACTCCGCCATGACATGTGCTCCTTTCAAGCAAACATATGATTGATTGTTCATATGTTATCATATGCAGACGCTCCTGTCAAGTGTGTTTTTACATTTTTTCGGCGGGCGGCGCGTCCGCCCGGTTCTCTTGATTTTTGCGGGAAAACGTGCCATTATATTATAATAATACGCGGACAGGAGGAAGCGCCATGCCGAACGTGGAGAAGGAGCCCGTCAGCCGCAACACCCGCCCCCGGCGGGGCGTTTGGAGCATCATATTCGGCCGCGGCGCCGTGGCGCTGCTGTTGCTGCTGGTCCAGTTCGGCTTTCTGTTCGTGCTCTTTGGGCGGCTGCAGCAGTACAGCATCTATCTGACCGGCGCGGTGGACGTGCTGTCGGTGGTGTTCCTCACCTACCTGCTCAACACCCGCTCCAACCCGTCCATCAAGCTCACCTGGTGCATCATCATCGCGCTGGTGCCGGTGTTCGGAGTGCTTTTGTATCTGTTCATCACCTTCGACCTGGGCCACCGGACGGAGCAGCGCGTCCTGCAGGGCGTGGTGGCGGAGTGCGCGCCGCTCATGGACCAGCCGCAGGAGCTGACGGACCGGCTGCACAGGGAGGAGCCGGGATTCTGGCCCCTGGCCCGCTATCTGCGGGAAGTCAACGGCTACCCCGTTTACGAGAACACCGACGCGGTCTACTTCCCCCAGGGAGAGGACAAGTACGAGGCCATGCTCCGGGAACTGGAGAAGGCGGAGAAGTTCATCTTCCTGGAATACTTCATCGTGGAAGAGGGGGAGATGTGGGACAGCGTCGTGCAGATCCTGGCCCGGAAGGCCGCCCAGGGGGTGGATGTGCGGGTGCTGTACGACGGCACCTGCTCGCTGCTGCGGCTGCCGGCCAGCTACCCCAAAAAGCTCCGGGCCCTGGGCCTGCAGTGCAAGATCTTCGCCCCCATCCGGCCCTTCATCTCCACCAGCTATAACAACCGGGACCACCGGAAGATCCTGGTCGTCGACGGCAAGGTGGGCTTCACCGGCGGGGTGAACCTGGCGGACGAGTACATCAACCGCCGGGAGAAATTCGGCCACTGGAAGGACGCTTCGGTCCTGCTCCGGGGCGACGCGGTCCGGTCCCTGACGGTGATGTTCCTGCGGCTTTGGAACGCCACGGAGCGTCAGCGGGTATACGAGCCCTACCTTCTCCCGCTGGCCGCCTCCGACGGAGCGTCCCGCCAGGGCTACGTGATCCCCTTTGGGGACAGCCCCATGGACGACGAGCAGACCGGCGAGATGGTATATATGGACATGCTGAACACCGCCCGTGATTACGTATATATCATGACGCCCTACCTGATCCTGGACAACGAGATGCTCACGGCCCTGACCTTCGCCGCCCGGCGGGGCATCGACGTACGGCTCATCCTGCCCGGCATCCCGGACAAGAAATACGCCAACCTCCTGGCCAAGAGCCACTACAAGGTCCTGACGGAGGCGGGCGTGCGCATCTATGAGTACGCCCCCGGCTTCATCCACTCCAAGGTGTTCGTAAGCGACGACGCCAAGGCCGTGGTGGGCACCATCAACCTGGACTACCGGAGCCTGTACCTGCACTTTGAGTGCGCGGCGTATTTTTATAAGTCCCCCATCGTGGGGGACGTCCTCCGGGATTTCGAGGAGACCTTCCCCAAGTGCCGGGAGATCACCCGGCAGGACGCGGCGAACCAGAAGCTGTCCACCCGCCTGGCCGGGGCGCTGCTGAAAGCGGCGGCTCCGCTGATGTGAGATAATAGAACAAGCTCGTCCCCGACCGGATGCGTACCGGCCGGGGACGAGTCTTTTATGGGCGTTATCCCAGTATGCTCCTGTATATATCATAGTTCGCGTCGCTCAGAACGCTGAATATCACCTTCTCGACGCCCCCGTGGCCGTCCAGAAACTCTCTCACCGCGTCCACGGCGATCCTTGCCGCCTCCGCCTTGGGGAACATGAACACCCCCGTGGAGATGCTGCAAAAGGCGACGGTCCGCAGGCCGGACGCCTCGGCCAGGGCCAGGCAGGACCGATAGCAGGACCGGAGCGTCTCCCGGTGCTCCTCGGTCAGCTCGCCCCGGACGATGGGTCCCACCGTGTGCAGGACGTACTTGCACGGCAGATTATACGCCGGGGTGATCTTCGCCCGTCCCGCGGGCTCCTCATGGCCCTGTTCGCGCATGATCTCGTCGCACTTCAGGCGTAGCTGGACCCCCGCCTTGCTGTGGATGATGTTGTCCACGCACTCGTGCAGGGCCTGGTAGCAGCCGGTCATGCCGCTGTTGGCGGCGTTGACGATCCCGTCGGCCCTCAGCGTGGTGATGTCGCCCTGCCACAGGCAGACGCGCCCGTCAAGGGCGGAAGAGGGCAGTCCGGCGCAGTCCGCGATCCCGGCCCGTCTCACCTCCTCGGACAGATACTCGTCCTGGACGGCGAGAAACTCCCGGCTGACCGGCCTCGGCGGACGCACGTTCATCAGCGCCCGCAAAAGATCCTTCTGTTCCCGCTCCGCCGTGGGGAGCTTGTACCGCAGACGCTCCGGCTCCTCCGCCAGAAGCGCCTCGATCAGCCATATCCGTCGCTGTTCATGGGTCATACCGTTCCGTCGCCTCCCGTTTTTCCTCCACTATACCATGTCGTGCGGTTCCGGCGCAAGCCAGGAGCACGACCGGTATCTTTTCGGTATAACAGCGCGCAGCGTCTGTTATACCATATTCCCCCCTCACAGACAACCGGGACCCGCCCGCGCACAAACAAGCCTTGCCTTGTATACAATGGGACGAGGCCGAACGACCTCTCCATCGCAAGATCAAATCGTGAGAGGGGTATCGAACATGCGTATACGATGGAAGAGAGCCGGCCGCCTGGTCGGCTTTTTGTTATTGCCCGCCCTGCTCCTGACGCTGGTCCGGTCCGAGGCCCAGGCGGAGCCCGGCGCGGTCACGGCTATCGGCAGCGCCGAGGAACTGCTGGCCTTTGCCGCGAGCGTGAACGCGGGCGAGAGCTACGCGGGCCGGACCGTGACGCTGACCGCCGATATCGATATGGCCGGACGGGCGTTCGAGCCCATCGGGCAGCCGGAAAAGGGGCTCTCCTACATTTTCCAGGGCACCTTCGACGGCGGCGGCCACGCCATCACCGGCCTTGCCGTCACCGGCGGGGAAGGCGGCGGCGCGGGCCTGTTTGCGGAGGTACGCAACGCGGCCATTGAAAACCTGACCCTGGAGGCATATGTCACCGCCAATGGCCCCACCGCCGTGGGAGGTCTGGCGGGACGGATGGTGAACGGCACGGTCCGAAACGTGCTGGTCACCGCCCAGGTCACCGCCAACGGGTGGTCCGCCTCGGAGGACGGCGCCGCCGCAGGCGTCGTCGCGGGCAAGGCCACGGGCCGGACCGTCATGGACCATGTGGCTGCCCGGGGCGCCGCCGCAGGCAGCGGGTCCTTCCTCCAGACCGTCTATGTGGGCGGGTTCATCGGCTGCATCCAGGGCGGCGGGTCCATCGCCAATTGCTATACCACCGCCGCCGTAGTGTGCAACGACGCCGGGATCTACGCGGGCGGCTTTTTTGGCGGCGCGTTCAGCCCGCCTGCGGTGAGAGACAGCTACGCCGCGGCCTTCGTCGTCGGCGGCAGAGCCACCTCGGGGGCCTTCGCCGGGTACGTCCAGGGCGGCAGCGTCTCCAACGTCTGGTATGACAGGGACCTGGCCGGGACTCTGGCAGGCGTGGCCGCCCCCGAGGACAGCTCCCTCAACGGGGCGCTGCATTCCGAGTCCACCGCCCTGATGCAGGACAGCGTCTTTCCCACCCGGCTGGGCGGAGCCTTTACGCAGGCCGGGCCGGGCCAGAACATGGGGTATCCCGTCTTTCGCTATGAGGCCCCGGAGCCTGAGCCCTCCGCCACGCCCGAGCCATCCCCGGAGCCCTCCGCTACGCCCGAGCCATCGCCTGAGCCCTCTGCCACGCCGGAACCGTCACCGGAGCCCTCCGCCACGCCCGAGCCGTCCCCGGAACCCTCCGCCACGCCCGAGCCGTCGCCCGAGCCCTCCGCCACGCCCGAACCGTCCCCGGAGCCCTCCGCCACGCCCGAGCCGTCCCCGGAGCCCTCCGCCACGCCCGAGCCGTCCCCGGAGCCCTCCGCCACGCCGGAACCATCCCCGGAGCCCTCCGCCACGCC